>CAZCPB010000184.1:0-9406 GCA_964500365.1 uncultured Phycisphaeraceae bacterium
GTCGTGCTGCTGGCGTGCCTGAACGGCGATCGCACCGGGCCGCGGCGCTGGTCTCCCTGGTGGAACCAGCCCGACGGCGAGCGGGCCGTGTACAACCTGATCGTCCGGCTGAACAACTGCTACGCCCGCGGGTTCCGGCGCATGGTGCTGTACATGCCGGGCGGCCAGGAGACCATCGAGCCCGAAGGGGCGTACTACTCCTCCGCGCAGTACTGGTCGCTCCCGAGCGGACACAAGCGAGCGATCCAGACCCGCCTCCGCGCCTGGATCGAGTCCAAGGAGCGCTCGGGCGATCCGGTTTCGCTCGGCGTCTACGGCGGGTTCTACATCAACCGCGACGTGGCGTGCCTCAGCATGCACCCCTCGGCGCCGCTGGACGTGGGCGACGCCGACCACGTGCGGAAGATGTACCTGAACGTGAGCCCGTGGGCCGAGCTTGGGTTCCGCGAGTACTGGCTCGACCACTCGGCCACCAAGCCCTGCGTCGTCGGCGCGATGCGGGCCCACCCCGACTTCATCGTCCCGCGGAGCGGCGAGCACGTCCGCTTCGGCGGCGAGGCGATCCCTCGCCTGATGCGGGTCGACACCGCCGGCGGGCGCGCGCGGTGCGTGATCGCCGTCGACGAGCGCGGGAGCCAGACGCCCGACGCCACGTACCTCGCCGAGTCCCCGTGGGTGTGCACGCTGCCGTACGTGCAGAGCGCCTACCCCGGCCGCGAGGCCTGGGGGTACGAGCCCGACCTGTGGCGCCTGGCGGACCCTTCGGGCGCGCTCAGGCCCGCGGCGACCGAGCTGGGCCTGATGTTCATCGACGGGCGCGAGCCGCGCCCGTACCGCGCGTCGATCGAGGACGCCGTGCGGTTCTTCCGCGCCGACAGCGCCGCGCGCCCGTGGACCGGCCCCTGGCGCGACGACCTGGGCTGGGTGCTCTGGGCGGGGAACGAGGACGTCGGCCGGGCCGAGTACCGCGATTTCTTCCGTTACATCGAGGTCGTGCAGCGCGTGTACGACATGGGGAAGATCGCCGCGGCGGCGGATTATGACGCCGACGGGCGGGTCACCGACGTGGACCTCGATTTCGCGACGCGGGCCGTGAAGGCCAACGCGTCGGCGGGCGCGGCGACGTACCTGATGGGCGACTTCGACGGCGACGGGACGGTGACCGACGGCGACCTGACGCGCTTCCGCGCGTGGTGGGACGACGCCATCGTGCGCGGGACGTACACGTCGACGGACCTGAAGGGCGTGGGGCCGTGATCGTTCTCGGGGCGGCGGGCGCGGCTACAGCCGTTCCATCAACGGCAGCCTGCCCACCAGCGGGGTGACGTAGTCGAGGAATGCACGGCTGACGTTGCTCGGCCCGTCGAGAAACTCCGGCGGCATGGTCCTGGTCTTGGCCGCGACGTCGCCGAGGCCGATCAGCCTGTACCCGGCCTTGTACTTCCGGCCCTTCTCGCGCACGATCGCGACCGAGCCGGAGTGGTGGCCCTTGGCGGCGCACGAGACGGCGAACTCAGCGGCCTCGCGCGCTTCCTTCATGTCGATGGGTGAGGGGTCGGGCCAGCAGCGCTGGAGGTAGCCGAACGTGTCGGCCCGTGTCCGGGGCGCCTTGCCGGTCGCGGGCACCTTCATGTTCTTCTTGACCAGCTCGGCGAGCGAATCGCCCAGCACGCCGACGCCCGAGAGCTGCACGTTGCCGTGCGCGTCCTTGTCGAGGTGCTCGACCAGCGTCGTGGCGATGGGCCGGCCCATCGAGTCCACGATTCCCTCGCTGACCGCGATCTGGCAGCGGCCGAGGCGGGCGTAGACCTTTTCGACCTCACTCAGGAACCGGTCGCCGTCGAAGTGGACCTCGGGGACGCAGATCAGGTGCGGTCCGTTGCGGTCGGCATTCTTGCCCGTGCCCCGGGCCAGGGCCGCCGCGGCGGTGAGGAAGCCGGCGTGACGCCCCATGACGATGTTGATCTTGACGCCCGGGAGGCTGGCGTTGTCCATGCTGTCGGACATGAAGGCCATCGCCTGGAACCGCGCGGCGGAGGGGTAGCCGGGGCAGTGGTCGCTGCCGACGAGGTCGTTGTCGATGGTCTTGGGGATGTGGAAGCAGCGCATCTCGTAGCCGCTCTGGGCCGCGAGGTCCGAGACGATGCGGCATGTGTCGGAGGAGTCGTTGCCGCCGATGTAGAAGAAGTAGCGGATGTTGAGCTTCTCGCACTGGGCGAGGATGCGGTGGCAGTACTCGGCGTCGGGCTTGTCGCGGCTGGAGCCCAGGGCGGCGGAGGGCGTCGCGGCGATCCGCGCCAGTTTGGGCGAGGGGTACGAGGTGAAATCGACGAGGTCGCCGCGAACCAGGCCGTTCACGCCGAAACGCATGCCGTAGATCTTCTTGACCAGCTTCTTCGAGACGAAGTGCTTCCGCAGCGCTTCGACGGCGCCGGCGAGGGAGCGGTTGATGACGGCCGTGGGCCCGCCGGACTGGCCGATCGCGGCGTTGCCGGCGAGGAGGTCGGGTCGGCCGCGCGGACTGGCTTTCGTGCCGGGCATTGGGGTTCCCTGTGGCGGGGGTGCGGGCGGCATGGTACGCGGGCACTACGATTCGGCGTGAGGGTGCTCCGCCGAATCCAACGTCCCGGCGCGAGCGCGGCGCTCTTCATTCTGCTCGTGCTCGACGCGTGGCTCGTGTGGGACACATCGACGCTGCTGTGGCACGGACGGCGCGCGGTCGGCATGAGGCCCGCGACCGCGGCGAGCTTTGTCGCGCGCTCGTCCACGGTCCAGTTCCACGTTTCTCCCGCGGGGAGATACACGATTCCGGAGGACGGCGGGCCGGCGCCGTACTTTCCGCTTCGAACCGGGGGCACGGACTTCGCGCGTTTGTCGCTCGAGCCGAGCGTGACCGGGCTGTGGGCGCCGACCGTGCGCCACTACGACTCGCGCGTCGAGATGATGCCACTTCACGGCTACCCGCCGGGCCAGGCCCCGGCGGCGCTCCGCGACGAGCTCGCGGCGCGGCTCGCCTCATCGCCGGCGTGGGATCGATCGAATCCGATGCCGCTCCTTCTGAAGCACGAGCCTCGCTCGAATATCGAAGTTCCGATCCCGCTCGGCTACGTCCACAACGCCGGCGCGCTGCTCGTGCTTGCCGCGCTGGCGTGGTCGCTCGGCTGGGTCCCCCGCCTCGCCGCCGCGCGTATCCGGGAGCGGCGGCGTGCCGCGGGGCTGTGCCCGTTCTGCCGCTACGACATGCACGGGCTCGCGACGGCGATGTGCCCTGAATGCGGCAAGCCCTCGTCGTGAGGCTGAACGCACTCCGAGGGGCTCGCGGATCGCTTCGCTCCTCGCTGCGTCCGCGCGCCCGAAGCGGGCGAAGAGGAGCGCAGGCCGGTCGCAGCAGACATGGCCTCGGGAGAAGTTGCGCGAGCCGATGAGTCCGATCGCTAGTTCCCGCCCTCCGCCCTGCGTCCGTTCCCGCTCTTCTCCTCGATCAGACCCAACTGCCGGTACCGCTCGCGGTACTTCTCGTTCAGCTTCGACTGCTTGCTCGAGAGGTCCACCTCGCGCCCGTCGATGTACGCGCTCGTCACGCGGGTCGTGATCTCGAGGATGTCGCCGTTGGCCACGATCAGGGTCGCGCTCTTGCCCTTCTCGAGCGAGCCCAGCGAGGCGTCGATCCCCAGGACCTCCGCCGCCGAGAGGGTGATCGAGCGCAGCGCCGCCGCGCGCGAGAGCCCGTACGCCGCGGCACGCCCGGCGTTGGCCGCCAGGTTCCGCTCGTGCGGCGTCTCCTCGCCCGAGGCCAGGCACCACGTCACGCCGAGCGACTCGAGCTGCGCGGGCAGGGTGTACACGCTGTCGTACGGCGCATCGTCGCGGCGCGGCAGGTTGTGCACGCCCATCAGGATCACCGGCACGTCATGACGCTTCAGGAGATCGGCGCACAGGGCCGCATCGCGCCCGCCCACGATCACCGGGCGAAGGTCGTGCGACACCGCCCACGTCACCGCCTGCGTGATCTGGTCCATCTCGTTGGCGTTGAGGAAGACGGGGAGCTGCTCACCCCCTCTGCCCTCGCGGGCTTGGGCGTCTTCCCCGCGGGGCGCGGGGGAGAGGGCGGGCTTGAAGACGCAGCGCATCGTTTCCCAGCGGATGTCGGCGGGCGTGGAGGGATCGGCGTCCCTTGCCGCGGCGTAGGCCTTCGCGGTCCTGAAGACTTCGTCGAGGGCGTCGAGGTTGCGTCGCACCTCGGCGTTCACTTCGTCGGGGCTCTGCGTTTGCGGACGCAGGCCGCGCCGGCCCCCCGCCGGGCGCGCGGTCGGGTAATTCACCGACACGCCGAGGCACGCGGAGATGGCGAGGTCCTCGTTGGTCCAGCCGTCGAGGCGGATCGCGGCGGGGCAGCCGCCGATCAGTCCTCCGCCGGGGAAGACACCCGCCGTGAGGATGCCCGCGGCGCGGGTCACGGGCAGGAGCGTCGAGTCGGGGTTCACGGCGATGATCGCGCGGGCCTCGGGCGTGATCGAGCCGGTTTCGTCTGAGTCGCGCGTCGCCCGGATCGTGGGGATCTCGGTCAAGCCCAGGCGGGTGTACGCGGCAACGAGCCCGGGGTAGACGTGTGCGCCCTTGGCGTCGATCGCGCCGCCGGTCGAGGGCGGAGAGCCGGCGCCGATCTGCGTGATGATCCCCTTGTCGAAGACGATGTAACCGTTCTGGATGTCGGGCCCGCTGACGGGGTGGATCGCCGCGTTGTAGATCGTGATGGGCGCGAGCTGCGGCGGGGCCTTGTGCGTGAGGTCCTGCGCGTGGGCGGAGGTCGACGCGCCGGCGGCGAGAACGAAAGCGAACCACCGCGGAGATGCCGGGGAGGATCGCGGGGCACGCGGAGGGGGCGGTGTCATGTGTTTCATGAATGAACTCACGGGCGGATTCCTGTTGGCTGTTCTCTGTTCTTTCTTTCTGCGTAACGCCCTACTCGTGCAACCTCCCGCATCCGCAGTCTCCTGACCGCGTGATGATCTCGTCGCCGGGCCGGAAGTCGTCACCGCCGCCGCCGCCGGAGTCGGCGCTCTCGCCCGAGGCGAGGATCTTCTGGACCAGGCGGGCCCGCTCCCTGGCGATGTGCTCGCGGTCCTTGCGGTCCTGCTCGCGCGAGAAGTACTCGCGCCCGTCGATCCACGTGGACTCGCAGACGGCCATCTGCGAGAGCGGATCGGCCGACCAGATCACGAAGTCCGCGTCCTTGCCGGGCTCGAGCGAGCCGACCCGCCCGTCGATCCCGAGCTGCTTCGCGGGGTTGATCGTGACGAACTTGAGGGCGTCCTCCGGGGAGAGATCGCCGTAGGTCACGGCCTTGGCGGCCTCGGTGTTCATGCGGCGGGCCAGTTCGTCGGAGTCGGAGTTGTACGAGACGACAACGCCCACATCGTGCATGATCGGCCCGGCGTGAGGGATCGCGTCCTGCACCTCGACCTTGTACGCCCACCAGTCGCTGAAGAGGCTTGCGCCGATGGACGAGTCCTTCACGGCGTCGGCGACCTTGTAGCCCTCGAGGTTGTGCTGGTAGGTGCCGAGCTTGAAACCGAACTCTTTGCTCAGGCGGGCGAGCATGAGGATCTCGTCCTGGCGGTAACTGTGGCAGTGGACGAGGCGCTTGCCTTCCAGGATTTCGGCGATCGCGTCGAGCTCGAGGTCGCGGCGGAATCCTGGTGCGCCGCTCTCGCGCTGGGCGATGTACTCCCGCGCCGCCACGAACCGGTCCCGCATGATCGATTCGACGCCCATGCGAGTGATCGGGTATCGCGTCGTCACGCGGTCGCCGTTGGACTGCTTCACGTTCTCGCCCAGCGCGAACTTGATCCCGGGCCTGGCGCCATCGAAGTGCATGTCGTCGGGGTGCGCGGCGCCCCAGCGGATCTTGTTCACGCAGTTCTGCCCGCCGATCGGGTTGGCCGAGCCGTGCAGGGAATTCACCGCCGTCAGGCCGCCCGCCAGCTCGCGGTACCAGCCGATGGCGTCGGGGTTGGTCACGTCCTGGATCCGCACCTCCGCCGTCACCGCCTGACCGCCCTCGTTCACGCCGCGCGAGATGCCGGTGTGCGAGTGGCAATCGATGAGGCCGGGCGTCACGTGCCTGCCGGCGCAGTCGATCACCCGCGGCTCGGCCCCGCCGAGCGCGTCGACACGCACCTCGCCGGTCCCCACGCTCGTGATCTTCCCGTCGATCACGACGAGGTATGCGTCCTTGAGAATGCCGCGCTCGCCGCTGGTCCAGACCGTCGCGTTCTTCAGGACGATCGTCTTCGGGCGCTCCGGCGACGACGATCGCGCGTACGGCCCGAACGGCAGCCCGCTCGACTCGGGCAGTTCGGCCAGCGTGTCGGGATCGCCCGCGCGACGCTCCGCCGTCCACGTGTGCGTCGAGCCGTCGGGCACGACCATCGAGCCATTGAGCGTCTTGCCGTCATCGCTGAGTGTCGCCTCGGACGACACCTTGCCCTGGCCGCCAAACTTCGAGAAATCCAGCGTGTACGAAATCTTCTTGCCGCGGACCGTGGCGTCATCGGCCGCGAAGGCGCGCGATCCCTGGCTCAGGGTGATCGTGTTGTCGCTCTTGATGAAGATGTACGCGTCGGGCGTCTTCCCCGGCGCGGCGTTCGGCTTCTCGTCGATCTGCGTGATGCAGTATCGCCCATGAATCGCCCGATCTCCCCCCGTGCCGGGGGCGCCCGCAAGCCCGGGAGTCCTCCCGTGCCCGGACTTGCCTTCACGGCCGGCCTTGTACGTGTGCTTAGTCCCGTCGCTGAGCATCGACTCGCCCGTCATCACGTCGCCGTCGATCGTGACCGAGTCCTTGCTCGTCAAGTCGCTGCCGAGTTCCTTGAGCCCGTGCGTGAACGCCGCGCCCTTCTCCGTGAGTTCCACGTCGTTCGCCTCGATGGTCACGACCTTTCCGCCCGGGCGCGTGAAAGTCAGCGTCAGTTTCGGCTCGGCCCCGCCCGCGATGGTCAAGACCAGGCTCTTCTCGCCGGCCGGGTCCTCGGGCTTTCCGTCCGCCTCGGTCACGCGCCATGAGCCGACGGCGGCGCTCTCCGGCCGCTTGATGGCCTTGAACGTCACCTTCTGCCCGGCCGGGCCGATCCCGGTGCCGTGGATGGTGTCGCCCTCGACGACCGCGCTGATCGTGTTGACGCCCTTGGGCTCGCCGAAGGGATCGTTGTCGAAGACGAACGACAGGCGGCTCTTGATGCGCGAGACGCTCCGCGCCTTGCTGGAGGCGTCGCCCATCTTTACGGTAATCGCGTCGCCCTTCTCCATCACGATCTGCGCCGGCTTCGGCGCGGGCGGGTCCGACGTGACGTCGTACGTCCCCGCGATTTCCGGTTCGGGCGCGGCAGTCACCTCGTGCCGCACACCGTCGATCCACACATCTCGGATCTTCGCGACCTTTTCCTCGGGCTCATCGCCGCCGCCGGAACGTCCGCCGCGCCCGCCCCGGAACCCGCCGCGCCCCCTGGCGCCGGGCTGCGCGAGGCCCGCGCGGTTTTCGTCGTCGAATTCGTCGAGCAGGTCGTCGCCCTCCGGGCCGTTCGCGTCCGCGCGCCCCGGCGTCTGGCTCTCCTTCTCTCCTTCCTTCTTCTCCGCGTCCTTCTTCTCGTCCGTCCTCTTCTTCGGCGGTTTCTCGGGCGTGAACAGGTCCCCGTCGGCAACGACCAGGTTCGCGACCTTGCCGACCTCAACCGTGCCCATCATCGCCTCGACGCCCAGGATCTCCGCCGGCGCCGTCGTCACCATCGCCAGGGCGCGCCGCGGCTCGAGGCCGTAGCGCATCGCCCGCTGCAGGTTTCTGCGGAAGTCCGACGAGTTCCGCAGCTTGGCGGTCGTCAGGGCGACTTTCAGGCCCGCCTCGTCGAGCCGGCGCGGGTTCGCAGGCGCCTGCTCCCACGTCATCATGTCGCGGAGTTCGACGCTCTCTGCCGCGGAAATGCTCGTGACGTCCGGTGGACGGGGGAAGTTCACCGGCAGGATCACCGGCACCGGCCCGCGCGGGCGGCGCCCGTCCGCCGGAGCGCCGTTCGTCGATCCGGCGCCGCTGCAGGCCTCGGTGATCGCCCCGATCCGCCGGAACTCGGTCCCCGACCCCAGCAGGATCATCTCGCGGTCGAACTCCGCCGCGATCTTCGCCGCGCGGAGCGCCTCGAGTTCGTCCGACGAATCGAAGAGCAGCGGCAGGGGCGCGTGCCCAGCGCCGTTCCGCGCCCCGCCCGCCCCGAGCGCATCGACGGCGTTTTCATCGAGCGCCGTCCCTGCCGCGCGGCACTGGGCCTGCCAGTCCGCATCGATCAGCGTCTGGCGGATCAGCGCGATCGCGCCCATCTGCGAGCCCGGGTAGTTCGTCCACCGCCCCTGCTCGCCCTGGTCGCGGTCACCGCCGCCGAACCCGAAGCCGCTCCGCGCGTTCAGCGTCACGGACTGGTACACGCCGTCGCGGTACACGGGCGGGCGGGCCCTGCTCGGGTCGGCGCTGGGCGATGCCAGCGACACTACCGCCGACTGGCCCTTGAAGAGCCCGCCGCGGGGCGAGATCGCCGCGGCCGTGAACCCGGCCTCCCGCAGGTCCTTGGCCGCGGAGGCCTCGATACCGCTCCCGTCGGTCGCGCGGCGCTGGGGCGTGACCTTGCTGTTCCAGTGCAGGCCCGGCGAAGTGGGATCGGGTGCGGGCGCATCGACCTCGACGAAGGGGTCGATGAAGCCGGCGTAGATGTGCAGCCCGTCGCAATCCCACACGCGCGGCCCTAATGGCACGCGGGCCGGGACATCGTCCGGCGTGCCCGGCTTGCCGTCGGGCCCCGGCTCGCCCGGGAGCACAGCCGCGATCACCCCGTCGCGCACAACCACGGTCGCGTGCTCGAGCTTCTCGCCCGGCCTGGTGTGCACCGTCGCATTCCGGAGCGCGTGCCACGCCGGGTCGGCCCGGCGCGGCCCGTTGGCCGGCGGCAGCGACTGGCCCGCATCACGCGGCGGCTGCGCAGACGCCCCCCCGATCGCCACCGACACGATCGCCAGCACCGAGGCCGAGAAGAGGCAACGAGTTGTGAAGCGTCCCATGGCCGGAGAATACCTTGGTGAGGGGGGGAGGTGAAGGGAGACGCCTCCTATCCCTTCACAACGAAATCATCGCTCACTGTCACCCTCCCCGCCCCCGGGGGCGTGAACGCCGCGTGCAGCCTGAACTCCGTCCCCGGCCCCTGGTCGGCCCACGCGGGGAGGTCGAGCTGGACGCGGTAGGTCCGGGTCACGGGGTCAAACCAGTCCGCGTTGCGGCCGAGGTCCATGAGGTCGATGTCCCACTTGGCGCTGTTCTGCTCGGTCCCCGCGCTGGGCCCGGCCCGGAAGAGTGTGATCTGAAGCCGGC
>CAZCPB010000185.1:0-9296 GCA_964500365.1 uncultured Phycisphaeraceae bacterium
GGCGCCAGGGGACCAGGCTCCTCCTGGCCGGCGTCCACGCCCAGCCGATCTTCGAGATCATGCAGGCCCGCTTCGACGAGGTCGTGGGCACGGAGAACATGTTCGAGACGATCGGCGATGCGCTGAAGAAGGCCGCGGAGATCACGGGCGGCACGGCGCGCGGGTGAGCGGTCACGCGCGATGCGGCCCGCCTTCGGCCGCGGGCTTGCCGGGCGCGCCACCCCCCTCTTCCGGTATCTTGCGCCGATGAAACTCGCCCTGCACTGGAAGATCGTGGTCGGCCTGGTCGCCGGCGCCGCGGTCGGGATCGCGCTCAACCTCTGGTGGACCGACGCGACCTGGGCCGACATCGGCGTGCAGGACCCCGCCGCGTACCTCGCGGGCAAGCCCGGCGATGCCAACGCCGAGGCGGGCGCCGCGGCGGGAGCGGTCCGCTTCGTCGTGCGCCTCAACGACCTGGTCGGCAAGCTCTTCGTCCGCTGCCTGCGGTTCATCGCCGTCCCCATCGTCCTTTTCTCCCTGATCGTCGGCGTCGCGAGCCTCGGAGACCTCCGCAAGATCGGGCGCATCGGCGGCAAGACGCTGGCCATGTTCGGCGCGACCACGGTGCTGGCGATCGTCGTCGGCATCACCGCATCGCAGACGGTACGTCCAGGGCTCTTCGTCTCCGAGGAGACGCGGGCCCAGCTCGCCGCGCAGCGCGCCGGGGAACTCGCCGGCCGGATCAGCGGCGCCCCCGAGGTCTCGGCGTGGAAGATGATCCTTGAGCTCGTCCCCCAGAACCCTTTCGAGGCCCTCGCCAAGGCCGAGATGCTCCAGACCATCGTGCTGGCCCTGGCGCTGGGGATCGGCCTGACCATGATCCCGCGCGAGCGGGCCAACGTCGCGGTCTCGTTCTGCGAGGCCATGACCGACGCGATCACGAAGATCATCGAGCTCGTGATGCTCGCCGCCCCGTACGCGGTCTTCGCCCTGATCGTCCCCGTCGCCGCGGGCATGGGCCTCGAAGTCCTCGGCGCGCTGGGCGTGTACTCGCTCGTGGTCGTCGGGGGCCTGGCGTTCATCCTGTTCGCGGCGTACCCGGCGATCCTGTGGGCCCTCACGCGGCGCGCGGGGCGCGTCGGCTACCGCCGGTTCTTCCGGGCCATGGCCCCGGCGCAGCTCCTGGCGTTCTCGAGCTCGAGCTCGAACGCCACGCTGCCCGTGACCATCGAGTGCACGCACAAGCGCCTCGGCGTCTCCGAGGAGGTCACCAGCTTCGTCTGCCCGCTGGGCGCCACCATCAACATGAACGGCACGGCGCTCTACCAGGCCGTCGCCGCGACGTTCCTCGCCCAGCTCTACGGCATCCCGCTGTCGCTGGGCGACCAGGTGATGCTCGTCCTCACCGCGACGCTCGTCTCGATCGGCTCGGCCGGCGTTCCCGGCGCCAGCATCGTCCTCATGGTCATCGTCCTTCAGTCGGTGCACGTCCCGGCCGAGGGGATCGCGGTGATCCTCGGGATGGACCGCGTCCTCGACATGTGCCGCACGGTCGTGAACATCTCCGGCGACGCGATGACCGCGGCGGTGGTCGCGTCCAGCGAAGGCCAGCTCGCGCCGGCCACGGAAGAAAGCCACGAATAGAGGTGGAGCGAGGCCACAGCGCTGCACGAAGCGACTCGGATCGGGCAGACAAGAGCCGGTTCACATCGGCTTACCGAGGCTGATCCGGAGCTCTTCGTGGTCCCGCGATCAGCGGTGCGCCCCGCCCGCCCTGATCCGGCTCACCAGCGTCGCGGCCTTCATCTCGACGCCCTTGAGCATGCTGGCGAGGGCCTCACGGTTCGGCGCATAGTCCATCGCCGTGCTCATCGCGACCCATTCCTTCTTCACCAGGTCGGCCAGGGCGTGGGTGAAGCTCTGCATCCCCTCCTCGTTGCGCCCGACGATCGCCGGCAGGTCGGCGTCCTCGCCCTGGCGGATCTTCTCGCGCACCGTCGGCGTGCCGATGAGCACCTCGCACGCGGGGACGACGCCGACCTCGAAGTTCTCGACCGCCGGCAGGAGGCGCTGGGCGCACACGCCCTTGAGCGTGTTGGAGAGGGCGTGCCGGAGGAACCCGTGCTCGTGGCTGGGGAAGAACTCGAGGATGCGGCTGAACGCCTGCATGGTGTCGGCGGTGTGCATGGAGCCGAACACCAGGTGCCCGGTCTCGGCGGCCTGCACCGCGGCGAGCACGGTGTCGTGGTCCCGCATCTCGCCGATGAAGACCACGTCGGGGTCCTCGCGGACGATGTACTTGAGCGCGCTCTTGTAGTCCGCGACGTCGATCCCCAGCTCGCGCTGCGACACGATCGACTTCTTGGGCGTGAAGCGGAACTCGACCGGGTCCTCGATCGTGATGATGTTCTCCGAGCGCGTCGCGTTGATGTGCTCGATCATCGCCGCCAGCGTCGAGCTCTTCCCCGACCCCGTCACGCCCACCACCAGCACCAGCCCCTCCATCGTCTTGTCGATCAATTCGCCGTAGATCGGCGGCAGGTGCAGGTTGGCGTAGGTCGGGATGTCGGCCTTCACGCGCCGGATCGCCGCGTGCGTGTGCCCGCCCGATCGGAACATGTTGATGCGGAACCGGTCCCCGTCAGCCAGATGCGTCGCAAAGTCGAGGTTGCCGGTCTCCTGGTACCGCGCCTTCTGCGTGTCGTTCAGCAGGGGGTCGAGAAGGTGGTCCGCCTCGTCCTCGGTGACGGGTTCCCCCGCCACGTGACGCAGAACCCCGTTGATCCGGTACACCGGCGGGATCCCGACCTTGATGTGCAGGTCCGACGCGTCGAGTTTCTTCATCGCGCCGAGCAAACGCTGGATCGACATGGGGCCGGGCACCATCGTGCACCTCCGCTCGATTGACCGCACTCCAGTGTATCACTGATTTGGGTGAGCGAACCCTGTCAGTTTCGATGAGGTAGCATCTGTCGTGGCGAGGCTACGCATAATCCCGCCGTGTGAGCGCCGAAGCATGCTCATCCCCGCGGCGTCGCTCGCCATTCCGAGCGGATTCGGGCTCGCCGTGCTCAACTCCATGGTTCCTTTTCCGAACCTGCACTGGGCGGTCCCGGTAAGCGTCGTCGTTCTCCCGGTTCTGCTGTACGCCGGGGTGCTGCTGACCCTGACGCAGCGCACCGCACCAATTTTCGCAGGAGCATGGCGCTTTTCGCTTGTGCATCTGTGGATCTACGGAGTGACGCGGGCCCTGCTGGATCCGTTCGATCGCGGGGCGACTTTGACGATCGATCGAATGCTCCTCAACACCTTCGGACTGGCGATCGTCGCCACGGTAGTCGCATCGACCGTTGTGCTGATCAATTGGGGCGTCCGCAGGTGCTGGCTGGTTCTGGTTGAACAGACCGGGACGCTGTGTTGGAAGTGCGGATATGACAGCGGATCACCCGCCATTTCTCGATGTCCCGAGTGCGGGTCCACCATTGATCTCCGCAGGTTCCGCCATCAGCCGGTCATTTCGTCCGCGCGATGGCTCGCGCAACGGTCGCGTGCACTGTTCGCCGTGGCGACGCTCGGTGCGGTGATCGGCGGGGCGATCATCATGCGAGCCCAAGGCACGGTCAATGCGCTTCGGTTCGGATCCCGGTTTTACGGCTCTCCGAAGAGCACGTGGGTGGGCCTCCCTCGGAACATGATTACCGGCTGGATTCCGGATCCCGTTCGAACCGGTACGCAGGCGGCGATTCCTTGCCTCGGGGCGTCCATGAAACTCCGTGAACGACCTGAGTTGATCGCACACATCAACTATCTGCCGGTTGCCCATGGGGGAACTGTCGCCATGAGAATCGAGATCATGCGAGATCCGGCCGTGCGGCAGCCACTGGCTCCCCCGGGAATGGCGTCAGTGTTCTGTCATCTCGGGAGAGTACACACGGAGGAAGTGGTTGACCGTGGCGTCTCGGAGTCCTCGCTTGGAGCCATGATCGCAAGTCTGGATCAGTCGGCGCGGCGTTCGATCATCGGATCTGCGGGGCCAATGGAATTCGACGCCGAACCCTACTTTTCAGATGGTCAGTAAGGGCTATGTACACACGTCAAGTGGGAATAGCGATCGTCCCGCGCAAGTACGTCACCGCCCGCCCCGCGACCCCCACGCGCTTGCCGCGGAGTTCGCAGAACATCTCCCCGCCCCGCTTCGACACCTGGTGACCCGTCACCGACTTCTTCTTCAGGCGTCCCGCCCAGTACGGCACCAGGGTACAGTGCGAGGACCCCGTCGCCGGGTCCTCGTCGATGCCCGCCCGGGGGACAAAGAACCGGCTCACGAAGTCGTGGCCCGAGCCCGGCGCCGTCGCGATCACGCCGAAACAGTCCAGGGCGCGCACAAGCGCCGGGTCGGGGTTCAGCTCGTAGACCTCGCGCCGGTTGTCGAACACCAGCATGAGATCGCGGGCCAGGTACGCCTCGACCGGCTCGCGTCCCATCGCGGCGCACATCTTCTCGGTGACGCGCACGGGCTCGCCCGCCCGCGCCGGGAAGTCCAGCTCGTACAGGTCGCCCCGGCGCGTCACGCTCAACTCGCCGCTCGTCGACCGGACCGCGATCCGCGTCCCCTTCGCGCCCAGGTGCTCCCACAGCACGTGCGCGCTGGCGATCGTCGCGTGACCGCACAGGTCCACCTCGATCGTCGGCGTGAACCAGCGCAGGTGATAGCGCGGCGTCGAGCCCTTGTCCTTCACGAAGAACGCCGTCTCCGCGAGGTTGTTCTCCGCCGCGATCGCCTGCATCACGCCCGAGGGCAGCCACGCGTCCAGCGGCACGACGCCCGCAGGATTGCCGTGGTACAGGCGCGACGTGAAGACATCGACGTGGTAGTACGGCAGTTCGGCCGCCGCGCCGCGGGCCGCGGGTTCACGCCGCGGCGCGGTCTTCTTCGTGGCGCGCGAGCGTGCGCCCGGCGTGCCCCGCGCGGCCTTGCCGGCCGAGGGCCTGCCTGTCCTGCGCCCGCCCTTCTTCGCCCTTCCCGCCTTGCCCCTGGCCCCCATCTCGCTCCTCCTTCGCTCGCTTTCTACGCCCGCGGCGGGGAAGGCCGGCCCTTCTCCGCCCACTCGCGCTTCATCTTCCGGTACCGCCAGTTCAACAGCAGGATCAGCCCCACGATCACCGCGACGCCGCCCACGATGTTCAGGGGGTTGTCCTTGTCGAAGAGGGGGATCTGGTTGATCACCTTCTTCCCCAGCAGCATCGCGCCGTTGCCGATGAACGTGCCCGCGATCAGGCCCAGCAGCGTGGCCGAGCGCGAGAGCCCCAGCAGCCGCCCGAAGATCGACCCCGCCACCGATCCCGTCGCCGCCAAGGGGAACGCCACGAACACCGCCAGCCCCACCAGCGTGAACCGCTTCATCCACGGGTGCGACTGCAGGATGAACTCGCCGTCCTCCCTCAGGGCCAGCATCGCCGGCCCGAACTTCGGGATCTTGAACATAAAGCTGGCGTGGAAGATCAGCATGCACGCGACGAACAGGTCCATCCACGTCACCATCACGAACAGCTCGCGGCTGGTCATGAAGGCAAAGCGCGAGGCCTCCTCCCCCTTCTCCTTCATGTCCGAGCCGAACAGGATCACGAACCGTCCCGCGGCAAAGAACGTCGCCAGCGCGGTGCCCGCAAGCTTGATCACAAAGTCCCAGCCGCGCGTCAGGCCGAGGGACACCAGCACGGCGGCCGTCGCGACGAAGGGTCCGACCAGCGTCACCCACCAGACCAGCGGGTACTCGCGCTTGAGATCGTCGGCGAACTTCGCTTCGCGGGTCAGGATCTCGTGGTCGTGAGCGCGGGTGTCGGCGGCGACGATCGCGGGCGGATCGGCGATGCGCTCGCCCGGGGCCAGCGGGCGAGGACCCGCGGGCGGGAGGGGCCGATCGTGCACCGTGTTGGAGGGCGAGCCGGGGCTCATGGATGGGTCGCTGCGGCGAAAGTCGCGGATCGCGGCGCCGTCACCTGGCGGGCACGCTCGACCTTACGTGCAGTTCCTTGAGTTGTTCGTCCGTCACCGGCGACGGCGCCCCGGTCATCAGGTCGGCCCCGATCTGCGTCTTGGGGAAGGCGATCACGTCGCGGATGTTGCCCGTCCCGACGAAGTTCATCACCAGCCGGTCCAGCCCGAACGCGATCCCCGCGTGCGGCGGCGCGCCGAACGACAGCGCCTCGAGCAGGAACGAGAACTTCTCCCTGGCCTGCTCGGGCGTCATCCCCAGGAGCTGGAAGACCTTGCCCTGCACCGCCGGGTCGTGGATGCGGACCGAGCCGCCCGCGATCTCCTGGCCGTTCACGACGATGTCGTACCCGGCCGAGACGATCGCCTCGATCGTCACCTCGTCGTCCACCGGCGCGTTCACGAACGCGTCGCGCTGGTCGTCGCGCGGCGCCGTGAAGGGGTGGTGCATCGCCACCCACTTGCCCGTGTCCTTGTTCTTTTCGAACATCGGAAAATCGAGCACGATCAGGAAGTTCCACGGACCTCCCTCGGCGCCCGGCCTGGGGACCATCCCCATGTCCCGCGCCACCTTCTGACGCAGCTCCCCCAGAGCCTTGGTGCACACGCTGTACGTGTCGGCGACGAACAGCACCGTGTCGCCCGCCTGAAGGCCCAGCAGCTTCGTCAACTCGTCGCGGTGCGGCTCGAGGAACTTGGCCAGCCCCGTCTCGAACACGCCCTGCGCGTTCACCTTCACCACCGCGCACCCGCCCGCCCCGAACGAGCGCACGAACTCGTGGTACCCGTCGGTGATCTTGCGCGTCAGCTTCTCAGCCCCGCCCGGCACGCGGATCGCCTTCACCACGCCGCGCCTGCTGTTGAACTTCGGAAGTTCCGCGCCCTTGGCCAGCGTGTCCTTGAAGAACCCGACCTCGGTCTTGGCGGCAAACTCCGAGATGTCCGCGATCTCGAGCGCGTACCGCGTGTCCGGCCGGTCGATCCCGAACCGCTCCATCGCCTCGCGGTACGACATCTTCTGGATCGGCGGCACCTCGGACCCGCACATCTCCTTCCACAGCCGGCGGACGAACCCCTCCATCATCTCCACGACCTGGTCGCGCCGCACGAACGACATCTCGAGGTCGATCTGCGTGAACTCCGCCTGCCGGTCGGCACGCGGGTCCTCGTCGCGGAAGCAGCGGCAGATCTGCATGTACCGGTCACACCCCGCCACCATCAGGATCTGTTTGAAAAGCTGCGGGCTCTGCGGCAGGGCGTACCAGCTCCCCGCCACGTGCCGGTTGGGCACCAGGAACTCGCGCGCCCCCTCCGGCGTGCTCTTGTACAGGATCGGCGTCTCGATCTCGAGGAACCCGTTCTCGTCGAAGTACTTCCTCGTGACCTGGTAGAGCTTGTGACGCGTCCCGAGGATCTTCTGCATCGACGGGCGGCGCAGGTCCAGGTAGCGGTGCTTGCCGCGGATGTCCTCGTTGGGAAGCTTGCCCCCGAGCGGGTTGTCCTCGGGCACGAACGGCAGGGGCGCGGTCTTGTTGAGCACCTCGAGCTTCGCGACCACCACTTCGACCTTGCCCGTCTCGAGCTTGGGGTTCTCGCCCCCCGCCCGCACGCGGACCGTCCCCTCGACCGCGATCACGTCCTCGTTGCGCAGGTGGTCGGCGACCTCCAGCACATCGGCGCCGATCGACTCACCCTCGAAGACCACCTGCGTCAGCCCGAAACGGTCCCGCAGGTCGATGAAGACCAGCCCCGTCCCGTGCCCCCGGTACGAGTTCACCCAGCCGTTCAGGCGGACGACCTTCCCGACGTCCCCCTCGCGCAGTTGACCGCAGTTGTGCGTCCGGATCAGCATGCCGTTCCTTCAAAAAGTCGCGGACTATAGGTAGGAAAGCAGGGGACGTCGGACGCCCCGTGTCCGCCTCAACGCTCATCACCTCCCGCCTCCCCGCCCGCTCACCACCTCACCCCAGCACGTTCAGCCCCCTTTCCCTCACCACGATCTGCACCGCCGACTCGCCCCCCGTCCCCGGCGCGAGGCTCCCTGTCGCCTCGCCGTCGCACTGCACCCACGCCGGCGCCTCGCCCGCGTTGGCGATCACCACCTCCCGCCCCGTCCGGTGCACCAGCCTCCCGTCACGCCGGTGCCGCCCCGTCCTGGCCTTGAGCAGCCATCCCAGCACCCCCACCGACGTCTCCGCCGGCATGAACACCACGTCCAGCACGCCGTCGTCCACGCACGCCAGGGGCGCCGGGTCGAACCTCGCGCCGTACTCGCGGCAGTTGGCCACGATGCACATCCCCCGTATCCCATCGACCGCGAGTTGCCCGTCCACCCACACCCTCAGGCGCGGCGGCTTCTCCCGCAGCTCCCGCAGCACGTGCTGCAGGTAGGTCAGCCGCGAGATCGACCCGGTTCGTTCGCGGTGCAGCCGGTGCGCCACCGCCGCGTCGGGCCCGACGCTGCACATCAGCGCGAACGGCCGCCCGTCCGCGTCGCCGTAGTCGATCGACCTCGTCTCCCCGGACGCCAGCGCGCGACGCAGCGCCGTCTCCGACGCCTTCATGCCGAAGTGGCGTGCAAAGAGATTCTCCGTCCCCGCCGGCCAGTGGTACACGGGCACGCCGGCCCGCGACGCGTCGGCGATCGCGTGATGGAGCGTCCCGTCGCCGCCGACGATCACCAGGGCCGCGCTGCCGCGCAGCGCGTCCCGCAGCCCGGGTCCGCTCCCGTCGCCCACGCGAACGACGACGACGTCGTGCCCGTCGGCCCGCAGCGCCGACCCGAGCCGCTCGACCTCCGCGTCCCGGCGTGCCCCGCCGCTGAGCGGGTTGAAGAGCACCACCACTCTCAATCGACGCTCTCCCTACGCCCGCCGGTTCATGCCCCGCTCGCCGGCCCCGGATCGCCCGGCCACTCGCCCGGCGCACCCGCGACGATCCGGAACCCCAGCGTTTCCGCCAGGGCCACCACCGACTCGCGCGCTTCCGGCGAATCTCGCAGCACCCTCGCCGCGGCGGTGCGGAAAGCGTACTCGGAAATCAGCAGGACCGCGGGTTCGCGCACGTTGGCCGCCGCCGCCAGGCGCCGCAGCACTCGCACCTCTGCGCGTCCGATCTTCATCGCCCGCGCCAGCGTCGGCAGCGCGCCAGGCACGTCCACGGACGGCCCGGGCCTCTCGCCCGCCCGCGCCCGTCGCCGCACCACCACCGCCGCCGCGATCAGCCCCGCCGCCAGCGCCACGCCCCCCGCGAGGATCAGGAGCGGCGTCGCGTCCTGCCCGCCGCCGTCGTGCCCGCGCTCGATCCCGACCGGCCTGCC
>CAZCPB010000186.1:0-9278 GCA_964500365.1 uncultured Phycisphaeraceae bacterium
CTCGGAGATTCCGCGATCGCCCGCATCAACCCGAAACTCCCGGCGCTCTTCCGCGTGGACCATCTCCTCGCGGCCCTCGACGCCCTCCCCGACCACGAGAAGCTCCACCAGCGCCTCGAGGAAGCCTGCCGCGCCGCCGCCGTCGAGCCGCCCCCCGTCACCACGCTCCCGCGCGCCTGGGCCGAGCTCGAGTACGAGTGATCACGCGTTGACGCGCCGCGGCGTGTCCCCGGTCTTGACCTCCTCGTGCAGCGTCCCGAGCCGCCGCAGTTCGGGGATCTTCCACGCCACCGCCGCGACCACGAGCAGCGTCCCGATCCCTCCCGAGACGACGGAGAAGACCGCGCCCGCGCTGATCGCCGCGCCCGTCAGCGCGCGGTACAGCCACGACGCCCCGCCGCTCTCGAACGCGCCCAGTTCGTTCGAGACTTCGATGAACATCGTGTTCACCGCCGAGACCCTGCCGCGCAGCTCGTCCGGCGTCCGCACCTGGACCAGCACGTGGCGGATCACGACCGAAATGTTGTCGATCGCGCCCTGCGCCGCCAGCAGGAAGAGCGAGAGCCAGAAACTCGTCGAGAGCCCGAACAGGATCGCGCACACCGCCCACAGCGTCACCGCCGTCAGGAACGCCCGCCCCGCGCGGATGAACGGCGGCCGGTGCGCGAGGTACACGGCCATGAGGACCGCGCCGACGTAGGTCGAGGCGCGGAGCGCGCCCAGGCCCGTCGCGCCCACGTGCAGGATCTCCGCCGCGAAAACCGGCAGGAGCGCCGTCGCGCCCCCGAGGAGCACGCCCAGGCAGTCGATCAGGATCGCGCCGAGAACCGTCTTCTCCTTCCGCACGTACCCCAGCCCGCTGAGCATGGAAGAGACGGTGAACTTGCCCGCCGGCACCTGCGGGTAGACCGGCTTGATCACGATCGCGCTGAAGGCCAGCGCGCTCGTCAGAATCGCCGTCGCGATGTACACCGGCCACGCCGCGCCGGCCCGGTGGATCACCCACCCCGCGATGATCGGGCCGATCATGCCGCTGGCGTGGAACACGCCCGTGTTCCACGCGACCGCGTTCTGGAAGGCATCGCGCGGCACGATCAGGGGGACGAGCGCGCCGCGCGCCGGCCCCGCGAACGCCCGCACGCACCCCGTCATCGCCAGGAGCGCGTACACCAGCCAGATCGGACCCTCGAAGTACGACCACGCCGCCAGCGCCGCCGTCAGCACCGCGAACCCCGCCTGGCCCAGCACGAGGATCCACTTGCGGCTGAAGATGTCCGCCACGTGCCCCGCCGGCAGAGCAAGAAGCACGACCGGCAACGCGCGGCAGAGCCCCGTGAGCCCCAGCGCCATCTCCGAGCGCGTCCGCTCATAAACCTCCCACCCGATCGCCATCGCCAGCATCTGCAGGCCGGTTGACGAGAGCGCGAAGCCCGCCGCGAAGGCGCGGAAGTTGGGTTCGCGGATCGCGGCGTAGGGGTCATGACGGGAAGGGGTCACGCCGCAGGGTACGGCCGGCTCGGTGTGAAGACCGTCTCACCGCCCCGCCCGATCATGCCGCACGGCGAAAGTAATTGTCGGCTCCGCCGTCCGATCATGCGAGTTTTCCATAGACTCGCGACATCTCCCCAAGGGTCGTTCTTCCCGCGCGTGTCGCGACGGGGCCGGCGCATCGAGGCGCCGCTCGTGGTCCGAATCGTCCGTTCACTGTCACGAGGAGTTCACCATGCAGAACACGATCCGTTGTTCATGGCGGCCGCGCGCTCTTGCCGCGCTTGCCGCCGCGGCGCTTGTTTCTCCCGCCCTCGCCGGCACCATCCTCGTCCCGCAGCAGCACGCCACCATCCAGGCCGGGATCAACGCCGCGGCCAACGGCGACACCGTGGTCGTCGCCCCGGGCTTCTATTCCGGCCCCGGGAACTACAACCTCAACCTCAACGGCAAGGCCATCACCGTCCGGAGCGCCGCCGGCGCCGCCTCGTGCACGATCAGCGCGGCAGGCGATCCCGACGAGGAGCGCGCCGGGTTCATGCTCGTCGGCGTGCAGTCCGCGCTGGCCGTCATCGACGGCTTCACCGTGACGGGCGGAAACCAGTTCAATGGCGGTGGCATCTACATCGGGGGCGAAATCACCGTGCAGAACTGCACGTTCACCGGCAACTACGCCGACTGCTGGGGAGGGGGCGTGTACTGCGAGTCGAACTCGACGCCGACCGTCCGCAACTGCCGCATCGTCGGCAACCACTCCGGCGACGACGGCGGCGGAGTCTTCACCATCTCCTCGAACGCCCGCGTCGAGAACTGCATCATCGACGGCAACACCGCCCGCCTCGGCGCCGGTGTCTGCGTCTTCGGCGGCCAGCCGATCTTCGTGAACTGCCGCATCACCAACAACGCCGCCAGCTCCCAGGCCGGCGGCATCCTTCTCTGGCAGGGCCACGCGGTGAACTGCACGATCTCCGGCAACTCCGCCGCGCACAGCGGCGCGGGCGCCTACCTGGCCAACGGCGGCACCATCGCCAACTCCATCATTTACGGCAACACCGGCCCGACGCCCGTGGTCGGCACGGTCGGCATCACCTACAGCATCGTCCAGGGCGGTTTCGCGGGCGAGGGCAACCTGGACGCCGGCCCGATGTTCGCCAACGCCGCCGCGGGCAACTACCGGCTGCTCCCGCCGTCGCCCGCGATCGATGCCGGCTCCAGCGTCGCGGTCCCGGCCGGGGTGACGACCGACCTCGCGGGCGCGAAGCGAATCGCCGACGCCCCGATGATCGAGGACACCGGCGTCGTCGGCGCCTTCGGCATGGTCGTTGACATGGGCGCCTACGAGCACGGAGCCAGAAAGATCGGCGGCGTCATGCGTTGACGTACCCACGATCCCTCACCACGCCACGGGCGGACCGATCGCCGCCCGTGGCGTTTTTCTTTCATGCCGTCCGCGGGTCGCCGGGCTGAACGGTTCTTCATGTTCTTCTCAACCGTCCGGATGAGTATGCCGCGAATTCAGACCGGCCAGAACCGACGGCTCTGTCGGATGCGGCCGGAAAGGCGGCGCGCGTGGAAGTCCGAGTGCTGGTCGGCGACGCGGCCATGGCCGCGATGGAGCGGCCCGACTACCGGGTCGAATGGCGTGCGCTCTACGAGGCCTGCCCGTGGGCCACCAGCACGCAATCCCCCGAGTGCACCGCGCTGCGCTGCGCCGCGCGCTGGGCGGCGGCGGAGCCGGTGATCGTCGAAGGACGCCGCGACGGCGCGCTGGTGGGCCTGCTGGCGCTGGCGCGGCCGAGGTCGGGGACGTCGGCTACCAGCGCGTGCGGCGAGGACGGGGACTACAGCCCGTGGATCGCGGACGCCGCGCACGCCGAGAGCTTCATGCCCACGGCGCTCGCGGCGCTGTGGTCGGGAACAACGCTTACGGAGCTGCGCCTGCAACTGCCGGCGCGTGCTCCGCTGGCGTGGGCGCGGCGCGGGCCGTGGCGGCGCCGCTGCCGGCTGGTTCCGTCCCGGACGTACGTGATGCGGCTCGACGACCCGGAGCGGCTGCGCCGTTTCGTCAACTCGAAGCAGAGCCTCCGCGCCAGCCGCAACCAGCTCAGGCGGCTGGGGCCGTTGACGTTCCGCAAGGTTGTGGGAAAGGCCGAGTTCGAGCGCGTGCTGGACCGGTTCGCGGAGATGCACGCGGCCCGGAAGCACGTGCGCGCGGCGCTGAGCCCCTTCGAGTACGACGAGTTCAAGCGACCCTACCTCGTCGCCCGCCAGCTCGCGCCGGGGATGCAGCACACGACGGTGCTGGAGTCCGGCGGCCGGATCATCGCGGCGCACATCGGCCTAGCGGCGCGCCCGGGCGGGACGTTCTGCCTGGCGGGGATCGCGCACGACGGGCACTACGACAAGTACTCGCCGGGATCGCAGCTCCTGGCGCATCTGATCCCGATGCTGTGCGAGGAAGGGTACAGCGAGTTCGACCTGACGCCGGGCGGCGCGGCGTACAAGGCGCGGTGGGGGGACTCGGTGGAAACGGTCTACGAGCTGCACGCGTTTCCGAGCGTGCTTGGGCGCGTCGCCAGCGCGGGGCGTGAACTGTGTCGCCGGGTCGCGCGGCGGTTCGAACCGCTGGCCGCGCGGCGCGGGCCAAGGGTTGGCGTTTCACGGACCGGCGCGGGGGAGTGGGTGTGGCGGGGCGTGATGACCTGGGACCGGGCACGGTCGGCGTGAGGGGCGAGCGCGCGGACCAATGAAAAACGCCCGCGCGATGCCGCGCGGGCGTTCTCGATCATGGGCGGGCGTCACTTGGTCGTGAGGGTGGTCGCGACGAAGCGGTTGCCCTCGACGGAGCCGGTGACGACGGCGTCGAGGGGCTTCTCGCACCACTCGTGGCCGGCGACCTTCGCGCCGTCCACGATGTAGGTCTTGCCGTCGAGCTTGACGGCCAGCTCGCACTTCTTCGCGCCCTCCACGTGGAAGACGCACATGGAGCAGCCGACGGCGGCGGGGGCGGCGGAGACCTTCTTGATCGCGGCGGCGGCCTTGGCGGCGCCGCGCGTGAAGGTCGCCTCCATCATTTTGAACTCCTTGCCGGACTTGGGATCGGTGCACCAGGTCTCCAGCACGAAGGTGTCGGGCCCGGTGTGGCGCTCGATGTCGCGCATCGTCATGGGCTTCTTCGTGATAGGGTCGTGCATGCCGTAGGTCCACGTGAACGTGCTGCCGTCGGAGGAGCGCTCTCCGGTGCCGTTCATAATGTTTGTGCCGCAGTTGGTGACCCAGGTGGCGACGAATTTCTGCTGGACGTTGTCGAAACCGTAGAGGCCCATGCCCTTCATCGTGCCCATGCCGGGCATGTCGCCCTCCATCTCCCACTTCGTGAAGCGGCCGTCCATGAAATCGGAGACGAGCATGGTGCACTCGCTCGCCATGGGCTCGGCGCCGGGGGTCATCCACGTGCGGGACTTGCCCTGCCAGGTGCCGATGGACTTGGCGAGGACCGCGTGCTTCTCGCCGGGCAGGCCGGCCTCCATGCACGCCTGCATCTCGGCCTCGGTCCAGCCGGCGGGGGCTTCGGGCTGCTTGTCGGCCGGCTTGGTCTCCTTAGGGGGCTGAGCAACAGCGAAGGACAGACAGGCGCAGGCGAGGGCGACCGGGGTCACGAGGATCGAGCGTTTCATGGGAATCTCCGAATGAGGTGTGCTGACGATCGGCGATTGTACGCGGCGCGGCGGGGTTTGATGGGCCGGTCCGCGGCGATCCCCGACGCGCGTACTCCTTCGAGTAACCGTGTCGGCCGAGCTTCCGCATCGGGCGACACGATGAAGCGCGCGATCAGCGAAGGTGACCGGCAAGGGGGGCCGGTGTGAAGTCTTTGCGGTGCCGGGCAAAGTCGGGTTGGGCGCTGCTCCGGCGTCCGGTATGCTCGAGGTGTTCGGAGGAGACTGACATGACGTTGCGGACGAGCTTGACCGTGGCGGCGGTTGCCGTGAGCGCGGCGGTCGCGCCGAGCGCCCGGGCCGATTTCTACGGGGTGTCGTGGCTCGAAGGGCGGGTGTTCTACGTCGATGAATCGTCGCTGGCTGCGACCTTCGTCACGTCGATTGGTCCGCAGGGCAGGGCGAACGCGATGGCCAAGGACGCCTCGGGCACGTTGCTGATCGCGGGGCACGCGCCCGACTCCACGCCGCGCCTTTGGTCGTTCGACCCCGCGACGCACGCGTTGACCCAGGGCGCCGCGCTGGCCGTGGACGACGTGCGGGCGATGGCGGTGTCGCCGTCGGGCGTGCTGTACGCCGCGGTGAACATCGGCAGCCCGCTGCACAGCCTGTACACGGTGAACCCGGCGACGGGGCAGGCGGCGCTGGTCGGGATCAACTCGCACACGAGCGTGCAGGGGATGGCGTTCGCGCCCGACGGCACGCTGTACGGCTGGGCGGTGGGGGCGGGGCTGGTGCGCATCGACCCGCTGACGGGCGCGACCGTCGATGTGAACGGGAACCTCTCGGAGCCGGGCAACTTCTATCAGACGCTCTTCACCGGTGCTGCGGGCGAGCTGCGCGGCGCGGGCCGGAACGGAACGGTGGGCGCGGCGATCGGCGTCATCGACACGGGGACGGGGCTCTCCGGGCCGCCGGCGTACATCTCGTTCCCGCCCGGGACGCCGCTCACGTACACCGACATCCGCGGGATGGAGTGGGTGCCGGCGCCGGGGGGTCTGCTGCTGTTCGTCGCGTGCGCGGCCTGCACGGGGGCGCGGAGACGGAGGTAACAGGCCGGGATGAATCCGGCGGTGGCCGTCGCGCGCAACCAAAGATGCAGCGGCCTGGTTCAACGGCCCCGGGGGTGCACGCGGTTCGAGCCCGGAGTGAAGGAGCTTGGCATGTCCGACGACAAGCACACCGTCCGCCTGCACCGCGTGGTCAAGTGTCCTTCGGACCGCCTGTTTCGCGCGTTCACCGATCCCAAGGCCCTGGTGAAGTGGATGGCGCCGCACGGGTTTGTGGCGGAGGTGCACTCGATGGATGCCCGCGTCGGGGGCGGGTACCGCATGTCGTTCACGAACTTTGCAACGGGGCAGTCGCACTCGTTCGGGGGGAAGTACCTCGAGATGAAGCCGGGCGAACTGATCCGGCACACGGATGTGTTCGACGACCCGAACCTGCCCGGAGAGATGCTGATCACGGTCCGGCTGCGGCCGGTGGTGGGGGACGCGACGGAACTGACGATCGTGCAGGAGAACATTCCCGAGGGGATCCCGGTGGAGATGTGCTACCTGGGATGGCAGGAGTCGCTCGAGCTGCTGACGAAGCTGGTGGAAGCGGAGGTGAAGGAAGGATGAGGGTCTCGGACGGCCTGCCGGGATAGCGGGCGCGGCGTGCCCGATGTCGGCGCGCTTGAGCGGCGACTGTCGGGCGGTCGCACAGCGCACGACGAGGTTGTTGTGCGTAACGGAAGCGGCGGGTACGACCGCGGCGGGAACGCGGGCCGGCGGTTGGGCGGGTGCGGGTGATGGGGTGCGTGGCGGAAGGGATGCGGGCGCGGAATGGGGTGTGGGGGCGGAAGAGGGCGCGAGAACCGCGCTGTGCCAGGGCGGGTGGGCTTCGCGGCGCGAGACCGAGGGGAGCGGCGCGAGGCGGGTCAGACGAATGAGGGAGGTTGCCGCGCGGCGGATGTTGGTGCGCTCGGCGCGGCGGAGAGGGCGGGACTCGTCCCCCGCGCGCTGCTCGAGGTGCTTCAGGTCCTCGGCGTGGCCTTCGAGCGCGTGCGTGAGCGAGCCTAGCGAGGGCGGGAGGTGGAGCATCGCGGCGGTGCGGACCGCGAGCGCGGCGGCGTGCTCGAGGGCATCGAGCCGGGCCTTTATGGCGGGGGACTCGATAAGTTTGAGCAGGTCGAGGAGGGGGAGGTTGAGCGAACGCGCGATGCCGGGGAGAGTGAGGGAACCATCAAGAATTGCCGAGAGAAGGGCACGCTCCTGGGCCGGGGAAGGGGTTATGGTCGCTGACGTCACGGGCAGAGCATAGATCATATGCCAAACTAGTCAATAGGTTTTTGATAGGATTATTGAATATTGTTGTAAGTCATTGATATTGAAGAATTTACGGTCAAGACGAGCAAACACTCGCTAGCGGATGGGCCAGATGCGCGAGACATCCACGAGAGGGATCAACGCAGGCGTGAAGTACCCATTCCACGTGTACGCGGTCGACTCGGCGGAGAACAGAACAGCCTCTGATGACGCGGGTTCGGGGCAGCGTTGAAGCCCCGTCTGTGCGAGGAACAGAAGTTGTCTTCCGGCGACTATGGCGGTCACGCGCCGGCGCTTGCCGAAGCTTCGACCCGGGCGAGCATTTCGTCGAGGGCGGCGCGGTCGAGGAGCTTGCCGCGGATCATCACCGCGTCGATCGCGCGCGTCGCGTCGATGTTTTCTGTCGGGTCGGCGCGGAGCAGGAGGAGGTCGGCGCGGCGGCCGGGGGCGACGGCGCCGAAGTCCGGCGCGATGCCGAGGGCCGAACCCTTGTTGGGGAGCTGGGCGAAGTACGCCGCGGCGTTGGCGGTCGCGGCGTCGAGGGCCTGGCGCGGCGTCAGTCCGGCGTCCACCATCGCGCGGAGCTCGTCGTGCAGCGCGAAGCCCGCGACCATGAACATCTGCGGCGAGTCGGAGCACGCCAGGATGCGGCCCCCGCGGTCGCGCAGGGCGCGGAGCATCGCCGTGCGCGTTTCGATGAACCAGCGTGAGTACTCGGCGTCGCTGAAGGCGGCCGCCAGGCCCTGGCGCTGTTTGGCCCAGGCGGCGCGAGCCTGAGGAACGATGTACTTCAGCTCGGGGCGCTCCGTCCAGGTCGCGGCGGGCTCGGCCGAGAGCGCGATGGTGCGGAAGAGGGCCATCGTCGGCCCGCTCCAGGCGCCCGCTCCGGCAACATCGCCGGCGACGGCGCCGATCCTCATCGTGTCGAACTTGTCCATGAGGTGCTTCGGCGGGATCTGCCCGAAGGTCGGCGCCGCGGCGGGGTCCGTGAGGAGCGCGGCGAAGTACCCGTCGAGGTGCTCGATCTGCAGGCCGCTGCCCAGCGCGTGGGCGAGGCCCACCTCGTTGTCGACGTGGCCGGTGACGGGGATTCCAGCGCCCGCCGCGGCATGCCGGGCGGCGTCGAAGATGGCGGGGCTGATCACGCGGTGGGACTTGATGAAATCGAAGCCGTTGGCGGCCTGATGCTCGACCATCGCCGCGGCGGCCTCGGGGGTGGGCGCGGACTGCGCGGTGACCGGCGGCCCGGCGACGTGGATCGTGGGACCGAGGAGGGTTCCCCGCGCGACGCGGGACCGGAGTTCCAGGTGGGTTTCGTGGCCGATCATGCCGCGTGCGGTGGTCACGCCGTTGGCGAGAAGGAGCGTGACAGCGCGCCAGGCGCCGTCGCCGTCGTCGCCCGGCAGGGGAGGAAGGTGAACGTGCAGGTCGCAGAGTCCCGGCACGAGCACGCGGCCCGCGCCCTCGACCACGGCGGCGCCGGGGGGCGGGTCGATCTCCGTGGCGGGCGCGATTCGGTCGATGCGGCCATCGCGGGTGAGAACGGAGTGATCGCGGAGCATCGGGCCGCCGTCTGCGGTGATGACGTGGACGTTGCGGAAGAGCGTGGGCGCGGCGTCGAGCGGGGGCAGAGGGTCCGAGTTCGAAGAGGGCGGACCGCCGGGGGCTGGGGATGCGGCGACCGCGGCCGCTGCGATGACGGCGAGCACTGAGCGCACGATGATCTCCTTTTCGTTTCTTCGCGAGCAGGGATGCGCCCGGGGGC
>CAZCPB010000187.1:0-9194 GCA_964500365.1 uncultured Phycisphaeraceae bacterium
CACTGGTTCCAGCCGCTGACGGGCCAGACCGCCGAGAAGCACGACGCGTTCCTGGTGCCCGACGGGCAGGGCGGGGCGCTCAGCGAGTTCACCGGCTCGGCGCTGGTGCGCGGCGAGCCCGACGCGTCGAGCTTCCCCTCGGGCGGCATCCGCGCCACCTTCGAGGCCCGCGGCTACACCGCGTGGGACTGCACGAGCCCGGTGTTCATCAACCGCAACGGCGGCACGGCGACCCTGTGCATCCCCACGGCCTTCGTGTCGTGGACGGGCGAGGCGCTCGACAAGAAGACGCCCCTGCTGCGGTCGATGGACGCGCTGAGCGAGCAGGCGATGCGGATCCTGAAGATCTTCGGGACCGACGCGGGAGTGTCCCGGGTGATGTGCACGGCGGGCGCCGAGCAGGAGTACTTCCTGATCGACCGCGACTACTACTTCGCGCGGCCGGACCTCATCACCTGCGACCGGACGCTCTTCGGGGCCAGGCCGCCCAAGGGCCAGCAGCTCGAGGACCACTACTTCGGCTCGATCCCGCCGCGGGTGCTGGCGTTCATGGCCGAGAGCGAGCGCGAGCTGTACCGCCTCGGCGTGCCGGTGAAGACGCGCCACAACGAGGTCGCGCCGTGCCAGTTCGAACTGGCGCCGCTGTTCGAGACGGCGAACGTGGCGTGCGACCACCAGATGCTGGTGATGGAGACGCTCAAGCGGGTGGCGCCGCGCCACGGGCTGCAGTGCATCCTGCACGAAAAGCCCTTCGCCGGGATCAACGGCTCGGGCAAGCACCTGAACTGGTCGATGGCGACCGACACGGGCGTGAACCTGCTCGACCCGCGCGACGAGACGCACACGAACATGCAGTTCCTGGTGTTCCTGTGCGGCGTGATCCGGGCGGTGGACCTGTACGCCGACCTGCTGCGGTGCAGCGTGGCGAGCGCGAACAACGACCACCGCCTGGGCGCGAACGAGGCGCCCCCGGCGATCATGTCGGTGTTCCTCGGGGACATGCTGACGGACATCATCGAGCAGCTCGAGGCCGGCGGCGCGAAGCGCACGCTCAAGGGCGAGACGCTCGACCTGGGTGCGCGGACCCTGCCGCAGATCCCGCGTCACACCGGCGACCGCAACCGCACCAGCCCCTTCGCGTTCACGGGCAACAAGTTCGAGTTCCGCGCCGTGGGCAGCAGCCAGAGCGTGGCGTGGCCGGCGACCGTGCTCAACACGATCGTGGCCGAGAGCCTCGACTTCATGGCGACCGAGCTCGAGAAGGCGCTCGGCCGGTCCGAGGGCTCGGGGCGCGGCGGCAAGCTGCAGGCGGCGGTGCGGACGCTCCTGCAGAAGGTCGTGAAGCAGCACAAGCGCGTGGTCTTCAACGGCGACGGGTACGACAAGGCCTGGCACACCGAGGCCGAGAAGAAGCGCGGGCTGCCGAACCTCCGCAACACGGTGGACGCGCTGCCCGTGCTCACATCGAAGAAGAACGCGGGCGTCTTCACGAAGTACAAGGTGCTCAGCCAGGTCGAGGTCGAGAGCCGCGAGCACATCTTCCTCGAGAAGTACATCAAGCAGGTGCTGATCGAGGCCGAGACGGCGATCCTGATGGCGCGCACGCAGGGGCTGCCCGCGCCGATGCGCCAGAAGGCCGAGTTGGCCGTGTTGGGCGCGGCGACCGAGGCCGCGGGCGGGAAGGTGGACGACGCCCGGGCGCAGCTCGTCGAGTTCGGCGGGCAGGTCGACCGGCTCCGCAAGGCGATCGGCACGCTGGACCGGGCGATCGACCTCGACGCCGCCGACGAGCACAAGAAGAGCGCGCTGCTGCGCGACAAGGTGCTGCCGGCGATGCTGGCGCTGCGGGACTGCGTGGACTGGCTCGAGTCGCGGGTGTCGGCCGACCTCTGGTCGCTGCCGACGTACCGCGAGATGCTGGTGATCCGCTGAGGCCGGACCGGGTCGGCGCTTGCTTCCACCGGCGCGACATCCCGGAATTACGATCACGTGTTCACGGGCGGCGGGCGTACCCGCCGCCCTTTTTCGTTTGCAGTCCGTGATACGCTTGAGGCCGCGGCCCTGTAGCTCAGCGGTTAGAGCAGGCGACTCATAATCGCTTGGTCCCCGGTTCGAATCCGGGCGGGGCCATTCGCGCACCGAAGCGCACGATCGCGCAAGGCTTGGCACGGGCTAAAGTTACGAGAACGGCCCAACAAAGGGGCAAGTGCGCGAGACCACGCGATTGCAGCGCCGTGCGCCCGTCTGCGCGGCGGTGCTGCAGCGCTTTCTGCAGCGCGCTGCTCGTCCGATCGACGTTCGAATTCTGATTCAGGCCGTGTGGAGGCCCAAGAACCGGCTCAGCCCGCGATCTTCAGCTTCGTGCCGCGCGGGCTCGCCGCTCGGTCGAACAGGTCCGGCGTCACCTGCAGGTAGTGCTTGGCCGAGACGTTGATCCCGTGTCCCATCCACGCCGCCACCGCGTGCGGCGGGGCGATCGCGGCAAAGTCCGTCGCGGCGGCGCGGCGCAGGGCCTGGAACGTGTCGGGCCACGCCTTCAGTTCGGCGCGCGTCGCGGCGTTGGCCACCGTGCGGTGGATGTTGTTGGCCGACAGCGGGACGACCCGCTCGACGTCCTCGTCCCGCCGCGCGTGCGACTCGGACAGGATCTGGTGCAGCCGCGGTACGATCGGCACCACCCGCGTGGCGCCGGTCTTGGGCGCGTACACGGTCATGCGGCGGCCCGCCAGGTCCACGCCGGCCCACGTCAGCGTGTGGGACTCGCTCGACACGCGGAGGCCGCCGAACCGGGCCAACCCGAACAGGGCCCGCCAGTGGTGGTCCGGGAGTTGCTCCAGCACCTTCTCGGCGTCGGCGACCGTGAGGTAGAAGTCGCGGTTGGCCGCGACCGCCCCCGTCGGCAGCGCCCGGAAGGGATTGCGCACGATCAACTCGCGGTCGATCGCCGCGTTGAAGAAGCTCTTGGCGTTGCGCGTGTGCAGGCGGACGGTTGCCTCGCTCAACCCCTCCCCCACCATCGAAGCCCGCCAGTCGGCGGCGTGGTCGGTGGTGACGCGATTGAGAGGCGTGGCGGCGTCGAGAGCGTCGACCAGACGGTCGCGGGTCTGCTCGAGGAGCTCGATGCTCCGGGGGGAGATCTCGCTCCGCTTCTGGGCGATGTACTTCTCGAAGAACGCAAGGATCGTCGGGGCGCTGGGCGCGGGCGCGTCCCGCTCGCCGGCTAGGCCGATGGTGACCAGGTCGCGGTGGAGGTCGGCGGAGACCCCCGCCAGCCACTTGGTCAGATCCGAATCGGGAGGGACGTTCAGGCGCCGGCAGCCGGCCAGTTCCTCGACCTTCTCGCGAAAGCGCTGGGCGGACCGCTCGGCGACGTCCCCGAGCCGCACGGTCTTGCGGCCGAGGCCGGGCACCACGACCTGGATCATCCAGATCTCGCGGCCTCGGTCGTTCTTTCGGAACAGCGTCGCCACTCAGTCGCTCCGTGCGTCGGGCGCGAAGCTCGCGCCGCGCCCGCGGTCAGGTTCAAGGCGCGGATGTCGGCGAAGGCAAGGCGGGGTCTGGTGACGCGCATGAACTCGAAGACACGCTCTTCCCGACAGAGAGCCAGGGTTCCACCGGCACATACTCCACGCCGAGCGCTTCGCACTTCCGGCGAACGTCGATCTCGGTTTCGCGCAGCATGTGGAGGCGGTGTTCCTCGCTCCGGGCATCGCGCAAGTAGTAGTCGATCTCCCGCAAACTCTCGGCGCGCACCACATCGCAATCGTTTCGAGCATGGAAGCCCGCCTTGACTTGACGGGAGCGGTACGCGTCGAGCAAAGACGTGGCTCGCCCTGAATTCTCGTCTCGAATCAGTCGCTCAAGCCGTTTGAGGATCTCTGACTCTGGAGGGCACCAGGTAGACTTCGCGTGCATCGCCACGTCGTTCGCCATCGCTCTGAACTGGGCGACACTGACACGACATCTTCGGAGTTGGTCCATGAACGCCTGTTGCCGCTCTTTCGGCCACCGTTCTTCCGCCCTCGGAAAGAGCCTCCAAAGGTGCAAAACGCAGTCCCTGGCTTCGGATTGGTTCATGGTCGCGGCTCCAGGAAACGTGCCACGTCTTCCGCGGTCGGCTCCGGTGTTGTCGAGACGTGGGCGAGCGTCGGCGCGGGCCGGCGATCGCCGCCGCGGTCCTGCGACCGGCGCAGCCAGTTGACGATGAACCGGCGCCAGTTCGACTTGCGGGCTCTCTCGGGGTTGGCGTCCAGCCACGCGGTCATCGCCGAAAACTGCCGGTCCAGGTCGCACGCGGGGTACGCCGCCGTCCACACGCGCCGGTCCTCGTCGGTGATGCCCGACCAGCCCTGTCCGGCTGCCCAGCTGACACCGCCGCGCCGGATTGCCGTTCCCCCCCGCCTCGGGGGGGGAAGGGGGGTGTCGGCTTCTTTGCTATCTGCTTGGATCTGAGATCTGGAATCTGGCATGGCATGCGTCACGCATGCGTGACGCATGCGTGAGGCATGCGAATCGCATGAATCCTGATTCCATCGCGCGTTCGCCGCGGCCTTGCCGGCTGCTTGTCGACGCTCGCTGTCGCGCAGCATCTTGTTGTACTCAACCTGCAACCGCGGCTGCACAAGACGACCGTCCTCTTGAACTCGCCACGCCGCAAGGACATTGGCCTTGACCTGCGCCCATTCAGCAGGCGACATCCGCGCCCATCGTGCCAAGACCTTGTCATCGTCCGGGATCGTCGCCGGGGGATCGTTCGTCCAGGCTCGGCACATCAACATGACGTGGGCGCCAACCTCGGCCGACGACATCGCCGCCACTTTGTTGGAGCCCAGGAAGTCGTTCACGTAGAAGCGGATGTACGGCGCCCTCGTGCTCATGGCTCGGCTCCCACTGCGCGAGCCTTGGCCACGAAGTCCGCCAAGTCCGCCACGGAATAGCGCACAGAGCGGTCGATGCGCACTGCGGGAATGAGACCGCGCTTCGTGAGCTCCGCGAGCTTGCGGACGCTGATTTCAAGCGACTTCGCTGCATCGGGCGGTTTCAGAAGAAGCCGAGGCGGCGAATCAACCGCGGGCGCGGCTCGACCGCTCCCAGACGAAGACTTGTCCGATGCCGGTTTCGCAGTCGTATTCGTAATTTGGAAAGCCATAACGCTCTCCGGGACAATGCCCGGGGCGTCTGGCTGAGCAACCCTATCCGCGCCGCAGTCTGGCGTCCAGTCGCACGGACTCGCCATTTTGGGAACGGTCGAGCACGGCAATGCCCGTCCTCCGCGGAGCGTGGACACTGCTTCGAAGAGCGCGAGACGCGAGCAGCCGAATGTCGCCGACGGATATGAGCCGTGATCTTGCGTCGCCTTCCCATTTCACGCAACGTCGGGTACGTTCGCCGCCGATGGCCAAGACCAGACCCGAAGGCCGGCGGCGGAACTCAAGCGGTCCGACCGTGAGCGTCAATTTCTGCGTCGTGGACGTCGACTCCGTGCAGACGCTGCTCTGCAGCCTCGAGCAGCTCTACCGAAGCATGGGCGACAACCTGCTCTCGCTTGAAGAGGCAAAGGAGGAACTGGGCCGGATTCTGATGACGCTGGCGGGGGAGACGCTCTGAAGCGCGCTATGCCACGGTGTACACGCCTCGCTCGACCCGCTTGATCCCCTTGGTCTTGCACAGCTGGATCGCCACCATCGTCCGGAAGTTCTTCGAGTGCGTCTTGAACCCGGACTTCAGAACCGCGTCCGCGGCCTGCTGAACGCCCAGCTTCTTGCCCTTGAGCACCGCCCTGAGGGCCTCGCCGAGGCTCATCTCGTTGCGGGCGCGGCGGCGGCGGCCACCGGCTCGGGCCGCGCGGGCGCTCCCGACCTCGCCACCCGCGGAGCGGATCTTGGCCTCGATCGCCGCGAGCCGGCGCGACAGGGCGCGGTGGCGGCGCTCCAGGCCCGCGAACTTGGACTGGCGGCGGGCGAGTTCGCGGCGGATTGCTTTGGGAGAGAGCGATGCGAGGGAAGCGGATCGCGGCATGTTGGGCTCCTTCTAGATGGCGCGGCACAGCGTACCCGAGTCCCGCTCGCGGCGCCGGTTCGCTGTTGTATTCGTGGCCAGCGCAACCCTCTGTCAACGCGCTGAGCCAACGACTGGGAAAGCGCGGCGGTTTGAGAGCGCGGAGAGAGGACCGCGGTCGGAGCCCCGGGACAAGCTCGTTCCCGAGGATCCGCGTCGAAACTGAATTGCGCGATGGCTGGAGTACTACGAAACACGACGAGTAGAAGGAGTGCAACGGTCGCCGATCGCTAATTGAGGCGCGAGCACGGCGTTCGACGAAGCGGGTGGTATGCTGGGGTAATGGGCGCATTCTTCGCTCACACGCTCCCCAATCGCCCGGAATCTGATTGGGAACCGCTTGAGGACCACCTCAACGCAGTGGCCGTGGGCAACGCTTTTTTCGCCGGCGCGGCCGGATTCGCCGAGCCCTTCGGCGGACGAGAGGTCGCGCGTATCGCGGGGCTGTGGCACGACCTCGGAAAGTACGCGCCGCAGTTCCAAGCGTACCTTCGCGGTGCCGTTGCAGGGACGCGCGGATCCGTTGACCACTCGACCGCTGGCGCCGCTCTCGCACTACGTGCCTTCGGAGCCACCGAAGCCGCGGGAATCCTCGCGTTTGTGATCGCGGGACACCATGCGGGTCTTGCCGACCTCGGTTCGGCGCAGTCCAACGACGGATCATGCCTGGCTAGGCGACTGCTCGCCCAGAAGCCGGAGACGGTCGCCTCCGTCTCCGCCGCTCCAGACACGATCAAGCGCCAGTCGGCGCCGACTGTCCCCCCGTGGTTTGCGCCCAACGGCGCCGACGCCCCGCTGCGCCGGTCCATGCTCATCCGAATGATCTTCTCATGTCTCATCGACGCCGATCGGCTCGCGACGGAAGCTTTTTACTCGAGCCAGCAAGCGACGGTCCGAGGGGGCCCGTCCCCGGACATCTCGCAATTGCGCAATGCGCTCGATGCGCACCTTGCGAGGTTTGCCGCTGGGCAGGCCGCAAGCGCGGCGCAGGTCAACAAAGTCCGCGGCGAACTCCTGGGCGTGTGCCGAGAACGTGCAGCGTGGGCGCCGGGGTTGTTCTCCCTCACCGCTCCGACCGGTTCGGGAAAGACTCTCAGCTCGATTGCCTTCGCGCTGCGTCACGCCGAGATCCACGGACTGCGGCGCGTCATCTACGCCCTTCCGTTCACGAGCGTAACAGAACAGAACGCCGGCGTTTTCCGCGCGGTGTTCGAGTCGCTCGGCCCGCACGCCGTGCTTGAGCACCACTCGGCATACCGCCCGTGCGAGCAAGATGAGGACCATCCCACCGAGATCTGGCGCCGCCTCGCGGTGGAGAACTGGGATGCCCCAATCGTCGTGACCACCAACGTTCAGCTGTTTGAATCCCTCTTTTCCGCGAACCCGTCGGACTGCCGCAAGCTCCACCGCATCGCCAGGAGCGTGATCATCCTCGATGAAGCTCAGACGCTCCCAGTCCACCTCCTCAAGCCCACTCTCGCGGCCCTGCAGGAACTGGCTGCGTCGTACGGCGTGAGCGCCGTGCTCTGCACTGCCACGATGCCCGCCGTCGGCCACCGCCCGGAGTTCCCGATCGGATTGAAGAACCTGAGGGAAATTGTCTCGGAACCAGAGCGTATGGCGCGCTCCATGCGCCGCGCCCGCGTTACGCCGATCGGGCACATGGAGGACGAACCCCTCGCGGATCGAATCGCGTCTGAGCGCCAGGTGCTGGCGATCGTTAACACCCGAATGCACGCTGCACGTCTTTTCGAACTTGTCCGCGCACGCACGCCCGACGTGTTGCACCTCAGCGCCCTCATGTGCCCGGAGCATCGAAGCGCCCGAGTCCGAGAGATCAACGAGCGGCTCAAGCGCGGTCACCCCTGCCGGGTGGTGAGCACGCAGGTTGTTGAGGCCGGCGTGGACATCGACTTCCCCGTCGTCCTGCGCGCTTTCGCCGGACTCGACTCGATCATCCAAGCAGCCGGACGCTGCAACCGGGACGGCCGCGGGCCGGAGGGCCGAGTTGAAGTCTTTGAGACCGACGAGCGCCCGCCTCCGGGCATACGGCCGGCGATCGACGCCACGCGCCAAGTACTGGGGTCCGGAGTCGATGCGCTCGGCCTGGACACGATCGAAGAGTTCTTCCGCCTGTACTACTGGCAGCGGTCCCAAGAGTGGGACGGTGGCATCGGCGAGGACGGCCGCTCGTTGGGACTCACGGACCTGCTTACGCCGAGGAAATTGGCATTCCGCACCGCCGCGAGCCGCTACCGCCTGATCGACAGATGGTCCGAGCCGATCGTCGTGCCTTACGGGGATCAGGGAAAGAAACTGTGCGACCATCTGGCAGCCGCTGAGGAGACTGACCGACGCCTGCTCCGTGATTCCCAGCGGTTCACCGTCAACGTCCCGCCGTACGTGTTGTCTCGGCTGGTTGAGGCCGGTCATGCCGCGGTTAGTCTCGCGGGGCCCACCGTTCTGGTATTCTCTTCACTCTACGAGATTGACCTCGGGCTCCGGCTGGAGAGCACGCCGGACCCGGCCGACCTCATGGCCTGAGGAAGGGGGAAGCTTGGCATTCGGCATCCGTCTCCGCGTCTGGGGCTCCTTGGCCTGCTTCACGCGCCCCGAGATGAAGGCCGAGCGCGTCTCCTACGACGTAATCACGCCCTCCGCCGCCCGCGGCATCCTCGAATCCATCTATTGGAAGCCCCAGATCCGCTGGGTTGTCAACCGCATCCACGTGCTGCGCCCCATCCGCTTCACCTCGATGCGCCGCAACGAAGTCGGCAGCAAGATCCCGATCAAGGGCGAGACCGGCGTTGCCGTCGCCATGGAGTCGGGCACGGGCCGCCTCGGCCTGTGCGTCGAAGATGACCGGCAGCAGCGCGCCGCGACGCTGCTGCGCGATGTCGAGTACGTCATCGACGCCCACTTTGAAACCCTCGACCCGCGCGACGCCGACGGCCGCTCCCTCGACACCGCCCAGGCCGCGGCCAAGCACCTCGACCAGTTCAACCGCCGCGCCCGCGCCGGCCAGTGCTTCCAGCTGCGCCACCTCGGCTGCCGCGAGTTCGTCTGCGACTTCGAACTCGTCGAAGCCGATGGCATGCCTGCGCCGCGACCGCCGGCCCCGGGTGAGCCGTTCTATG
>CAZCPB010000188.1:0-9164 GCA_964500365.1 uncultured Phycisphaeraceae bacterium
GTTACGCGCCCGAAGACGCCGCCTCCCTCGGTGGCAAGGCCGAAGTAGGCGAGGCGGGAGGGCGTGCGGGTCGAGGCGAAGCCCGCACGTTCTAAAACATCGGCGGCCCGCGGGAGCGAGGGGCGTGCGATGTGGGCTTCGTAGAACTCGGCCATGCCGCGCGCGGTCAGCCACTCCCGGATCGTCGCGAGGGCGTACGCGCCGCCGTTCTGCCCCGCGAGGTCGCCGATCAGCGCGGGCAGGCCCGCGTGGCCGCGCGCGATCAACTCGACGTCCAAGGCGAGAGCGAGGACCGCGCCGCCCTTGTATGCGAGCGTCTCGTTGGGCCCGTCGCCGTCGCGCCAGTTCGCTGATTCATCGCCGAAGGCCACACGTCCGGACGCCGGACTCGCGCGGGCCTCGGCCTCGAGCTCGAGCAGGCGCGAGGCGAACCAATCCCAGCTCACGATGCCGGTCATCGCGCAGCCGCGGATCGAGAGGTAGTCGGTGAAGCCCTCCTTGAACCAGACGGTGGATTCGCCGTCGGTGTGCGCGGCGCCGCCGAGCCACTCGTGGAAGAGCTCGTGCGCGACGAACTGCTTGAAGTACGGCGACGAGACCGAGCCCTCGCTGCCCGCGCTCATCCCTATGAGCAGGCCGTGGTCGGTCCGCTGGCCGCCGCCGCCGTCCACGATGAAGACCCGCTGCACGTCCCCGGCCGGGTGCCCGGTCATCGCGGCGAAGCAGGGGGTAAGCACGCGGACGAGGTCGAGCACTTCGCGCGATACGTCGTTGACGCCGGAAAACTGGACCACTTCGAACGCGGTGCCGTTCTCGGCGACGGCCGCGACGTTCAGGGGGCGTCCGAAGAGGATCGGCGTCTTGGCGATGTTGCCGTCGAGCGCGGTGGTCTGCACGGCGGCCGAAGCGCCCGCCCAGCCCGAGGCCGCGCTCATGCCGGCCGGGGCTCGCAGGGTCACGGTCGGCTTCACGTTCACGATCGTGCCGTTTACGACGATGCGCGGCAGCGTGTTGTTGGCGAAGGCGACCACGTACGGCGGCCGACCATTCTCGCCGCGCGAGCGCCAGGGAAGGAGCCCCTCCCGGGCGTGCAGGGCCGAGCCGAACTCGATGAGGGGGATCTGGTAGCGGGCGCGGACCGAGCCGTCCCAGCCGTCGGGCACGTCGATCCTGAGGACCGGGCCCGCGGAAGGGTCGCGCCGCGCGGGGGGCTCGCTCTGCACGCAGCGCAGGTAAAGCGAATCGACCGTGGTCCAGCGGCCCCACTCTTCGAAGTAAAGGGACACGTCGCGTGCCGCGGGGTCCAGGCCGGAAACGTCGACCGAGACATCGAGACGGTCGGCGTCCGGCGCATCGTTGTAGGTGATTTCGTAGCGGGCGACGGGCTCTGGCGCGGGGGGCTGGGGCGCGCTGAGCACTATGCCGGCGAGGCAGGTAGACGCAAAGCCGAGCAGCGAGATCGCCATGGCGGTGCTCCGGGGCGGCGGGTCGCCTACAGCAGAGAACGCCGATCGTGCAGGAGCGTCAAGCCGTCAGGCCGGGAGAAGCGCCCCAAGGGAGCCGCACGCTTCAGTTCATGACCATCGACACGCTGCTGACCATCGCCATCCCCTGCTGGTCCACCGCCGCGGCGTAGTTGAGCACGCGGACCTCGGCGGGCTTGACGGCCAGGAGCGTGGCGACGAGATTGCCGGTGGAGCACCATCGGGTCGGGTTCTGCTGCCACGCCATGGCGCCGACGAGCTCGCCGGGCTTGTTCTGACGGACCAGTTCGATCATCTCACGGTCGTGCTGGAAGACCTTGTCGCGGAACTTCGCGGGCGCCTCGTCGTCGCCGGCGAGGGTCTGCTGATCGCCGAAGCTGGGGCCGACGTGCGAGAGGTCGGCGGAGGCGACGACCAGCGTCCTGCCCGGGAGCGTGGTGATCGCCTCGCGCAGGGCGTCCACGAACGGGTCGAGGGCCACGCCCTTGCCGTCGTAGCTGTCGCCGTTGTTGACGGCGGGGTCGTGCACCAGGGCGCCGAAGACCTTGACGTGCGCGCCCTTCTCGTCCTCGCCCAGAACGTGCTGGATCCAGGGGATCTGGAGCTCGATCGAGTGCTCGCGCTCGTGGTCGTAGCGGCAGGTGAACAGCGCATCGCCGAGCTTCGACTTCATCAGGGCCATCACGCTCTCGTCGAGCTCGCACGTGCCCAGGGGGGTCTGGTAGCCCTTGTCGCAGCCGACGACGCCCGTGCCCTCGCCGAAGTGGTTGGTGCCGAGCACGATGACCCGGTCGGGCCGGTCCACGAGGCGCATGCGGCCCCACGCCGAGGCGTAGTTGAGCCAGCCGCGCGGGTAATCGAGGTGGGGCACGACGAGCGCCCGCGGCAGGTCGTTGAAGGAGGGGTCGGGCGCGTCCTTGAGAGCCTGGTCGATCCACTGGTCGAGGGCGGCGCGGAGCTTGTCGGGCGCGGCCTCGGCCCGCTGCTCCTCCGTCGAGTCTTCGCCGAGCGCGGCGGCGGCGAGGGCCTCGGCGATCGCGGCGGTCGAGGCGGGGGGAAGGTTGGGCGTGCGGTCGAAATCGCTGCGCATCTTGCCGACCATCTCGTCGAAGCGGGGGCCGAACAGCAGGCCGGCGTCGTCGAGCTGGGCGACCAGCCCTTCGAGCATCGACCGCTGCAGCCCGCGCCCGACCTCCGAGACGATCTGGTCCACGGTCCGCTCGCCGTTCATGAGCGGGAGGATGAGCTGGGCGCCGGGGTGGGCGAAGACGATCTTGTCGGAGATCTGGCGCGCATCGGCCAGGCCGAGGACCGTCTGGTCGCCGGCCTGGGCGGGGAAGCCGCGCACGGGCCGGAGTTTCGGCCGCTGCTGGTGGGCGGCGGCAGGATCGAACTGCGGGGGCGTCGGGGGGGGTGTCGGGGCGGGGGCGGGCGTGTCGGTCATGGTCGCGGATGGTAGGAACCCGCCCGGTCGCGGCCCGACGCCGGGACTCAACGGTCACGCGCGGCCCGGCGGGTCCATCGCCGCGATGATCTTCGCGCGGCGCGACGTGAAGTAGGCGTCGATCAGCCCGGAACAGGCGAGGTTGACGCGGGCGAGCGGAAAGTAAGGCTCGAGCTGGGTGCGCTGCAGGGCGAGCGGGCGCGAATCGCGCCGGATCGGGGCCGACGCCGTGCTGAAGGCGTACCTGAAGCCGGCCTCGCGGATCAGCGCGGGCGCCGGGGGCGAATGGGCGCCGACTTCGCCCCCGACCCAGCAGTACGACTCGACCGGGCGCCCGAGGCGCTGCTCGAGATCGGCCTTGGCCGACACGATCTCGTCGCGCATCTGTTCGGGCGAGACGTCCGGCCACATCCGGCAGTGGGTGCGGGTGTGGGCCCCGACGTCGTGGCGCGCGAGCAGGGCGCGGCACTCGTCCCACGTCATCGCGAGGCGCCCGTCGGGCCCGGCGTTGTCGGCCGGGTCGGCGCTGATCGAGTGCTCGCGCGCCCACGCCGCCTGGCCGGCGGGCGGGCAGTCGAGGAACCCGACCGGGACGAAGAACAGCCCGGAAAAGCCGAACTCTTCGAGCAGCGGCGCCGCGACGGTCGCGTTGGTCCGCACACCGTCGTCGAAGCACAGGAGCAGCCCGGGCCTGCCCGCGGCCCCGCGCCACGTGCCCGTCGAGAGCAGGTCCCCGACGTCGGCGAGGCGTGCCGGCTGGAACCACCTGAGCAGCAGCTCGAGCTGGCGGCGCATGTGGTCGCGCAGGCGGGGGGGCGTGGCGTGGGCGTTGACGGCGCGGATGTGGGGGCCGAGCGCGGCCCGCTGCGCCGCGCGTGCGGCGGCGGTGATCCCCGCGGCGCACAGCGTGGTCGAGACGAGGTCGCGGACGTTCATGCGGCACTCGCGTGGCGGGGTCCGCCGCACGCGGCGGTCGTGGCGCTCTCGAGATCGCTCGGCTCGGCGCGACGCATCAGAACATGACGTAGATGTTCGGGGACACGTCCTCGTCGCGCTCGGGCTCGCCGCGGAGCGAGCCGGCGAGCGTGCCCATGGTGCGTGCGAGCGCGGCCATCTCCGGGAAGGCGGAGCGCTTCCAGTGCGCCTCGAGGGCCTGCGCGAACGCCTCGGGCGACTCGACGCCGGGGACGATGAAGTCCTCGCGGGACATGGTCGTCTTCGAGCGCTCCTTGAAGCAGGACGCCTCGCCGATGACGCCGTGCGTCGGGAACATGGGCCGCCCTTCGCGCTTGAGGCGCTCGGCCAGCGGCATGAGCTCGCGATCGAAGAACTCGCGCACCGCGCGCGCCTTGGCCGGGTCCGGGCCGCCGTCAGTCGAGCTCATACTTGCTCCTCCAGTCTTCCTTCTCTTCGAGCTTCGGCTGCTCGGGCTTCAGGAGCACGCAGTCCTCCATGACGAGCACGTCGATCTCGGTGCGCATGAAGCACAGGTAGGCGTCCTGCGGCGTGCAGACGATCGGCTCGCCCCGCACGTTGAACGAGGTGTTCACGACCACGCCATAGCCCGTCCGCTCCTTGAAGGCCTCGAGCAGCGCGTGGAAGTCGGCGTGGTCGTCCTTGTGGACCGTCTGGATCCGGGCCGAGTAATCGACGTGCGTGATCGCCGGCAGGTCGCTGCGGGGCTGGTTGATCACGCGCAGCATGTCGTCGGAGTCGCCCTTGCGGAACGCCTCGTTGTCCATGGGCTTGCGGCGCTCTTCGCGCACCGGCGCGACCAGCAGCATGTACGGGCTCTCGCCCTCGAGCTCGAAGTACTCGGAGCACTTCTCGGGGAGCACGGCCGGGGCGAAGGGCCTGAAGCTCTCGCGGTACTTGATGCGGAGGTTCATGGTCGCCTGCGTGTCGGGGCGGCGGGCGTCGCCGAGAATCGAGCGAGCCCCGAGCGCCCGGGGCCCGAATTCCATCCGCCCCGACATGAAGCCGATGACCTTGCCCTCGTCGAGGTACTGCGCGAGGCGGGCCGCCCGCTCCTTCGCGTCGCTCACCTTGTGGTACTTCACGCCCCGGCGCGTCAGGAACGCTTCGACCTCGCGCGGGCCGTAGCGGGGCCCGAGGTAGCTGCCCTTCTGCGTGTCGCGCCCGGTGGGGTTCATCTTCCGGGGCAGGCCGTAATAGACGTGCGCCGCCATCAGCGCCGCGCCCAGCGCGCCGCCCGCGTCACCCGCGGCGGGCTGGATCCAGATGTCCTTGAAGATCTTCTCGCGGACGATCTTGCCGTTGGCGACGCAGTTGAGGGCGACGCCCCCGGCCAGCACGAGGTTCTCGCAGCCGGTCTCCTTCCGGGCGGTCCGGGCCAGCTTCAGCACGATCTCCTCGAGCACGACCTGCACGCTGGCGGCGAGGTTCATTTCCCGCCGCGTGATCGCCGTCTCGCCCTTGCGCGCCGGGCCGCCGAAGAGGGAGGCGAACTTGTCGTTGGTCATGTGAAGCCCATCGATGTACCCGAAGTACTCGGTGTTGAGGCGGTAGGAGCCGTCGGGCTTCACGTCGATGAGCTTGTCGCGGATGATCGAGGCGTACGTCGGCTCGCCGTAGGGCGCCAGGCCCATCAGCTTGTACTCGCCCGAGTTGACCTTGAAGCCGGTGAAGTACGTGAACGCCGAGTAGAGCAGGCCCAGGGAGTGCGGGTAGTCGATCTCCTTCGTGAGCTCGATCGTCTCGCCCTCGCCGCGGCCCATCGTCGTGGTCGCCCACTCGCCGACGCCGTCGAGGGTGAGGATCGCCGCCTTCCGGAAGGGCGAGGGGTAGAAGGCCGACGCCGCGTGCGACATGTGATGCTCGGTGAAGAGCACGCGCCCTTCCTTGCCGAGCCCCCCCACCGCCGCCTTGACGTAGTCGTTCACCCACAGCTTGACGCCCAGGACCGACTGGCAGGCCTTCTCGAACTGCTCGCGCCCGGCGGGGCCGGCCATCATCGAGTTCTGGAGGATGCGGCCCCAGGTCAGGAGCGGGTTGTCGTAGAAGACGATCGCGTCGATGTCCGACGCTTCGACGAAGGCCTCCTCGAGGCAGTAGTTGATCGCCTTGCGGGGGAAGCGGGGGTCGTGGCGCTTGCGGCTGAACCGCTCTTCCTGTGCCGCGGCGACGATCTCGCCGTCCTTCACGATCGCGGCGGCGGAATCGTGGTAGAAGGCCGAGATTCCGAGGATGATCTTGCTCATTCGTGAAGTCCGGCGCTTCGTTCAGTATCGGTTGGGGAAGGGCGTGGGTTTACGGGGCGGCATCGTATCGGCGCTCCGGCGGGAGGGGCGGGACGAGCGGGCAGAAACCGCGATCCAGCTTGAATTGAGGCGGAGCCCGTGCGGGCGCCGGGATCAGCCCCTCACGTGGCGGACTTCAAGCTCTCCGCGATCGACACCTCCTGCAAGCGCACGCTCTCGCGGTCGAGGGTCTCCTTGGCCGCGTGGAACGCGTTGGGATCGACGCTCGACCAGTCGCGCTCGGCGCGGTCGATGAAGGCCCTAAGCTCCGCGAGGCGAGAGTCGAGCGTCGCGGCGTACGCGGGCTCGAGCAGCCCCCGGTGCCTTTCAAGCCGCTCGCCGATCCACTTCACGTCGAGCCTGGCGTTGACGACCAGATCGACAACGCGGTGGCGCGTCATGTCCTCGCGGACGTGCGCGATCGACTCGCGCTCGATGCGGTCCACCTCGTCGCGCGTGAGGCCGTGGTTGGGGACGACCTGCAGCGCCGCTCTTTTTCCGCTGCGCTTCTCGACGGCCGAGACGTTCAGGACGCCGTTGGCGTCGACGAGGAACTCGACCTCGAGCTGGGGTATCCCGGCGGGCATGGGGGGTATGCCGCGGAGGTGGAAGGCGCCGAGCAGCCGGCAGTCGGCCGCCATCTCTCGCTCGCCCTGGTAGACGGCGAGCTTGATCGAGGCCTGGCCGTCCACGCTGGTCGAGAACATCTCGGTGGCCCGCGTCGGCACCGTCGAGTTGCGCATGATGAGCTTGGCGACGGCGCCCCCCACCGTCTCGATGCCCAGGGACAGGGGGATCACGTCGAGCAGGAGCGAGCCCCTGGCGGCGCCGGAGATCACCGCCGCCTGCACCGCGGCGCCCAGCGCGACGACCTGGTCGGGGTCGAGGGCGGTGTAAGGGTCGATGCCGAAGAACTCGCGCACGCGCCGGCGCACGGCGGGGATGCGGGTCGAGCCGCCTACGAGCACGACGGCGTCGATCTCGAGCGTCTCGACATCCTGGCGCCGAGCCGCGTCGCGCACGGCGCGGCGGCAGGCGTCGATCGTGCGGTCCAGCCACGGCGCGATGAGGGATTCGAGTTCGGTGCGGGCGAGTTCGCGGCACACGCGGCGAACGACGGCCGCCCCCTGCAGGGGCTCCGGAGAGTCAACGTCGCGGGGCGGCGGCGATGTGCGCGGGGAAGGAGGCGACGGAAGAGAGATCTCGATCGTGGTGGTTTCGCGCTCGCTCAGTTCGCACTTGGCGCGCTCGGCGGCGGCGGTGAGGAGGGCGCGGGCGGAGGGATCGAGCGTGAGGTCGCCCTCGCGCACGATGAGATCGACGATCGCGTGGTCCACATCGTCGCCGCCCAGGTGCGTGTCCCCGCTGGTCGCGAGCACCTGGAAGAACGAGGTCGCGTCGGGTGACTCGGCGGGCGTCAGCCTGAGGATCGACACGTCGAACGTGCCGCCGCCGAGGTCGTAGACGACGACGTTGCCGGACTTCAGCGTGTTGCGCCCGGACTCGCGCTCGAGGCCCAGCCCGTACGCGAGCGCCGCGGCGGTCGGCTCCGCGACGATGCGGACGACGTCGAGGCCCGCGAGCCTCCCGGCATCCCGGGTCGCCTGACGCTGGGCATCGTCGAAATACGCCGGCACGGTGACGACGGCGCGCGTGACCTCTTCGCCCAGGGCGCTCGAGGCCCGGTCCTTCAGCGCACGGAGGATGACGGCGGAGACCTCGGGCGGCGAGACGATCGCCGTGTCCTGCGCACCCACGGGCAGCGCGATGCGCGCGGTGTCGTTGGCGCCCTCCACGACCCTGTAGCTCAGGAACGGGAGATCGGCCTCGGCATCCCGGCGCGAGCGGCCCATCAGGCGCTTCACGCTGGCGATGGTCGTGCGCGGGTGCTCGCCCGCGCCGGCCCTGGCGTCATGCCCGACGACCGTTGCCGCGGCAGCGCCCGCGCCCTCGTATCGCACGACGCTCGGCAGCAGGGGACGCCCCTGCGCATCGGGGATCACCCGCGGCCCGCGCTCGTCGCAGACCGCGACGAGGCTGTTGGTCGTGCCGAGATCGATGCCCACGATGGGAGACCGGGAGGACACGGTGCAAGGGTAGGGAAAAGAGCGGAGCACGGACGTGCGCGGGAATGCGAACCGGTGAGTGGCGCGCCGCGTCCCGCTGACCCGGGTTCTTCGCCCCCGAGCGCCGGGGTCACTCCTCCACCCATGCCAGTTCCGCCAGCCGGTCGACGAGCACGCGGCTGGCTTCGGCGTCGGGCGCATCGAGCACGACCTGTGTGCCGCGGGTCGTTTCGAAGCCGACGATGTAGACCATCGCGGTGGGACGCGACACCAGGGCCGGGGGCGAGGCGGCGTCGATCGATCGCTCTTCCGTGATCTGCAGGTAGCCCGCGCGTCCTGCGAGGTCCCACACTTCGCGCCGCTCTGCCGCGGTGAGCCGGCGCATCGCCGGCGGGAAGCTCGCGGGGCGCGCCCCGGCGCCGATGGCGGCGCGGAGCTGTCCGTCGGGTTCGAGGATGTACCGGCCGGGCCGGTACGGACGCGCGATCGCGCGCGGGTCCGCGGCGGCGCCCGGGCCCTCGCGGGCCAGCACCGTGATCGCGAGTGTGAAGTCCGGCGGCGGCGACTCCGTGTGTGCGACCGGGCTCGAGGAGCAGGCCGGGAGCGCGGCGAGCGGTACGAGGAGTGCGAGCGAGCGGATCGAACTCGGCGCGGGTGACATCGCAAGAGCCTAGCTCATAACCGCCCGGCGAGAACGGTGTGCCGCGGAGCCGCTGTCCCGGTCCGTTCCGTCGCGAACGCCGTTCAACGTTTCGCGAAGTCAGCGGCAAAAAGGCCGCGGGCCCCCGGGTTCTCCGGGAGCCCGCGATGCGGTCCGACGCGGCGGTAAGCCGAGTTCTGTCCCGCCGGTGCCGCCCCCTGGAGGGCGAGCGCCGGCATGGGCGGCCATTTCTCTGGGCCCGCCATCGCT
>CAZCPB010000189.1:0-9124 GCA_964500365.1 uncultured Phycisphaeraceae bacterium
GCTCGCGGTTGCCGTCGCCAAACGTTCCCACCTGCTGGCCTATCGCGAAGTGCCTTGCCAGGAGGTGCTCAAGCAGCCGCTGATCTGCGCGCAGTCAACGGCCGATGAGCCATGGCACACAGCGGCGCAGGACATGCTTGGCGACGCCCTGAAGGACCGCGACGCCGCGCTCAAGTTCCTCCGCCGCGCCGTCGCCGTCGATCCGTCCTTCGCCGATGCGCACTTCAACCTCGCGGACCTGGCCGAGCGGCTCGGCGATCTTGACGCGGCCGCCGCCGCGTGGGGCGAGTACCTCCGCCTCGACCCCGCCAGCGCCTGGGGTGAGGAGGCCCGGCGTCGATTGCTGGCGCTGCGGAAGTCGGGCTCGTGAGTCTCAAGGAATACCGGCGGAAGCGTGACTTCGAACACACGCCGGAGCCCGCTCCTGCAAAGGCCCGGAAGGGCGACCGCACGTTCGTGGTGCAGAAGCACGCGGCCACGAGCGTGCACTACGACCTTCGACTGCGCCTCGGCGACGTGCTCAAGAGCTGGGCGGTGCCCAAGGGGCCGAGCTTCGACCCGCGCGAGAAGCGCCTCGCGATCGAGGTGGAGGATCACCCGGTCGGGTACGCCTCTTTCGAGGGCGTCATCCCCGAGGGTCAGTACGGGGCCGGGGCGGTCATGGTGTGGGACCGCGGCCGGTGGAGCCCCGTCGAGCCCGATGCCGCCCGTGCCCTGAAGGACGGGATGCTCAAGTTCGAACTCGACGGCGAACGTCTCAAGGGCCGGTGGGTGCTCGTTCGCACGAAGCGCTCCGCGAAGCAGCCGCAGTGGCTGCTCATCAAGGAGCGGGACAACCGGGCGAGCCCGGGCATCCACGCCGAGACGTTCGCCACGAGCGTCGTGACCGGGCGCACGATGGACGAAATCGCCGCGGGAGCGCCCGGGAAGGGCCGGCGCGACCTCGACGAACGACGTGGATCCGCCGCGAGGGTCACGGGCGCCCGCAAGGCCCCGATGCCCGCGCGTGTCAAGCCCCAGCTCGCCGTGCCGGCGGACGCGCCGCCCGAAGGCGATGATTGGCTGCACGAGGTCAAGTTCGACGGCTACCGCCTGCTGGTATTCGCCAAGGGTGGTTCGGTCCGGGTCGTCAGCCGCAACGGGCTGGACTGGACCGGCAAGCTCCCCGACATCGCCGCGGCGGTTCGCGACCGCCTCACCGTCGACGCCGTGCTCGACGGCGAGGCCGTGCTCCTCAACGCGCGGGGCGTGAGCGACTTCCAGGCGCTCCAGAACGCTGTCCATGGCCGCCGATCACGCTCCATCGTGTACCTGGCCTTCGATCTGCTCTGGTGCGACGGCTACGACCTGACCCGGGGGCCGCTGGAGGATCGCCGGAGCCTTCTCGCGGAGTTGCTCGGGACCCCCCGCCAGGAAGGGCGGCTTCGGTTCAGCGAGCACGTGGTGGGCCGGGGGCGGCTGGCGTTCGATCGCGCCTGCGCCGCTGGTCTCGAGGGGATCGTCTCCAAGAAGAGAGCGTCGACCTACTCGCAGGCACGCACGCCGGCTTGGGTCAAGGTGAAGTGCTTCAATCAGCAGGAGTTCCTCGTCGGTGGCTTCAGCGCGCCGGAGGGGTCGCGCGAGCAGTTCGGCGCGCTCCTCCTTGGGTACTACGAGGGCCGCGCCCTGCGATTCGCGGGCAAGGTCGGGACGGGCTTCAGCTCCGAAACGCTCAAGAAGCTCGCCTCGCTCCTGCGCCCGCTCGCTCAACCCTCGCCACCCTTCGCCAACCCTCCGACCGGCGCCGACGCGCGCGGCGTCACCTGGGTACGGCCGGAACTGGTCGCGCAGGTCCAGTTCCGGGACTGGACGGGCGAGGGGTTCGTCCGCCATACATCGTTTCGCGGGCTGCGGGAGGAGCACGACCCGACGTCGGTGGTGCGCGAGGCTTCGCGGACGGCAGCGCCGGCACCGCGCCTTTTCACCGCGCGTCGGGAGCCTTCGCCAGCACCCGCGCGTTCGCGCCTGACGAACCCGGACCGCGTGGTGTTCCCGGACCGGGGCGGCGGGTTCGCGCTGACCAAACGGCACCTCGCCGACTATTACGAACGCGTGGCGCCGCTCATGCTGCCGCACGTCGCCGATCGCCCGCTCGCCATACTGCGCTGCCCGGACGGCGAGGGGGGCAAGTTTTTCTTCCAGAAGCATCCCGCCAAGGGGATGCCCGCGGCCGTCGACGGCGTCGACGTGCCCGGCGAGGGCGGCGCAGCGGAGCGGCACCTGTGCATCCACGATGCCGAGGGGCTCCTCGGCCTGGTGCAGATGAACGCGCTGGAGATTCATCCCTGGGGCTCGCCCGCTGCCGACGTGGAGAGCCCGGACCGCCTCGTGTTCGACCTGGACCCGGGCGACGGGGTGCCGTGGAAGCAGACGGTCGAGAGCTCGTTCATCGTCCGCGATGCGCTGGCCCAGGCGGGGCTGACCGGCTTTGCGCGGGTCTCGGGCGGGAAGGGCGTCCACCTCGTTGTCCCGCTCGTCCGCGGGCACACATGGGCGCAGGCGACAACGTTCTGCAAGGCCGTGGCCGAAACCCTGGTCAGGCTCGTCCCGCGCCGGTTCGTGGCGACCCCCGGTGCCTCCAACCGGAAGGGGCGAATCTTCATCGACTACTTGCGCAACGCGCGCGGGGCGACCGCGATCGCCCCGTACAGCACGCGCGCACGCCCCGGAGCGCCCGTGGCTCTGCCCGTGGCGTGGGACGAACTCGCGGGGCTCGGATCGGCGGGCGCGTTCAACGTGCCCTCGGTGCTGCGCCGCTTCGAGTCGGACCACGACCCGTGGCGTTCGCTGCCGGACGCCGGAGGAACGCTCCCCGTCACTCGCGCCCGCGAGTAGATTACCCGCGACGAGGGGTCGGGCGGCGCCGCGGCGCGCCCGCCGAGGATCAGTCCGCCCCGTGCTCGTCGGCGGAATCCTGGATCCCCTCGCCGGCCGCTTCAAGGTCCTCGCCCATGCCCTTCGTCGTGTTGCACGCAACCATGGCCAGCATGAGCAGGCACGCGGCAATCGTCCCGAACGCTCGTACGACGTACTTCATCGTTGACTCCTGGGCGACCACCGGCCGGTAGCAGAGCACGCAGCGCCGCGGTCGCACACGCTTCGTGCGCCGCCGGCCGGGAGTTTCGCCTTGGTCGACCCCGCGCTGCGGCGCGGGCGCGCGCTGATCAACGCGCTTTCATCTTCGATTCATCTGTGCGCGCCCGCTCAGGCCGGGTCGTAGCACGCGCGGACTTCGGGGGAAAGCACGAACTCCCCGGCCACGACCCGGCGCAGGGCCTCCACCAGCGCGTCCTCGCCGTCGCTCTTGGACACGAATCCCCACGCCCCGGCGTCGATGGCGCGGTCCACGAGTTCCGGCCGCACGTGCGCGCTGAACATCACGACGCGCGTCGAGGGTGACCGGTCCGCGAGCGCTCGGACCGAGCCGAACGGGTCGTGCCCCGGGATGTCGACGTCGAGAAGCACCACGTCGGGGCTGATCCTTGCCGCCTCGCGGGGAAGAGTGCCCGTGTCGGTGAGCGCGCCGCACACCCGGAACCCGCCGGCCATGCCGAGCTTTACGTGAAGGGCGCGCAGCACCTGCTCGTTGTCGTCCACACAGAGCACGGAAATGTCCCGGCGGTCAGCGGTCAACTCGTGCATCCCCTCTCGTCAGGCGGTCGATGGCGTCCCGCACGGCCCTCGGACTCGGTCTGCGGCCCACCGCGACCACCCCCGGTCTCGCCGGTCCCTGGTCACAGAGAAGAACGACGCCCGTCGGCCCGTCAAGTTCCACGTCCGCATCGTCGCCGACGAGCAGGTCGGCGCTCCGCCCGTCGCCGTTGGTGCGGACTTCGAAGGCCAGTGACTTCAATTCTGCCGTTATGAACGCTCGCATGCGCTCATCGCGCACGAGCACCCGCGCCGTCCGGCCGTGGCCCGGGCCCGCGGGCGCCGGCCCGCCGCCGGGGGGGAGCGTGATCGAAAACGTGGTCCCCTCCCCCACCCTCGATTCCGGCTCGATCGTCCCACCGGCCTCCGTCACCAGGCGATACACCAGCGCGAGCCCCAGGCCCGTGGAAAGCGTCCGGGTCTTGGTGGTGAAAAAGGGTTCAAAGCAGCGTGCCAGGACTTCCTCCGTCATCCCCGGGCCATCGTCGGCGACCGAAACGCGCACCCTGCCGTCCACGGGACCCGCGGTGATCGTGATGCGCCCGGTCCCGCGGGCCCGCATCGCTTCCCCCGCGTTCTGGACGAGGTTGAAGACGACCTGCGTGAGCGCCGCCCGCAGCATGCTGACGCTGAGGCCGGGCGGGAAGCTCGGGGCCTCGATGGCGATGCCGCGCGGCACGGCGTTCCGGAGGAGGGGCCCGGCCTCGGACCACCAGGTCCCCAGTTCGACCGACTCCGCCCTGCCTTCGCGCGAGGGGTCGATCGCCAGCATCCGCAGGCCGCCCGCGAGGCGCTGGAGGTACTGCGCCGAGGCGCGGATCGCCTCGACGTCCTCGCGGAGTTCCGGGCTCAGTTCCGCCCGGGAGAGCGAGTCGAGGCGGACGCGGATCGGAACGAGCAGGTTGCCCATGTCATGGCCCAGCCCGGCCGAGAGCGTTCCGAGCGAGGCCATGCGCGCGCTCATGCGCAGGCGCTGGGACGACCGCTCGAGCTCCAGGGTGCGCTGGTGCACCGTTTCTTCGAGAACGACCTGCTGCCGCTCGAGCGACTGGCGCGCCAGCACCTGGTCGGTCACGTCGATGCACGAGCCGACGTACCCGGAGAAGACGCCGGCGACCAGGAACGGCCGGCCCTGCTCGAGGAGCCACCGGTACTGCCCGTCGTGCCGGCGCAGACGGTACTCGACGCGGTACTCTCCCCGCCGCTGCGTCGCCGAAGTGACCGTTTCGACGAATCGCGGCAGATCTTCAGGATGCACCCCGGCCCTCCATTCCTCGGCGGCTTCTTGCTCGAGGGTCCGGCCCGTGAACTCGAGCCAGGGCCGGTTGAACCACGTGCGCGCGTGGTCCGGCCCGGACACCCACACCAGCGCGGGCGAGGCGTCGGCCATCAGCCTGAAACGCTCTTCGCTCGAGCGCAGCAGCTCGGCCGCCTCCCGCTGTTCGGTGATGTCGGTGTTCGTGCCGAACCAGCGGATGATCGCGCCCGCGCCGTCGCGGATCGGCACGGCCCGCGAGAGAAACCAGCGGAAGGAGCCGTCGCGCCCGCGGAGAGGGAACGTGTCCTCCCACGGCACGCCGAGCTCGCGGGCGCGGCGGATCGAGGCCTTCACGCGCTCGGCGTGGTCGGGATGGTGCAGCGCGGTCCAGCCAGAGCCTTGCATCTGCTCCCACGTCGTCCCCGTGTACTCGTACCAGCGCCGGTTATACCAGTCGGCGTAGCCCAGCTCGTCGCACATCCACGCGAGCTGGGACATGTTGTCGGCCAGGGTGCGGAAGTTCGTCTCGCTCCGCCTCAGGGCCTCCTCCGTGCGCTTTCTCGCGGTGATGTCGCGAGAGACGCTGGACGCCCCGATGATCCGACCGGAATCGTCGCGGATAGGCGATATCGCCACCGAAACGTCGATCGCCGTCCCGTCCCTGCCGACCCGCACGGTGTCGAACTGCTCGACCCGCTCGCCGCGCCGGATCTTCGAGAGGATCCGTTCCTCCTCGTCCCGTCGGTCGGCGGGGATCAGCATCGTCGCCGGCCGCCCGATCGCCTCGTCGGCGCTGTATCCGAACAGCCTGACCGCCGCCCCGTTCCACGAGGTGATGATCCCGTCGAGCGACTTGCTGAGCATCGCGTCGTCGGAGTGCCGGACGATCGCGGCGAGGAACGCGCGGTCCTGCTCGGCACCCTTGCGGTCGGTGATGTCGATGCCCAGGCCGAACAGGCGTGCGGGGCCCCCGTCGACCGGCATGATGCACCGCCCCCGCCCCTCCATCCACCGCCATTCGCCCGACGCGTGCCGGAACCGGAACTCGATCACGTAGTCGCCGCCAGACTCAACCGCCCGCTCCACCACCCGGTTCATCGCGTCGCGGTCGTCGTCGTGGATCAGGTCGAAGATGCCCCCTCCGGGCGGCGGCTGGTACCCCGCGGGCAGGCCGAAGATCTCGACCAGTTCGGGACTCCACCACACCCGCCCCGTTCCCACGTCCTTCCACCACGCTCCCATCCGCCCGGCGCGCATCGCCAGCGACAGGACGTCGCGGCTCTCGCGGAGCGCGGCCTCGGCTTGCCGGCGCGCCTCGATGTCCGTGTGCATCCCGACCCAATTCCTGAGGTTGCCCTCGCCGTCGATGAGCGGCACCACACGCACGGCGACCCAGCGGTACGCGCCGTCCGCGCGGCGGAGCCGGTACTCGGTTTCGATCGTGCGGCGCGAGTCGAGCGCGTTCCGCCACAGCTCTCGCACTCGGGCCCGGTCCTCGGGGTGGATCGCGTCGAAGCGCCCGAAACCCTTCCATTGGGCGTAGGTCTGGCCGGTGAATTCGCGCCACGAGCGTGAGTCCTCGACCACCGAACCGTCGGCACGCGCGGTCCACACCACCTGCGCGGACGCTTCCACGAGAGCACGGAACCGTCCCTCGCTCTCACGCAACTGCCCCTCGGCGCGGAGCCGCTCGCCCGCCAGGGCGATGTAGTGGCACACCGCGGTGAGAAACTCGATCTCCTCGGGCTCGAACCGGTCGCGCGAGAACGTGCCGAAGGACAGGGTGCCGAGCAGCCGGTCCCCCGCCAGGAGCGGCGTGCACACGAACGCGCGGACGCCCAGCGCCCTGATCGGGCCCGCGCGCGGATCGTCGCTCCCCTGCACGCCCTCGAGGACGGCTCGCTCGCGGGCCTGCGCCACCGCCCCGCACACCCAGGCGCCCATCTCGAGCGTGCGGACGTTCTCGGCCCGGCCCTCGGGGATCCCCGCCCACGAGTCGAGGGTGAGCGTGCCTCTTTCGTCGTCCAGGAGGTAATTGAAATACACCCCCAGCTCGAACTCGGGCGCGATCAGCTCGAAGACCCGTCGCACGGCGCCCTCCCAGTCGGCCAGCGCGAGCAGGTCCGCCGAGGCCTGGGAGAGCAGCGCGAGGCGGCGGTTTCGACGCTCGATCGCATGCTCGGCCAGCTTGCGGTCGTGAATGTCCGTGGAAGAGCCCCACCACGCCGCGACCGCGCCGTCGGGGCCGCGCAGCGGCAACGCCCTGGTCAGGAACCAGCGGTACTCCCCGTCGCGCCGGCGGTGACGGGCCTCGCACTCAAAGTCCGTGCCGTCCCGGCGCGACCCGTTCCAGCAATCCACGAACCGGCCGGCGTCGCCGGGGTGGAGCAGGTTCGCCCAATCGGCGGCCCCGTCCGGCTCGAGGCCCGTGTACTCGCGCCACCGCTCGTTCGCCCACGCGATCGAACCGTCCGGGGCGGCGTTCCAGACGATCGACGGCACCGCCAGTGCCAGCGCGCCCAGCCGGGCCTCGCTGCGCTCCAGCTCGTCCACCTGGGCCTGCAGGTGGTTCTTGAGCTCGCGGACCGATTCCTCGGCGTGCACGCGCTGGGTGATGTCCACCACGAAGCACTGCGTGTGCCGCAGCAGGCCTTGATCCAGGAAGGGGCTGGAATCGACGAGAACGACCTTGGCCGACCCGTCCCGCGCGCTCAGACGCAGCGGCACGCCGTGCAGACGGGCGCCCCCGGCGAGAGAGGCCAGGACCGGCGCGGCCCGCACGGGCTCGGCGCAGAATTCCGCGAGCCCGCGCCCGATGTACTCGTGGCGCGCGTACCCCAGGAGCGAATGCGCGGCCTCGTTGGCCCACAGGATCACGCCGTCCGGGCCCAACCGCTGCAGGCCGATCGCGGCGGTCTCGAGGTACGCCGTCAGCTCGGCGTTCTTCGTCCGCAGCTGCTCCCGGGCACGGTCCAGCGCCTCGAGCCGATCGCGGAGTTCGTACTGCCGCCGCCGCGCGCGGACCGCCGTTCTCAACGCGCTCACCAGCACCGTGGCACGGACAGGCCGTTCCAGGATCGTCAGGTTGCTCAGGCGCGCGAGCGCTCCGGCGGCGTACGCCGATTCGCTCCCGGCCCCCGTGAGGAGCAACACCGGGAGGTCGGACCACGCCGGCTGATGGTTCAGGCACGCGGCGAGCGCGCCCAGGTCTTCGGGGCCCAGAGTCTGGTCGGTGGCAACGACGACGCCCGCCCCCTCGCCGATCCGCGCCACCAGCTCTTGAATGTTGGCGCACGCGACGCACTCGAGCCCGGCCTCGGTCGCCATGGCGGCGGTGATGCGGGCGTCGGCCTCGGTCGGCGCAAGCAGCACCGCCCGCTCCGGGTTGCGCGGGTTCACGCCAGGCTCCCGTCGATCGATCCCGACCCCACGATCTCCGGCACGCCGGTCAGAACCCCCCGGAACCCCCGGAGCGGCTCGCCGACCGTGAGGCCGTCCCGGAGCGACAGCTCGCGGATCGCTCGTTCGTGCGGCCCCGTGCGCTTCTTGATCACAGTGATGCACTGGCGGATCTCGCCGCCGGTCTCGAAGTAGCGGAGCATGATGACGTTGTCGGCAAGGTCACTCGCGTCCAGGGCGCGCGGCTCGGCCGTGAGCAGGCCGTGCTGCGCCAGCACCAGGATGGTGGTGATGCCGCGATCGCCGAGGAACGCGAGCAGCTCGTGCAGGTGCAGCGCGAGGTACCGTTCGCTGGGCATGGCGTTGATATAACCGCTCAGACTGTCGATCACGATGACGCCACGATCGTCCCTCGCGGCGGCCTTGCGGACCTCGTGCGCGAACTCTCCGGGCGACAGCTCCGCGGGGTTGACCCGACGCACCTCGAGCGATCCGTCGTCTACCCGGGCTTCCACGTCGATGCCCAGGCTTCGGGCGCGGTGCACGTAGGACGCGATGCTCTCCTCGAAGAGAAACACGGAGGCCCGGGCGCCGCGCCCCGTGGCCGCGATCGCGTACTGCGTGGCCAGCGTGGACTTTCCGGTGCCCGCCGCGCCCAGGAGGAGGGTGCTGGTCCCCCGCGTCAGCCCGCCGCCCAGCATCGCGTCCAGACCGGCCAGGCCGCTCATGGTCTCCTCGCGCGTCACGGCCGGCGCGCCGCCGATCGCGGCGACTCTC
>CAZCPB010000190.1:0-9114 GCA_964500365.1 uncultured Phycisphaeraceae bacterium
GCGGATCAAGATCGTCGTGAACGGCGTGGTCCGCGACCTCGCGTCGATCGACGAGCGGTTCATGGTCGGCATCCAGTCGCTGGTGGACCGCGCCGAGAGCGAGCGGATCAAGGAACGCATGCAGCGCGGCCGGCGCGAGAAGGCCAAGCGCGGGCTCAAGACCGGCGGCCCCGCCCCGTACGGCTACGAGAACCCCCACCCCGGCCAGCCGGGACGCGGGACGCTCCAGGTCGTCCCGCACGAGGCCGCCGTCGTCCGCCGCATCTTCGACCTCGCCGCCCGCGGCAAGGGCGACCGGGCGATCGCCGCGGCGCTCAACGACAGCGGCACCCCCTCGTCGCGCGGCGGGCGGTGGTGCAAGACCGCGGTGCGGCGGGCGCTCTTGAACGTGGCGTACATCGGGGTGAGCGCCAGCGGCGTCTGGGTCGCGGCCAAGGGCTCGCGGAACTTCCGCTTCGACATGAAGGCCGCCGGCGCGATCGTCGTCGAGAACGCGCACGAGCCGATCATCGACCGCGACCTTTGGGACGCCGTCCACAACCGCCCCAAGGCCGCCCGCACGGCCACGCCGCGGCTGCTGACCGAGTTCCTGCACGTCAACGAGCGGCCCTTCGGCAGCGACTGCCTGAAGGGCGTCCCCTATTACCGCGGGCCGCGGGGCGCCAGGGGCCTCGCGTGGCTCGACGGGGCCGCGACCGACGGCGCGGTCTGGGACGCCTTCGTCAGCCTCGCCACCGGCCCGGAGTTCGTGGCCGGGCTGATCGCCCAGGCGCAGAACCCCCGGCAGCACCAGATGCTCGACCAGGAGATCGAGTTCGCCACCGAGGGCCTCGCCAAGCTGCAGCGCCGCCGCGACCGGCTGGTCGAGATGCGGGCCGACGGCGAGATCGACAAGCCGACGTACCTGGCCAAGGCCGACGAGGTGAACGCGGCGATCGCGGCGGCCGAGCGGTCGCTGGCCGAGTACCGGGCCAGGGCGGCCTCGCTCGACACCAGCCACGCGCCGCGGATCGTGCGGGCGGTCCAGACCCTGCTGGCGGGAAAGACGCGGCTGACCACCGACCAGAAGCGAGCGGTCCTGCGCTCGATCGTGCGGCGGGTGGACGTGGTCGCGGTCAAGACCCGCGAGGACTTCCGGCGGGACGAGCGGGGCCGCGTCGTGGCGGGCAGGGAGGCCCGCTGGGGCGTCCGGAGCGTGACGTTCCGCCTGGCGTTGCCGCCGGGCGCGGCCGCCCCACGGGCCAACGTGGGCGAACCGGCCCGAGCCGGACAGACGGGCACAACGCCTTTCGGTTGTGCCCCACTGCCAGAGACGGCCGAGGGCGACTTCGAGCCCTTCCGTGCCGGACACTTGGACACAACGGGCTGATGCTCGGCCCCGCCGGCACCGGCAAGACGATGATGGCCAAGGCGCTCCCCGGCGTCCTTCCGCCGCTCACGCCGGAGGAAGCTATCGAGATCACACGGATCTACTCTGCCGCGGGCCAATTGGCGCCCGGCCAGGGCCTTGTCACGACCCGCCCCGTGCGCTCCCCCCACCACACGGCCTCTCCCCCCGCCATCGTCGGCGGCGGCGCCATCCCGCGCCCGGGCGAGATCTCCCTCGCGCACCGCGGCGTGCTCTTCCTCGACGAGTTGCCCGAGTTCCCGAGGATCGTGCTCGAGACACTCCGGCAACCGCTGGAAGATCACGTCGTCACGATCGCCCGGTCGCACTCGGCGGTGCGGTTCCCGGCGAGCTTCATGCTGGTCGCGGCCATGAACCCGACACCCAAGGGCGACATGCCCGCGGGTGAGGTGGGCAAGCGCGCCATGGAGCGCTATCTCGAGCGCCTGAGCGGCCCGCTCCTGGACCGTATCGACATCCACGTCGAGGCGCCGGCGGTGCCGTGGAAAGAACTGTCGCGGGCGCCGGTGGGCACCAGTTCAGCGCAGATGCGCGAGCAGGTCGGGGCGGCCCGCGCCCGCCAGATCGCCCGCCAGGGCGCGACCACGCCGAACTCCCGCCTGTCCGGCAAGCAACTCGACTCGCTCGCCCCCTTCGACGACGCGGCACGCGCGCTGCTGGGGCAGGCCATGGGCGAGCTGGGGCTCTCCGCACGTGCCTACGACAAAATCCGGCGCGTTTCGCGCACCCTCGCCGACCTCGACGGGTCCGATGCGATCGGCTCTCAGCACGTCGGCGAGGCCGTGGGCTACCGCCTGCTCGACCGCAAGGTGTGAATCACGGCCGATTGTCCGAGGGCCGGGGCGGGCCCATGACCTTTGCCGCGTCGATCAGCACCTGGCGCAGGCCCTTCAGTTTCGCCGAGTCCAGGGTGTTGGTCTGCATCGCCACCGTCACATTGAGTTCTTCGAAATGGAAGACCTGCGAGACGTACCCCGGGAACATGCCCGTGTGCCCGAGGGCTCGCCCGATCGGGCTCCGCCAGATGATGACGCCCAGCCCGTACGAATCGTTCGGCCCCGTTCGCTTTTCCTCGATGCCCTGCAACATCTCTTGCTTCATGGCCGGACCGAGCACATCGCCCGCCCACAGCGCCCGACCCCAGCGCGCCAGGTCCGGGCTCGTCGAGACGAACCCGCCCCCGCACCACTCGAACTGCGGGTTGAGCACGCAGCGACCGTTAACCGCCACCTCCTCCGCGTTGGTGAACATGCGTCCGGGTCCTTCGTAGCCGGTGATCAGCCCCGGGATCTCCGGGCCTTCCGCGGGGATCGTGTCGCCCAGCTCGAGCGGGCCGAGCAGGCGCGCGCGGACCAGGTCGTACATCGATGTCCCGGTAATCTTCTCCGTCACCAGCCCCGCGATGATGTAGTTGGTATCGGCGTACGACCAGCCCTTGCCGACCTCGAACAGGGCGGGCTCATCACACGCGAAGGTCCTGAGCAGCTCGCCGAAGTCCCACCGCTTCATGGGGTCGATCTTGAGGAACTCGAGGAACTCCGGGTCGTCCACGTGCTCATCGATCCCCGAGGTGTGGTTGAGGAGCACGCGGAGCGTGAGGTCCTTGGCGTTGGGCAGGCACTCGAACCACGCCTCGCCACCGACGCGCTGCGAGATCGGCGCATCGAGGTCAAGCCGGCCCTCGCCGGCCAGTTGCAGGATCACCGCCGCGAAGTACGTCTTGCCGATGGAGCCCGCGAACATGCGGTCGTCCGGCGCCATCGGCATGCCCGTCGCTACGCGAGCATGGCCCGCGGCCGCCTTCACCAGCACGTTGTCGGGTCCGATCGCGGCGAGAGTGATGCCGGGCGCGCCGCTCCGGGCCAGCCAGGACTCGGCGACCGCCTTGAGTGCCGCGCCGCGGTCGGTGCGCGACACATCGGCTCGTGACGTGCCTGGGGCCACGGGTTGTGCGAAACTGACCGGCGCGAGCACCATGCAGCACCAGACGATCGCTCGGGTGATAATCCTCATGCGTTGAGGGTAACGCGCCGGCGCGCAGGGGCGCCGCCTGCCACCACCCGGGTACGGACTTTGCTCGGAGCTTTCAATCGCGCCGCGCACGGGTGCGCGTGGAATTCGCGGTGAAATCGTGATTGTGCGACCCGTCGCGCGGCTCCAGCGGATAGGACGGGCCCTGCGGGGTGGAGGCACGGACCATGACTCGATCGGTGGTAGTCCTGGCTGTGCTCGCGCTCTTCGGCTCGGGCGAAGCGAGTCCGGCGCAGGACGGCGCGGTGTACTACGTGGACGCCGCGCGCGGGGACGATGGAAACAACGGCGGGATCGACGACCCGTGGCGCACGCTGGAGTACGTGTTCCGGTATTCCTGGGCCGGGCGAACCGATGGGGACACGATCTATCTCTCGGGGACGTTCCGCGAGCGTCTGGCGTTCGCCGACCCCGCCCGCAATGTCACCGTGGCGCAGTGGCCCGGCAAGCCCCGGGCCATCGTCCGCGGCGACGTTCTCACCAGCCTCGCCGACTGGACGTACACGGGACATCCGGGGGTCTTCGAGTTCGTCCTGCCGCCCGACACGGCGGACCATGCGAACGGTCGAACGCTCCCCGAGGGCATCGCGTCGGTGGTGGTGGATTGGGACGCGAGCATCGATGCGCTCGGTCGCCACTATGGGCACCTGGAGCGCGCCCAGTCCGGCGCGGATTGCCTCGGGACGCCGGACTCGTGGTGGTTCTTCCCATCGGGCACCCCCGGCACGGACCAGGATGGATCGGGCACGGTCCGCATCCATCTCGCCGAGGGGTACGCAAGCCACGAAGCGCTCGTCGGTTCGGGTCACGTGATCGCGTACTGCCTCGGCAACAAGAACGGCATCGAGATCGGGACCAACCGGTACGCCGACAACCGCTTCACCCAGCTCTGGAGCCTCGACGCGGAGGTTGTCGGGTTCACGCTCGACGGTGTGTGGTCGTACCTGTGGCCGGACAACGGCTGGCGTTCGCAGTACGGGCTCGGCGGGCTGGGCGTGGACGTGGGCCCGGGCACGAACGTGTTCGTCAACTCGATGGGGTACGCGATCCGTCCGGCGGACTGGGTGGGCGGGACGGTGCGCAACTGCAGGACCGTCGACGGCGGCTACCACGGGTGCATGTTCGTCGGGCAACGGAATAAGGACAACCTGTTCGAGGACTCGGAGATCTGGGGCGGGCACGGCAACATGACGTCGGGGGGCTCCTCGGGCGGCTTCTTCTGCAGCAGCTTCGGCAACGGCTCGAAGCACATCGAGGGCTGCCGCGTGCGCAACGTCACCACGCATAAGTACACGCTGCTGGGCCGGGCGACCGAGACGGTGAACGGCGCGGTGTACGCGATCCCCAACGCGGAGCCCTTCTTCGACGACGCGGCCCGACCGATCACCGTCACGGCCGTTTCGCCGGGCGCATCGGCGGTGCTCACGCTCTCGTCGCCGATGCCGGCGGCGTACGCCAAGCCGGGGACGCGCCACTGGGTGCGGCTCAAGGGCGGCACGGGCGGGCTGGCGCCGGCGTCGGCGATCGCCTACCCCGCGACGGTCGTCGATGCGACGGCGCTCATGATCCCCTTCGAGGCGGACGCTTCCGGCACGGCCGGGCTGGCGGTGTTCGCGAGGTACGACGGGTTCATCAGCCACACCAACGCGGTCGAGGGCAACCGCGTGCTGGACATCGAGTACCGCGACTGCACGACGTACGAGTCGGGCTGCGTCTCGCTCAACGCGCTGTGCGAGGGCAGCGCGTTCAAGGCCGGCGCGATAGGGCCGTGGGACGTGCCGCCGGACCCCCTGGATCCCGCGGCGTACCCCGTGCGGTTCGTGAACTGCGTGCTGCGCGGCGCGGCGTACAACCTCACCGACTCGGACACGTCGGTCGCGTACGTGAACTGCTCGATTTTCCTGGACCGGCACGGGACCGTGGGGACGCCCGGTTCGAGCGGCGCGCTGGCGTCGGGTTCGGGGGCGCAGTCGGTGCTCTTCAGCGGGTGCGAGGTCGTGGACACGATGGGCGACCCCGCGGGTTCGGCGCGCTCGACCTTCCAGGCCTCGCTGACCAACCGGCTGTACCTGCTCAATTGCAGCGTCTACGGGCGCGGCGCGGGGCCCAATGACCGGCGCATCTTCACGTTTATCTCGGGCGCGTGGGGCTCTCGGGTGTTCGCGCGCGGCTGCATCTTCGGCCATTCGCCCGAGGGGCCCGGGAGGAAGCAACTCCTGACGATGGGTGTGACGCCCTCGACGCTCACTCTCAACCCCGGGACTTTTGACATCGCCGACTGCTGGTACTTCGGCCTCGCGGACGGCTTCGTCCCGTACCCGGGCCCCACGACCCGGGCGCAGTGGGAATCCTGGGCCGGGGGCATGGACCCGGACGGCGTGTACGGGGAGGGCGCGGCGCCCTTCGAGGACGGCACCGGGTCGTCCCTCGCCCTGGCAACGGCGGCCAGGGGCGCGAGAAAACTCCTGGAGCACCACGCGGCCTTCGGCCTGAACGGGCGGCGATACTCCTGGAACTACGGGGCCTACCAGTATCGCTGCTTCGCCGACACGGACGACAGCGGCCACGTGAACGGCGACGACTTCGACGCGTTCATCGCGGCGTTCGAGGACGGTTCCCCGGACGCCGACATCGACGAGAACGGGCACGTGAACGGCGACGATTTCGAAGCGTTCGTCGAGCGCTTCGACGCCGGATGCTGACCCGGCATTCGGTCAGCACCCGGCCATGAAGCGGCTCACGAACAGGTCGAAGTCCTCGCCGTTGACGAAGGTGTTGCCGTCGATGTCCGCAGCGGGAAGACCCGCCTCAAAGTCGGCGACGAACGCGTCGAAGTCGTCGCCGTTCACGAAGTCGTTGTCGTCGTGGTCCGCAGTGCAGCGGTACTGGTACGCGCCGTAGTTCCCCGAGAAGACGCGCCCGTTGATCCCCACCGGCGCGGCGTGGTCGAAGAGCTTGCGGACGTCCCGCGCCCAGGCCGTGAGTTCGAGGGACGCGCCCGACGGATCGGCGAACGGGCTCGCGTCGCCGGTGTAGACCCCCGCGGGGTCCATCCCCGCGCCGGCCCACGTGGATTGCCACTGCGCCTGCGTCGCCGGTCCGGGCGACGCGACGAAGCCGTCCGCGAGGCCGAAGTACCAGCAGTCGGCGATGTCGAAGACCGAGGGGTTCAACTCCGCCGTGTTCGGCGTGGTCCCCATCGTGAGAAATCGGCGCGGCCCGCCTGCGTCGTCCGCGTAGCCGAAGATGCACGCGCGGGCGAACACACGCGAGCCCGAGACACCCGAGAGGAAGTTGAAGAAGTTTCTGGCGTTCGATTCCTCCCCCACGCCGTACACGCTGCAGTTGACCAGGTACAGCCGGTTGGTGAACGACGCCTGGAACGTGTGGCGCGACCCGCCGCCGGCGTGGCCCATGCCGTCCACGATCTCGCACGCCGAGAACAGGATCGAGTGCGCCCCCGAGCCCGAGCCCAGGGCGCCCCCCTCCGCGAACAGCGCCCCGTGGCGCGCCAGGTGGATCCGGCAGCGATCGAACGCCAGGTGCGTGGTCCCGTCCGTGAGGTTGTGGGCGGCGTTGAGCACGGCGCAGTTCCGGAACCGCACGGGGTACGCGTCCACGTTCGTGGGGTCCCAGGTCAGGTTGCCGAGGTGCCCGCCCTTGAACGCCGCGCCGACGCACATCGAGTTGTCCGAGAACCGCCCCGACTCGACCACGGCGCAGTCCGTGTACTCCACGTCCGCGACCCGGTTGCTCGCGCTGTCCATCGTGGTGTGGTGGATGAAGCCGTCGTACGTGCACGTCGTGTAGACGGGCGCGCCCCAGCGATCGAATGGGAACTGGATCGGCACCGCGTATTCGAGGCCCCCCACTGTCTCGGTCTGCCGGCCCAGCAGCGTGTACTTCTGCACCGTCACGTTGGTCACGCGACAGCCGTGGATCGACTTGTCGCCCGGCCCGTAGTTGCTCACGAAGAACCCGCTCGACGACCCGCCCGAAGTGGGGTTGCCGTGCCCGCCCCAGATCTCGCTGTCCTCGAAGGTGTTGCCGTGGTTGAGGTGGCCGACGAACATGCAGCCGTGATAGCCGCCGTCGATGGTCTTGACGTTCCGCACCGTCGAGTTCACGAAGTCCGCCGGCCGGATCGCGTACCCCATCGAGTTGACGAAGATGTTCGTCCCCTCCCCCACGTCCACCCCGAGGCCGCCCAGCCCGTACTGCGTCCGCCATCCGTTGTCCGGCCACAGGTACGACCAGACCCCGTCGAGCGTGAAGCCGCGGCAGCCCAGCGGGTTGTCCACGGCAAAATCGCCCTGCGTGTAGTTGGAGTCCTTGTAGCGGAGCGTGCCGATCTCGATTCCGTTGCGGTTGCCGAGGCAGTACGCGATCACGTGGCCGGACGCGTGAAGGGCGCCCGCGCCGACGTACCCCTCGGCGAGATGAATCCGGATCGTCCCCGACCCGTCCTGATCGACGCCCGCGGTGCCCGACGGCGCGAACCACCAGGAATCCGGACGCATCGCGCAGTCAGCGAGTCCCTGAGCCCGCGTGAGGTGCCCGTAATGCCGGCCCGCCGCGTCGATCGACGAGTCCCAGTCCACCACCACCGTCGCGATGCCCTCGGGGAGCGTGCGGTCGTTCACGTGGTCGCACGTTCCCGGCGGCAGCGCAATCTCGAACACGCCCGGGGTGCCGGTGTACGTCCAGTCGGAAAGCGCGGTGAGCACGTCCCCCCGCACGATCGCCCGGGGCATCCCAGGCCACTGCGCGATCGTCACGCCGACTCCGGGCGAGATCAGGGCCAGCTTCTCGCGGAAGGTGCCGGCAAGATAGAGCGTGTCACCGTCGGCAGACCCCGCGCCGGCGCTCCCGATGGCGTGTGAAAGCGTGCGCCACGGATCGGCGGCGCCCCCCGAACCCGCATCGCTCCCGTTCTGGGCATCGACGTAGTACGTGCCGCCCGCGGCCGCGCCGATCGCCGGGGCGAGGGCCAGCGCGAACACGGCGGCGAACCAGCGGAGGAATGCCATGGGTCGGCTCGGCCGCGCGCCACGCCGGCGGCGGGCGTCAATCTTCGTCGCGGTGAATGCGCGCCGTCTGTGGCATCCGGGTGAGGATCGAATCGACGAGGCCGTACTCCAGCATTTCCTTCTCGTCGAACCACTTGTTGCGGTCGCAGTCCTTGGCGACCCGGTCGATCGACTGGCCGGTCGCCGTCGAGTAGATGTAGTACAGGCGGTCGCGGAGCCGCAGCATCTCGCGGGCCTCGATCTCGATGTCGGTGGCCTGCCCCTCGAGCACGCCCGAGAGCAGGGGCTGGTGCATCAGGTTGCGGGCGTTGGGGAGCGTGTAGCGCTTGCCCTTGGTCCCGCTGACGGCGATCAGCGAGCCCATGCTCGCGGCCTGTCCGACGATGTACGTCGCCACATCGCACGGCACGTGGTTGATCGTGTCGATCATCGCCATCCCGGCCGACACGGATCCGCCGGGGGAGTTCACGTACAGGTGGATGTCGTTCTTGGGGTCCTCGTTCGCGAGGAACAGGAGCTGGGCGATGATCAGGTTCGAGACCTCGTCGGTCACGGGCCCGCCGAGGAAGATGATCCGGTCCTTGAGGAGGCGCGAGTAGATGTCGTACGCGCGCTCGCCCTTGGCGGACTTCTCGATGACGATGG
>CAZCPB010000191.1:0-8914 GCA_964500365.1 uncultured Phycisphaeraceae bacterium
GGCGCTGGGCGGCACTCCGGCGGTGTGGAACACCTGCATGGTGTTCTTCCAGTCGCTCCTGCTGGTGGGGTACGCGTACTCGCACTTCGTGACCCGCCGGCTCGGGCCGCGGGCGCAGACGGCGGTGCACGCCGTGGCCGCGCTGGCGCCGATCGCGCTGCTGCCCATCGCGCTGCCGGAGGGGCTGGACGTGCCCGCCGGCGAGTTCCCCATCGGGTGGCTGCTGGGCGTGCTCGCGATGATGGCGGGAGTCCCGTTCCTCATGCTGTCCACGAACGGGCCGCTGCTGCAGCGGTGGTTCTCGTCCACGGACCACCCGCGGGCCGGGAATCCCTACTTCCTGTACGCCGCGAGCAACGCGGGAAGCCTGCTGGCACTCCTGGGCTACCCGATCCTGATCGAGCCGTGGCTCACGCTGAAGGAGCAGGGCCGGTTCTGGGCGATCGGGTACATCGCACTGGCGGTGCTGCTGATCGGCTGCGCGGCGTACCGGATCGCCCGGGCCAGGAAGGACGGGCCCGAGGCCCGGCCCGGCACCGACCCGGCGGCGACCGCGGACTTTCCCGCGCCGGGGCCGGTGACGTGGAAAACGCGGGCCCTGTGGGTGCTGCTCTCGTTCGCGCCGTCGAGCCTGATGATCGGTGCGACGACTTTCATTTCGACGGACGTGGCGCCCGTGCCGCTGATGTGGGTTATCCCGCTATCGATCTACCTGGTCACGATGATCGTGGCCTTCGGCCGGTTCGTCGACGCCTCGACGCGTCTGGCGACGTTCTTCCTGCCCCTGGTGGTCCTGGCGCTCACGGTGTCGATGCTGATGGAAGCGCGCGAGCCGCTGTGGGTGCTGGTCGCGCTGCACCTGGCCACCCTGCTCGTCGGGGCGATGGCCTGCCACGGGCGGCTGTCCCTGATGCGGCCCGACCCCGCGCACCTCACGGAGTTCTACCTGCTGATGTCGGTGGGCGGAGCGCTGGGGGGCCTGTTCAACGGGATCGTGGCGCCCCTGGTGTTCGACCGGATCCTGGAGTACCCGATCGCGATCGTGGTCTCGGCGGCCCTGGCGCTGCTCCTGGCCGGGCCGGACCCGATGAGCGGCGCGGCCATGGCGGTCAAGTCCGGGCTGGTGCGGCTGCTGAGGCTCTTCGACCCCAGCGTGGCCGCGGGCGCGGAGCGGCGGTCGGACGCGGCCCCGAAGCGCACGCCCGCGCCCCCGTGGATCGTGCCGATCGGGTTCGGTGCCCTGCTCTTCATCGCGAGCCTGTTCATTACGTTCGTGGGCGGCTCCGAGGAAGACAACTGGAAACTGCTCACGATCAAGCTGTTCATCCCCTCGGGTGCCGCGATCGCGATGTTCGTAGCGGCGTGGCGGCACGACGAGTCCTCGCGGTGGCGCCGGTGGACGCTGAACCTCGCGGTGCCGGTGGCGATCGGCGCGCTGTACGTGTGCCTGGAGTTCACCAACGCCCTGCTGGAGATCACCGACGCCCGCCAGCGCAATGCGCTGGCGTTCGGTCTCCCGGTGCTGGCGTGCTACCTGCTCCTGCGCTGGCCGTGGCGGTTCTCGGGCGCGGTCGCGGCGCTCATGGCGCTCGCGGCGTTTTCGCCGGGGCTGGCCGGGTTCCCCCTGATCACGGAACGGACGTTCTTCGGCGTGCACCGGGTCGTGATCACGGCCTCCGGCGGCGCGTTCCAGCTCCTGCACGGGAACACCGAGCACGGGGCGCAGCTCCGCGTGCCCGAACTCTCGGCCAAGCCCACCACGTACTACCACCCGACCGGGCCGGTGGGCGACGTGTTCGACATGCTCAACGCGGAGAACCGGGTCTCCAGCGTGGGGTGCGTGGGGCTGGGGATCGGGACCATCGCGGCGTACTCGGAGCCGGGGCAGACGTTCACGTTCTACGAGATCGACCCTTCGATCATCTACGTGGCCCGTGACGCGCCGGTGCCCCCGCCGATCGCCCGCGCCGCCGGGCTCCCCGAGGGCACGCCGATCTTCACCTACATCCGCGACGCCGAGGGCACGATCGACTACAAGGTCGGGGACGGCCGGCTCCTGCTCGAGCGGGCCGAGGGCGTGAAGCACGACCTGATCGTCCTCGACGCCTTCAGCTCCGACTCGATCCCGATGCACCTGCTCACGGTCGAGGCGTTCCGGACGTACCTCGACCGGCTCAACGAGGGCGGGATCCTGCTGGTGCACACCTCGAACCGCCACCTGTACCTGGTCCGGGTGCTCTCGGGCATCGCCGACCGGCTGGACCTCGCGATCAAGATCAAGAACGACGTCGCCACCAAGCAGCAGGGGTACGAGGGGAAGAACAATTCCGAGTGGGTCGTCCTGGCCCGGCGGTGGGAGGACCTCGATTCGCTCGACAACTATTCCGAGTGGTACCCCGTGCCGGTGTGGCCCGGCATTTCAAAGGTGTGGACCGACGATTTCTCCAACATCCTGAGCGTGCTCCGCTGACGGCGATTGGGCGTTCTTCGGCGGGCGCCACCCGTACACTGGGTAGCCCCCGGAGGGTCCTGTGCTCGCCGCATTCACCGCCGCGATCTTTCTTTCCGCGCTCCTGCTCTTCCTCGTCCAGCCCATGGTCGGGCGGATGGTGCTGCCGGTGCTCGGAGGGTCGCCGGGCGTGTGGAACACCTGCATGGTGTTCTTCCAGACGCTGCTGCTGATCGGGTACCTCTACGCCCACCTGCTCACGAAGCACCTCAGGCCGGGCGCGCAGGCCGTCGTGCACGGGATCGTGGTGCTCGTGCCGTTGCTCACCCTGCCCATGGCGCTGGGCCGCGACATCGAGGTGCCGGCGAGCGAGTTCCCGGTGCTGTGGCTCCTCGGGACGCTGGGGACGCTTGCCGCGGCCCCGTTCCTGGTGCTCTCGACGACCGGCCCGTTGCTGCAGAGGTGGTTCTCGGGGACTGACCACCCGCGGGCCCGTGACCCCTACTTCCTGTACGCCGCGAGCAACGCGGGGAGCCTGATCGCGCTCCTGGGCTACCCGGTGCTGGCCGAGCCGCTGCTGCGGCTCCGGGAGCAGAGCGTGTCGTGGGCGTGGGGGTACGGCGTGCTCGCGGCGCTGATCGTGGCCTGCGCGGTGATCCGGGTTCGGCGCGGCGCCGAGCGGTCGGCGAGCGCGCCCTCGGCGGGCGCGCCCGCCGTAATCGAGGGGGTCGCGAACCCGTCGGCCGTGACGTGGGGCGCGCGGCTGACGTGGATCGTGCTGGCGTTCGCGCCCTCGAGCCTGATGATCGGCGTGACCACGCATATCACGACCGACCTGGCGCCCGTGCCGCTCCTGTGGATCGTGCCGCTGTCGATCTACCTGGCGACGATGATCGTCGCGTACAGCCGCTTCGGGGCCGCGGCGACCCGCTGGGCGACCGGCCTCCTGGCGCCGGTGGTGCTCGGGCTCACGCTGCTGATGCAGCTCGGGCGCGAGACGTTCCCGGCGTTTCACCTGCCCGCGCACCTGCTGACGCTGGCGGTCGGGGCGATGGCGTGCCACGGGCGCCTCGCGGTGATCCGGCCCGACCCGCGCCACCTGACCGAGTACTACCTGCTGATGTCGCTGGGCGGCGCGCTCGGGGGGGCGTTCAACGCGATCGTGGCGCCCCTCGCGTTCAATCGGGTGCTCGAGTACCCGATCGCGATCATCGTGACCTGCTGCGCGGGGCTGGCCACCGCGGGGCGGGATTTCTGGTCCGGGCCGTGGGTTCCCGCGTGGGCCCGCGACTTCTTCCCGCCGCCGGCGTGGGCGGTCTCGCTCATCCTCGGCGGCCTGCTCCTGGCGACGAGCCTCACGGCGACGATCTTCGGCGGCGAGATGAACTGGCAGGTCATGGCGGTCAAGCTGCTCGTGCCGTGCGCGTGCGCGGCGGGGCTGATCATCGCGGGGCTCTCGGAACGCGCGGACACGCAGTGGTGGCGCCGGGCCGTGCTGTTCTTCGCGATGCCCCTGGGAATCGCGTCCCTCTACTTCACGGTCGAGTTCGCCAGGGACGTGCTCAACCTCGGCGGGCGGCGCCTGGGGCTGCTCTTTCAGTTCGGGCTCCTCGCGGCGGCGTGCCTGGCGATCGCGCCGTGGGGGCTGCGATTCACGGCCGCAATCGGCATCCTCATCATGCTCGCGGTCTTCTCGCGCGCCGGCTCGGCGAACGTGATGCTCGTCGAGCGATCGTTCTTCGGCGTGCACGTCGTGCGCGAGATGAAGGGCGGCGGCGGGATCGAGCTGATGCACGGCACGACGATGCACGGCTGCCGTCTGACCATCCCCGGCAAGGAGAACTTGGCCACCACGTACTACCACCCGACCGGCCCGGCCGGCGAGGTGTTTGACCGTCTCAACCGTGTCGGGCGGGTACGGTCGGCGGGTCTGGTCGGCATGGGAACCGGCGCGCTCGCGTCGTACGCGCGCGAAGGGCAGTCGTTCACGTTCTTCGAGATTGATCCTGTCATCGTGCGGATCGCGCGGAATCCCGAGTACTTCACGTTCCTTCGCGATGCCAAGGGACGCATCACCGTCGAAGTCGGGGACGGCCGCCTGCTCATGGCCCGCACCGACGAACGCTTCGACGTGATCGTGCTCGACGCCTTCAGCTCGGATTCGATCCCGATACACCTCATCACGGTCGAGGCGATGCGGATGTACGCCGATCGTTTGCGTGAGCGGGGCGTGATCCTGATTCACACCTCGAACCGGCACCTCCAACTCGCGGGAGTGGTGACCGGGAACGCCGACGAACTCGGATTCGCCGTCCGCCGCAAGTTCGACTGGGACCTTCCCGAACATGAGCGAAATGAAGCCAAGGCGCCCTCGGAGTGGCTCGTGGTGGCCCGGACGGAGCAGGACCTGGCGTTCCTCGACGGCGCCCGCGGCTGGGAAAAGGCCGACGAGATCGCCAAGTTCGCCAAGCCCCGCGTGTGGACGGACGATTTCTCCAACGTGCTGAGCGTCTATACATCGCCCTGACCGGCCGTGGCGGCGCCCGGCGTGCACGCGGGGCGATCTGGCGGCCGATACTGTTGTCCATGGCGCGAATCGACTATCAGACCGCGGGCGAAAGCCACGGACCGGCGCTGGTCATCACCGTCACGGGGCTCCCCGCGGGGCTCGCGCTGGACGAAGAGTTCATCAACGGCGAACTGACCCGGCGCCAGGGCGGGTACGGTCGCGGCGGGCGGCAGCGGATCGAGAAGGACGCGGTCGAGTTCCTGACGGGCGTGCGCCGCGGAAAGTCGATCGGCGCGCCCCTGACGATGAAGATCGCCAATAAGGATTCGCGGCTCGATGACCTCGCGAGAACGCCGCCGGTGTACAAGCCGCGTCCCGGGCACGCGGACCTGGCGGGGAGCGTGAAGTGGCTCACGACCGACTGCCGCGAGACGTTGGAGCGGGCGAGCGCGCGGGAGACGGCCAGCCGGGTCGCCGCGGGGGCGGTGGCGCGGTGCCTCCTGCGCGAGTTCGGGATCGAAGCGTTCGGGTTCGTGCGGTCGATCCTGAACGCGGCGACGAGCGTGCAGGTCACGGAGGACAACTGGCGGGAACTGGCTGGGCTTCGAAACGCCTCGGAGACGTACTGCCCCGACGCCGCGGCGACAGAGAAGCAAATCGAGATCATCCACCAGGCCAAGGTGGACAAGGACACGGTCGGGGGCCTGGTCGAGGCGCACATCTTCGGCTGCCCGCCGGGGATCGGCTCGTGCGTGGACTGGACGATCAAGCTCGATGCGCGCCTGGCGTACGCGGTGATGGGCATCCAGGCGTTCAAGTGCGTCGAGATCGGGCTGGGGAAAGAGTGCGCGGCGAGAACGGGGAGCCAGGTTCACGACCCGATCCGGTACGACCCGACGAAGGTGAGCACGCCGGGCCTGGGGTTCGTGCGCGACACGAACAACGCGGGCGGGACCGAGGGCGGCATGACCAACGGGCAGCCCGTGGTCGTGCGCGGCACGATGAAGCCGATCTCCACGCTGCTCCGGGGGATGCCGTCCATCGACCTGAACACCAAGCAGGCCGAGCAATCGGCGTACGAGCGGAGCGACGTGTGCGCGGTCTCGGCGGCGAGCGTCGTGATGGAGAACGTCGCGGCGTTCGAGGTGGCGCGGTGCTTCTGCGAGAAGTTCGGGGGGGATTCGATGGTGGAGATGAGGGCGAACTTTGAGAGCTACATGCGGTATGCGCGGATGCTGCCGCTGGAGCCGGTGAGCGGGGTGAAGATCGCGTAGCGCATCCAATCCGCTTGCAGGGCCGCCCGTAATCGCCGTGAAGCCTTCGCGTCCGATACGTAGTTTCCGCCTTCTCTTCGCCCGGAGGGCGCTCGGGCGTTGCCAGGGGCGCAGCGCTTCGCAAGCCCCTGGTGATCGGCCACCCCCATCATTTCACCATTTCATCCTCGCCCGGAGGGCGGACGAATCATCCATCCTCCGCGCGCCGATCACCGGAAGAACTCCTTCGGGTCATACTCCATCTCGTTCACTCTCATCAGCTCGGCTACTTCTTCCTCGAAAGTCCATGAGCGATGGTGTTTCTTCTGATTCGCGATGTACTTCTCGACCTTGGGCAGGCCGGACTTACTCACGGTGAATCCGCCGTAGCCCTCCTGCCACGAAACACGTCGAAGATTCGGAAACGTCTCGTGAATCCATTTCGAGGAGCGCGACTTGATGTGACGGAGCATGTCGGAATGCGAGAGATCGGGCGGGTATCGGAGAAGAAGATGGACGTGATTCGTGGTGCCGTTGATCGCGAGAAGGGAGCAGCCAAGGTCGCGCGCGATGCCGCCCATGAATGGGAACAGCCGCTGCTCCAATCCGGGTGTGATCGACTCTTCCCGGTTCTTGGTACTGAAAACGGTGTGATAATAGTTCTGGGTCCAAGCGCTTGGCATAGTGGCAAGATACCAATCGAGGGCATCTGGCGCTGACTGCGGTGTGTCCCGCTGTGGCACCGCCCGTCCGCCCAACCGGGCGGAAGAACCAAGAAACCCGGGGGTTGTCACGCTTCCAGGGGCTTGCGAAGCGCTGCGCCCCTGGCAACGCCCGATCGCCCTCCGGGCGAGAGGCTGCGGATTCTTGCCCGCAATTCATGGCTGAGAGATTCGTGTTCGTTCCGCGCGAGCCCGAATGCGGGTCGATTCAGCCCGCGCAATCGGACCTGATCGCGTCAAGAATACGCCCATGCCCGCAAACATCCGTCCCTCCTCCACCGCTCACCACGCTTCGCCTCTCGAAAAACTCCCCGTTCTCGTCCACGACAGCAGCCACGCCGCGAGCTGCGCCGTCGCACGCGAGATCGCGGAACTGATCCACCTGCGCGCGGGCCAGGGCAAGCGCGCGGTGCTCGGCCTGGCCACCGGCTCGACGCCGCACGGCGTGTACGAGGAACTCGTACGCCTGCACACGGCCGAGGGCCTCTCGTTCAGGAACGTCGTCACCTTCAACCTCGACGAGTACTGGCCGATGAAGCCGGGCGAACTGCAGAGCTACCGGCGCTTCATGAGCGAGTATCTCTTCGACCGCGTGGACATCAATCCGTCGCACGCGCACGTGCCGGACGGGACGGTGGCGCGCTCGAAGATCGGCGCGTTCTGCGAGGAGTACGAGCGGAAGATCAAGTCGGCCGGCGGGATCGACATTCAGATTCTCGGGATCGGCCGCACGGGGCATATCGGGTTCAACGAGCCGGGCTCTTCGCGCGACAGCAGGACGCGCCTGATCACGCTCGACAAGGTCACGCGGATGGACGCCGCGAGCGATTTCTTCGGCGAGCGGAACGTGCCGCGCCACGCGATCACGATGGGGGTCGGGACGATCCTCGAAGCGCGGCGGGTGATCCTGCTGGCCTTCGGCGAGCACAAGGCGGGGATCGTCAAGCGGGCGGTCGAGGGCGAGGTCACCAGCTCGGTCGCCGCGAGCTTCCTGCAGCAGCACCGCGGCGCGGCCGTCATGCTTGATTCCGCGGCCGCGGCGGAGCTGACGCGCTTCAAGACGCCGTGGCTCCTCGGCCCGGTCTCGCAGTTCGGGCTCTCGTGGGACGCCCCCACCACGCGCCGCGCCGTGATCTGGCTCTCGCTCTCCCTGAACAAGCCGATCCTCAAGCTGACCGACGAGGACTACAACGAGCACGGGCTGCAGGAACTGGTCACTTCGCGCGGCGGGGCGTACGGGATCAACATCGCGGTCTTCAAGGAGCTCCAGCGCACGATCACGGGCTGGCCCGGTGGGAAGCCGGCGAAGAAGGCCGGCGGATCGCCACCCGGCGGCGGGTCTCGTTCCGCCGAGGCCGCGCGCACGAGCGCCGTCTTCCCCAAGCGCATCATCGTCTTCAGCCCGCACCCGGACGACGACGTCATCAGCATGGGCGGCACGTTCATCCGCCTGTGCGAGCAGGGGCACGAGGTGCACGTCGCGTACCAGACTTCGGGCAATATCGCCGTGTGGGACGAGTCGGCGGAGCGGCACGCGGACTTCGTCGTCGAGTTCTGCACGGCGCTGCACTTCGGCGAGGGGACGGAGCAGTCGCGCGAAATCGCGGCGCGCGTCCGCACGTTCCTGCGTGACAAGCGCGCCGGGCAGATCGACATACGCGAGCTCAAGGTCATCAAGACGCTGATCCGGCGCACCGAGGCCCGCGCCGCGGCCCGCTATTCCGGCGTCAAGCCCGACCACGTCCACTTCCTCGACATGCCCTTCTACGAGACGGGCATGGTCCGCAAGAAGCCGCTCGGGGAGGAGGACATCCGGATCACCATGGACCTGATCGAGCGCGTGAAGCCCCACCAGATCTATGCCGCGGGAGACCTCTCCGACCCGCACGGCACGCACCGCGTGTGTCTCTCGGCGGTAACGACCGCGTTGCACCGCCTCTCCGCGCGACCGTGGATGAAGGGCTGCGAGGTCTGGCTCTAC
>CAZCPB010000192.1:0-8764 GCA_964500365.1 uncultured Phycisphaeraceae bacterium
GCCAGGCGCGCCGTCAGCGAGATCTGCGTCCCGGCGAGGGCCTTGGAGACGGGGCACGTTGCCTTGGCGGTCTCGGCGTGCTTTTGGAACGCCGCGGCGTCGATCCCGGGCACGGAGCCTTCGAGCGAGAGGTCGATTTTCGAGATCGCGAAGCCCTCGCCCTGCTTCTCGAGGTGGACGCCGGCGGTGACCGCCAGACGCTCGGGCGTGAAGCCCGCCTTCCCGAGCAGCGCCGAGAGTTGCATGGCAAAGCAGCCGGCGTGCGCCGCGCCGATGAGTTCCTCTGGGTTGGTCCCCTTGCCGTCGGCGGTGCGGGCGCGGAAGTCGTAGGGGGCGTCGAGCGTCGCGCTCTGGACCTTGATGCGGCCGGAGCCCTCCGTGAGCGAGCCCTTCCATTCGGCCTGCGCGGTGCGTGCGGGCATGCGTCGTCTCCTCGTCGTGTGGAATAGTTCCGCCGAGGCGCGGGCGCGCCCCGCACAACCTTACGGCTGCGCGTGCCCGGAGTCTTCGCCCGGCCCGCCGAGACGCTCCACGGCGCGGTTCACGAACCCCGCCCACGGCTCGGGCAGCGCCTCGGCGAGGTCGCCCAGGGCCAGCGCCAGCTCGCTGCGGCGCTGGGTGGTGATCATGCGGCCGTAGTGGACCAGCGCCGCGGCAAGGGCCAGGTCGTAGCCCGCGCGGGCGGCGAGGCGGGCGTTCTGGTCGACATCGCGCGCCTGTGCCTTGCCCGCTTCCTTGAGGTTGACGAGCTGGGTGAGCATGACGCGCCCGGTGAGAAGGGCCTGCCCGCCCGCGAGGGCGGGGTCGCACGTGAAGGGCGGGCCCAAGAGCGCCTTGCGGAACCACTCGGGGCCGCCGGGAGCCAGGACGCGGTCGATCAGGGCGTCCACGGGGCGGAAGGGCTGCACGAGGCCCATCTGGAGGAGCCGGCGCGCCTCGGCGTCACCGAGTTCCGTGAAGTCCCGCCCGGGGAAGCTGGTCGTGAAGTCCGGCCTGGGATCGGCGGGGGGTGGCGGGGGTGGCGGGGGGGGTGGGGGCATTCAGCCGTCTCCTTCCAGCAATTCGCGGATCTCGTCGTCCGGGTCGGCCCCCGTTGCGTCGCGGCTGAGCATCCCCCGCAGCGTGGCCTGGAACTTCGAGCGGGCGGTCCGCGCCATGACCGCGGCGCGCGAGGGCTCGACGTTGAACTCGCCGGCGAACTCGGCGTACGCGCGGCCCTGGTAGTAATGCCTTACGAAGATCTCCCAGTGCGGGCCGAGGTTTTCGGCCTCGCACAGCTCCTGCGTCTTGCGGAGCGCTTCGCGGACCACCGAGACGATGTACGCGCGGTCGAAGGCCTTGACCTGCCCGGGCTCGACCACGGGCTCCTCGGGCTGGGCGACGTTGCGGGCGTCGCGCCGGCGGGCGCGGTGCATCTCCTTGAGGTAGAAGCAGAAGGCGTTGATCAGCCACTGGCGGAGGCGCAACCCGCTGGCGCGCCACTGGGCGAGGAAGTCTTCCTTGGAGAGGCGGCTGGCGAAGAAACCCTGGACGACGTCCTCGGGCTCCCCGAGCCAGCGGTCGCGCGTGCCCATGAAGTAGACGCGCAAGGGGAAGTCGTAGACGGTCATGATGTGGCGGTTGACGTCCTGCCTGCCGCGCGAGCCGTCGAGCAGGCGCTCGTCGATCCACGAGACCCGCGTGGCGGGAAAGACGTCGGCCTGGCGCTGCTCGGGCATGGAGGCTCCCGGGAAGACAGACGCGGGCGAGTATACCGCGCGCGCGAAAACCGGACGCGGAGTCCGCTAGCGCTTGCCCCAGCGCTTGAGCGACCCGTGGAGCGTCAGGTCGTAGTGGAGGGGCGTGAGCGTCGCGAAGCCGGACTTGAGCAGTTCCACGTCGGAGCCTTCCTGCGTCGCGTGGAAGTCCAGGCCGTGGCCCGCCGCCCAGTAGTAGGTGTCGCCCATCGGGCTCACGCGGCGCTCGTACTTGTCGACCAGCCCGTGCGTGTTCATGGTGCAGACGCGGAGTTCTGGCACCGGGCCGTCGCCCTCGGTCACGGGCAGGTTGATCGAGAGGCACTCGTTCTTGTCGGGAAGGCCCGCGGCGAGGAGCCGCTCGAGGATCGTCCGCGCGTGGTTGGCGGCGATGTCGTAGCGGGCGCGCCCCGAGCCGAGCGAGAGGCTCACGGCGATGCTGGGAATCCCGAGGAACGCCGCCTCGATGGCCGCGGCCACCGTGCCGGAGTAGATCACGTTGATGCCGCAGTTGGCGCCGGAGTTCATGCCGGAGATGAGAAGGTCGGGCTTGGAGCCCTGGCCGAACTTCTCGGTCCAGATGTTGGCGACGGCGAGCTTTACGCAGTCGGCCGGGCGCCCGTCGACGGCGACGCCGCTCATCCGCTTGTGGACCTGGACGGGCGTGGTCATCAGCGGGACCTTGTAGGTGACGCCGTGGCCCGAGGCCGACTGCACGGTAAGGGGGGCGACCACGAAGACCGAGTCCGCCGCGTTGCCGTCGGGCCCGATGCTGAGCGGTCCGGAGAAATCGCCGATGGGACCGGAGATCGCGTCGTGCAGCGCGACGATCCCCGGGGCGCTGATGCCGTCGTCGTTGGTGAGGAGGATGCGCATCGGGGCACTGTAGGGGCGGGCCGAGCAGCGGCCGCGCGGCGTAACCTGTGGCATGCCCGGCGCGACTCTGGCCATCGCGATCGAGCCCGCGGCGTCGCCCGATGCGCTCGCCCTGATCGGCGCGCTCGACCGCGACATCTCGGCGCGGTACCCCGGCCTGCCGACCAACGGGATTCAGGAGGCCGGATTCGAATCCCGGGGCGGCGTGTTCACGATCGGGCGCGTGGGCGGGGTGGCCGCGGCGTGCGGGGCGTTCCGGCCGTGGGAGGACGCGGCAGAGATCAAGCGGATGTTCGTCGCCCACGGCCACCGGGGGAACGGCTACGGGCGGCTGGTGCTCCGGTTCCTCGAAGCGGAGGCGGCGAGGCGCGGGTTTGCGCACGCGGTGCTCGAGACGGGGACGAAGCAGCACGAGGCGATCGCCCTGTACGAGAGCGAGGGGTGGGCGAAAATTCCGCAGTTCGGGCCGTATCTCACGGCGCCGTTCAGCGTGTGCTACGGCAAGAGATTGGGCTGAGGGGCCGCGGGTCGGGGGGCCTCGCGATCCTGGGGTTCCGGCGGCGCCCTCTGTCCTCGTGGACCAGGTAAAGAAGTCGCCGTCTTCACCTCCCCCCCCTCCGGACCTATCCTTCTGCCCCTATGGGCAAGACCCGCGAGATCAAGAAGCGAATCAAGGCCGTCGGCAACATCCGCCGCATCACCAAGACGATGCAGATGATCGCCACGGCGAAGTTTTCGGCCTCCAACCAGCGGACGGTGGCGGCCAAGCCGTACAGCGCGGCGATGCTGGCGCTGGTGAACGAGCTGGCCGGGGGGCTCGAGGACGCGGGGCACCCGCTGCTGGATTCGGGCAAGGGGGAGCGGCCGGGCAAGGAGCTGACGCTCGTCCTGACCAGCGACCGCGGGCTGTGCGGGCCGTACAACGGGTCGGTGCTGCGGGCGGCGATCGCGCTCAGCCGCGGCAACCCCAACATCCGCACGGGCATCATCGAACTGGTCGGCAAGAAGGGGGCCGGGTTCCTGAAGTTCAACGGGATCCCGATCGCGCGCCTGCACTCGCAGTTCGGGGACAAGCCGGCGTACGACGCGGTGGACGTCCTGGCGACGGACTACATCAACAAGTTCATCGCGGGCGAGATCTCGGTCGTGCGGGTGGTGTCGATGCGGTTCATCTCGGCGGGCAAGCAGACGCCGGAGGTGACGCAGCTGCTCCCGTTCCAGCCGCCGAAGGTGGATGCCGCGGCGCAGAAGGGCATGCGGGCGCTGTACGAATTCAGCCCGGCGGGGAAGGAACTGCTCGACGACCTTCTGCCGGCGGCGGTGAAGGCGACGCTCTTCCAGCTCATGATGGAGGCGGTCGTGAGCGAGCACGCGGCACGCATGATCGCGATGAAGGCGGCGACCGACAACGCGGGCAAGGCGGGCAAGCGCCTCACGCTCGTGTACAACCGGGCGCGCCAGGCGCAGATCACGACGGAACTGACCGAGATCATCTCGGGTGCCGCGGCGCTGGGTTGAGCTGCGTGCGGCCCGGCGAGCGCTCGGGGGCGGGTCAACCGGCGAGCCGGCGGGGGGATTCCTCCGGGCCGTCGATGGCGTGGGCCTTGAGCTTCTTGTAAAGGGTGGTGCGGTTGATGCCGAGCTGGTCGGCGGTCTTCTGCCGGTTCCAGTGGTTGGCTTCGAGGGCGCGGAGCAGGATGCGGCGCTCGGGCTCGCGGAGCGCATCCTCGAGGGACATCGGCGTCCACGGGCCGTCAAGGACCTCCGCGGGCGCGGCGGGCTTGAGCGTGAAGGGGTCGTCGTGGGAAGGGTCGGTGACCTGTGGCGGCAGGTCCTCGAGCCCGATGGTGGGGGAGCGGCTGAGGACGGCGGCGCGCTCGACGATGTTCTGCAGCTCGCGGACGTTGCCGGGGTAGTGGTAGCGGCGGAGGGCCTCCATCGCGTCGGGTGAGAAGCCGGCGAGCTGCTTGCCCAGTTCGGCGCCGAAACGCTCGAGCATCGACCCGGCCAGGATCGGGATGTCGGCGACGCGCTCGCGGAGGGGCGGGAGCTCAATCTTGACCACGTTGATGCGGTAGTAAAGGTCCTGGCGGAACTGGCCGCAGGCGACGAGCGCCTCGAGGGGCTGGTTGCTGGCAAGGATGACGCGGACATCGACCTCGACGGTCTGCGTGCTCCCCACGGGCTCGAACTTGCGCTCCTGCAGCACGCGGAGGAGCTTGAGCTGCATGCCCGGGCTCGCGCTGTTGATCTCGTCGAGGAAGATGGTGCCGGAGTTCGCGGCCAGGAACCGCCCGGTCTTGTCGGCGTGCGCGCCGGTGAAGGCGCCCTTGACATGCCCGAAGAGCTCGCTCTCGAGGAGTGTCTCGGGGATCGAGCCGCAGGAGATCTCGACGAAGGGCTTGCCGGCGCGGGGTCCGCGGTGGTGGATGGCGTGGGCGATCAGGCTCTTGCCCGTGCCGCTCTCGCCGGTCATGAGGACGGTGGTGCGGCTCGGGGCGACGGCCGAGACCAGCTCGAAGACCTTCTGCATCCGCCGGTCGGAGCCGACGACGGCGCCGAGCGAGTAGCGGTCGTCGAGGCGGCGGCGGAGGGACTGGTTCTCGGCCAGGAGCGCCTGCTGGCGGAGGGCGCGCTCGAGGCCCACGCGGAGCTCGTCGTCCACGACGGGCTTGGTGAGGTAGTCGCAGGCGCCGACGCGCAGGGCCTCGACCGCGCTCTCGATCGTGCCGTAGCCGGTGAGCATGAGGACGGCGGTGCCGCGGTGCTTCTTGACGATACGGCGCAGGAGCTCGATCCCGTCCATGCCGGGCATGGAGACGTCGGCGATGACGACGGCGAAGGGGCGGGGCGGATCGTCGGCCTCGGCCCGGGCGATCGTCTCGAGGGCCTCGGCGCCGTTGAGCGCGGTCGCGGGCTGGTAGCCCTCGCCGACGAGGAACTCGGCGAGCGACTCGGCGACGATGGGGTCGTCATCGACGATGAGGACGCGGGTTGGGGTCGGCGTGGGCGTCACGTCTTCGGCTGAAGGGCCTTTCGTCGGCTCAGCGCCGGCGCGGGAAGGCCATGCGGAGCATCGCGCCGGGGCGGGCGGGGTCGCGCCGGTCGGGGCGGGGGAGCAGGGCGATGTTGCCGCCGAGTTCCTGCACGGCGCCCATGGAAACGGAGAGGCCGAACCCGCTGCCGCTGGGCTTGGTGGTGAAGCCGTGGTCGAAGACGCGCCGGCCGGCGCCGTTGGGCGGGCCCAGGCCGTCGTCGGTGATGTTGACGGCGAGCCAGCCGCCGTTGACGCGCGGGCCGGTCTCGCCCTCCTCGCGGATCGCGATCTCGATGTGCCCGCCGGGCCCCTCCTTGGGGCGGCCGAGGACGCGGTGCGACTCTTCGATCGACTCGATGGCGTTGGTGAGGCCGTTGAGCACCGCGGAGTACAGCGGCCCGGCGGAGACCTCACGGAACTCCTCGGGCAGGTCGACCTTGACGACGATGCCGACCTCGTCGGCGTTGGGGCGGAGGACGTCGAGGGCGTGGCGGACCGCGTCGTAGAGCGTGACGGTGGGGGTCGCGGCCTTTGCGACCATGGTGCCGACGCTGGTGGACGTGCCGCGCATCGCGCAGGAGACGAGGTCGGCCATCTTCTCCATGGCGCCGGCGGCGGCCTCGAGCTGCTGATGAACACGGTCGAGCAACTCGTCGTGCTGCCCGGCGCGGGTCTGGTCGAGGGTCTTGAGCGCGAGCCCGACCCAGCGCATGGAGCCGTCGAGGAGGTTGCCCAGCTCGTGCACAAGGATCGCCACGTCGGTCTGGGCGTCGATGGCGTTGACGCTGGTGGGGCTCTTGCGGGAGGCGGCGCCGGGGCTCATGCGCTTGGCGATGCGGCGGCCGGAGGGGTCGAGTGGTTCGCGTCGTTGCATGTGGCTTCAGATCGACGCGCCGGGGGCGCGACTGAAGCCCGGCGTTGTGAATTTGCAACGTGTGGGCCGGGTGGGATGCGGCGCGGCAACGCCCCGCGGGCGTGCAACCATCGGGGAGAGGCTGCGTAGGGTGCTGCGGCGGGCGGTCGGTCCGCCGGGCGCGGCGGGAGTCTTCTTCGCGGCGTGTGGTGATTCATGGACGAGACGGCGTTTCTCTGCGAGCGTTGCGGGTACCCGCTGGGCGGCCTCGCGCGAACCGGCGCGTGCCCGGAGTGCGGGCAGGCGATCGCCGAGAGCGCGCCCCAGCGGCGCGCCGGCTCGGCGTGGCAGCGCTCGCCGGGTCCCGGGTCGTGGTGGCGGACCAACATCGGGGTGTTGCGGAGAGCGCGGGCCACGTTCAGGGAGGGCACCGTCGAGTCGCGCCGGTCGGGACGGCTGCTGCTGCTCAACTGCGCGTTCGCGGGGGTGCTGGTGGCGCTGCCGTGGGCGGGAATCCTGATCGGCGACCCGGCGCGCGGCCCGAGCGGCGCCGTCGGCGCGGCGTTGCTGGTGGTCATGCTGGCGGTGTGGACGCTGATGGTCGGCGGCGTGCTGGCGGGGCTGACGCTGGTCGAGCACGTGGGCGTGCGTTTCTTTGCCGCGCGGCGGAAGTGGCGCCTGACGAAGGATGCGGCGTGGATGGTGTGCGGGCACGCGACGGTGGGGTGGGTGCTCGGGCCGTTGCTGGCCTTCCTCGGGCTTGCGGGGTTGTACTCGCTGGAGCGGTTCTTCGGGATCTCACCGCGCGGCTCGTTCCGGTTCGATCTCGGGCCGGCGCTCGACCTGGGGTGGATCGGCTGGGCCGACCTCGTGTACAGCGCGATCCTGGGAGGGAGCGCGCTGGCGGGGCTGGTCGCGTTCGAAGTGCTGGTCTACCTCGGGGTGCGGGAGTGCCGCTTCGCCAACGGCCCGGGCGTCGGGTCGGCGCCGACGGGTGTTCCGACGGGGGCCGAGCCCATCAAGAGTGCGTGAAGACGTGGGCCGCGATGGCGCCGGGCCGCGCGTCGGGGCCGGGCTCGCCGTAAACTTCGCACGATGAAGATCGAACTCGGCGAGCCGAAGCATTCTCGGATCGTCGCCGGTCCGGGAGGGATGGACCGGCGCGAGTTTCTTGGCGCGGGCGCGGCGGCCGCGGCGGGCCTGGCGCTGGCGCGGACGGGCCGGGCGGAGCCGATCGCGGCGCGGACGGCTCCTGGCGGGGCGCGGGCCAGGAACGTGATCTTCCTGGTTTCGGACGGCATGAGCACGGGGACGCTGACGCTGGCCGACATGGCGTCGCGGACGCGCCTGGGGCGGCCCTCGCACTGGGTTTCTCTGTGGCAGCGGGGGGGCGTGAAGCGGGCGATGGCGTTCACGGCGTCGGCCGACTCGGCGGTGACGGACTCGGCGGCCGGCGGGAGCGCCTGGGGGTGCGGGCGGCACATCAACAACGAGGTGCTGAACATCCTTCCCGACGGGCAGGAAGTGACGCCGATCCTGCTGCACGCGGCGGCGCAGGGAAAGGCGACGGGCGTGGTGACGACGACGCGGGTGACGCACGCGACGCCGGCGAGCTTCTACTCGAACTGCCCGCACCGCGACCGCGAAAAGCAGATCGCGGCCCAGCTCGTCGAGCGGACGGTGGACATCGCGCTCGGGGGGGGCTCGCGGTACTTTGCGCCCGGGGCATTGACGGGCGGCGGGGGGCGGGTGGTGGCGCGTTCGCGGGACGAGCTGCTCGGCGTGCGCGACCTGCCGACGGGGACGAGGCTGCTGGGCTTGTTCGCCGACGAGCACTTGCCGTTCGAGCTCGACCGCCCGGCGAACGTGCCGACGCTCGCCGAGATGACGGGCGCCGCGCTGCGGCTGCTCGATTCCCGGCCCGGAGGATTCCTTCTGCAGGTCGAGGGCGGGCGGGTGGACCACGCGGCCCACCACAACGATGCGCCCTCGCTGATCGCCGAGCAGTTGGCGTTCGACGAGACGATCCGGGTCGCGCTCGACTTCGTCGAGGGACGCGACGACACGCTGGTGGTGATCACGACCGACCACGGGAACGCCAACCCGGGCCTGACGTTCTACGGGCCGGGCGGGGCCACGCGGTTCGCGCGCCTCGCGGGGGCGAAGCACTCGTTCGAGTGGATCTTCGCGAACCTCGCCAGGACTGCGGACATCAAGTGAAGCCCGGAGAAGGCCGGCGCCGAGCTGGCGTACCTGGCCGGG
>CAZCPB010000193.1:0-8755 GCA_964500365.1 uncultured Phycisphaeraceae bacterium
CTCCGCCCAGAAGTCCACCAGCACCGGCTTGTCCGAGTGAACAACCTCGGCCTCGAAGTTCGCGTCCGTGAACGTGTGGATGTTGGCGCCGGCCATAATCACTCCGTGTTCAGGGCGTGGTCCCGACGCCCATCGTTTCCCGGATCTTAGGCCCTTCGCGCCGGATCACGGCCGCCATCGGGAACCTTCCCCGCCGATCATTCGGGCCCTGTCCGGATCACGGGGCCGCCGACCGCCCCGCGCCGGAAAACAGTTCCGCGTGCTCGCGCACGTCGTGCACTCGAAAGAGCGAAGCGCCCGCGCGCCGTTGCTCGAGGCTTAGCCGCAGCGTGCCCTCCAGCCGTTCCTCCGGCGCCGAATCTCTCCCGAGACTCACCCGCCCGACAAAGCTCTTGCGCGAAAGCGCACTGAGCACCGGGAATCCCAGTTCCGCGAGCCGCCCCGTGCCGCGAAGGAGCGCCATGTTCTGCTCGACCGTCTTCCCGAACCCCAGGCCGGGATCGATCACGACCGCCTCACGCTCCACACCCGCCCCGAGCGCCGCCGCGGCACGCTCCGCCAGGAACTCTCTCACCCTCCCGACCACGTCGCCGTACTCGGGGGCTTCGCGGTAGCGGTCCGAGTACGAGTCCTCGCCCGGCGGGCGCAACCGGTGCATCAGGATCACGCCCGCGCCGCGCTCGGCGCACAGCGGCAGCAGCCCGGCGTCCTCGGTCCCCGCCGACACGTCGTTGACGGCGTCCGCCCCCTCATCAAGGCACGCCCGTGCCACCGCCGCGAGCGTCGTGTCCACGCTCACGGGCACCGTCGAAGCCGGACCGCGCCGCCCGCGCAGCGCCCGAAGAAACGGCAGCACGCGGCCCAGCTGCTCCGCCGCGCCGACCCGTTCCGCCCCGGGACGCGTGGACTCGCCCCCCACGTCGAGTCCGTCGGCCCCCCCGGCGATCGCTCGCTCGGCGTGGTCAGCCGCCCCGGAGGGATCGCCGAACCGCGCCCCCGGATGGAACGAGTCGGGCGTGAGGTTCACGATCGCGAGGATCCGCGGGCGATCGAGCGTGATCGACTTGGTCCGCGAGACACGCCAGAGCGCGGACGCCACGGGACCCACAGGACTCATCGGACCCGGGCGACCCATGGGAACGATCCCGCCAGATTCCCCGCTCCACGCCCCGCTCAGAACCGCGGCGGCTTGGCGTCCTCTTCGGCGGGGGCGTCCTCGTCCATCTCCTCGCCCATCGCGCCGCCGACCATCTCCTTGATCGCGGAGATCACGCTCTTGGGCACGTAGAGCCGGGTCTGGATCCCGCCGTCGTTGTTCGAGACCCCCATCGCGACCGGGGGAAGGCTCGCCGGCAGGTTCCCGCCGCCGCCCATGAACATCGCCGCCATGTCCATGAGTGGCTTGACGTTCAGGAAGCCCTCGGCCGTGCGGTCGGCCTGCAGCTTGGCGCCGGCGTTCTTGAAGTCGGAATTCTCACCCAGCGTCTTGGTGCCCTTGGCCGCGTCGATCGCCATCGACAGCAGCGGGGTGTTCTGGGCCATGGTCATGATCACGGCCTTGTCCAGCGTCGCGATGTACCCGGAGGGGCCGCCCGCCGGGCCGTACATCATCATCACGCTCTGCTGCGCCTGCATGCCCGTGGGAGAGTTGGGGTCGACGGTGATCTGCGCCGCGTACTTGTCGACCTTGACCCCGCCGACCTCCGTGGCCGCCGCTTCATACGTCGTCTTGAACGTCATGCCCTGGTCGGTCTTGCCGTTCATGCCCGTGATCGCGTCGCGCATCGCCTTGGCGTACCCGGCCGGGTCGGTCGTCTGGGCGTAGACCACGCCGTTGGCCAGCAGGCCGCCCGAGAGCAGGCCCGGCGTCTGCCCGATCACCGCGCCCACGCCCTCGAGCTTGTCGATCCCCTTCGTGAAGTTGTCGAACACGCTCGGCGCCTGCCCGTCGGAGAGCTTGGCCAGTTCGCCCATCATGTGCTTCATGTTGGGGCCCGACGTGTCCACCGAGAACACCGTCAGGTAAGGCTGGTCGGGGAGCTTGCCCGCGAACGCCGCCGCACGCCCCTTGGTCTGGCACAGCTTGGCGCACTCCGAGCCCTCCTTGAACTGCGCCCCGAGGTCGAGCCACACCCCCGCCTCGTCGAGACCGATCCCGACGACGCCCACCTTCGCGTCGCGCGTGAACGAGTCGAACGCGCTCTGCATCAGCGAGAACATCTTCTCGTTCACGGCCTGCCCGCTCATCGCCATCACCATCTGCATCTGCTGCTTGAAGCCGTCGAAGCCGGCCTTCATCTGCGGACCGAGCGCGGCGATGTTGGTAACGATCACGGTGTCGGCCGTGTCGGCGATCCGACCGCCCACCGCCCCCAGCGCCGACGTGTGCGACGCCAGCCGCCCCGCCTTGCCGTCGAACTTCTCGACGACCTCGCGCCGCGGCCCGACGGCCATGTACCCGCCCGTCAGGTCCTTGGCGAACCACCCGTCCAGGGGCGAGTCCGAGTCGTCGCTGCCCGGCAGCTCGATCACGCCCTGGCCCGGCGCCGCACCGAAGGACTTCAGGAACGCCGCGCCGTCGCTCACCGGGATCACCAGCACCATCGGCGGCTCGCCGGAATCCTCGAACTCGTCGCCCATCTCGTCGTCGGGCGCGGCGGCCGGCTTGGCCTCGGCGTCGGGCAGCATCACCATCGCCATGGAGCCGTTGCGGTTGAGGCCCGGGGTCTTCATGAGCTGAAACGCAAGGGCCATCTCGCCGTCGTCGGTCGGAATGTTCAGGTCCTTCATCAGCCGCCCGACGCGCCCGTCGAACTGCTCGAGGTTGCGGATCGCCGCCACAACGTGCGCCTCGGTCGGCACCCGGTCCAGGGACGCGGGCACGTCCGCCCACGCGGGGATCGACACCAACGCGGTCCCCGCCAGCACCACCAACCGACGCATCGCCGTCTTCATCTGCGGTCCTTTCTCGCTGATCCGGCCGTAGGGTCCGCGCCCGACGCCGGGCGCGCACGCACACCGCCCTTTCCCTTCTTGGGGCTCGGGGGCGCGGCGCTTCACGGCCGGACCCGATCAGGGCGGCGGAGTATAGACCCCGCTCACAACGCGCAGTTCGCTCGAAACGCGGGCAAAGAACGCGAATTCCCGCGCACCGCCGCGAAACGGCGCAAGCACGCGGACATCCCGCCGGCCGGCGCACCGGATCGCCGAGGCCCGCCGCGCCTGATGGTCAGCACGCCGGGATCATGTCTCCCGACGAACCGGACACCGCGACCTCATCAGAAGAAATCAGCCGTCTCGCTGAGGTCCTCAGAGGTCCACGGATCGTTCGTGTTGGGATTCCAGAAGTAGCGGATGGCGTCCCCGTTGGTCCCGCGGGCGACGAGATTGATGAACCCGTTGTCCGAGGCGACGCCGATGATGCGGCCCACCGGCTGTACCGCGCTGGGCACCAGGTCCTGCGTCACGACCCAATCCGTGAGCCCCGGCGCCCACCAGTAGACCGTGATCTTGCCGTTGCCGTCGATGCCCGCGATGTTCAGGCCGCCCCACGGCGTCACGAAGCTGCTCAGGCTGTTGATCTGCAGCGGCGGACCGTTGAAAAGGTCCGTCAGGTCGCTGGTCAGCCACGGGTTGCCCGGGACCCACCACGTGACCACGACGTTGCCCTGCGCATCGGTGCCGGCAAGGTTCACGCCGCCCCACGACGTGACGTACGGCGTCAGCGTGCCCGTGAAGGGCTGGGCCCCCGTCAGGTCGCTGAGGTTGTCCGTCCGCCACCGGTCGTTCTCGATCCCCGGCGCCCACCAGATCGATTGCACGTCACCCCCGGCGTCGAGGCCCGCGATGTTCAGCCCGTTCCAGCTCGTGACGTAGCTCGTGATGGATCCGACGAACTGCGGCATCGTCTGTCCCCCGGGCGTGAGGTCCCGGTCCACGAGGTCCGCCGCGACCCACACGTAGTCGCCGTTGACGGGCGCGACCGCGGCCTGGTTGTAGAGGATCATGTGCCCGTCCGCCGCGAGCCCGGCGATGAACTGGAACCCATCGGTGGACTGGAAGGTCGTGATGTCCGACGTGATGACCTCGCCCGTGAAGATCTCGGTCGTGAGGTTCCGCTTGGTCCAGAACCCCTCCTCCGAGCGCTTGTACAGGAACAGGCCCGACGCCGTCGGCGCCGCGGCATAGAACAACCCGTCCTTCGGGTCGGCCCACGCGTAGATCCGACCGACCAGCGTCGGCCCCGCGGACTGCAGATTGATGTCGCTGACCGTCCAGTCGCTCGTGGGCGTCGCCTGGTGGAACGCGATCGCCCGACCGAGCTCGTTGACCGTGACGAAGAGCGTCTGCCCGTTGGACTTTCCGTCGCCGTTGATAATCTGGTTGGCGCCAGGCTCCTGGCTCCAGCCGGGGCTGGTGATCCGCTCGACGTTGGTGATCACGACGAGGTCGTTGTTGGTGGGGTTGGTGTCGTCTACGTACGAGGCGCCCACGGGCACGGTGCTGAAGCCCGACGCCTGGAAATCTACGATGTCCAGCTTGGTGATCTCGAGCACCACGTCCCACCCCGCCACGACGTACCCGAACACCGTGAAACCCTCGTTCTGGTAGTCGAGACCGTTCGGGTCGTTGTTGGGCGGATTGCCGCCCGTGTTGTCGCCGAGGTTGAAGAAGAACTCGCTGGTCGCCGAGTCGGGATCCCCACCGACCTTGGCCATGGCCACGGTGCGCGCGACGTTCCGCCGGTACTCTGGCCAGGTGTCGGGAGTCCCGGGCGGGACCTCGTTGACGACCGTGCCGAAGTCCTGCACCTCCTCCAACGCGAAGTTGTTGTTGGGATCGAGGTAGTACCCGCCCATCTGCACCACGAAATCTTGCTGGTGCCGATGAACGAACGAGCCCTCGTAGCTGTGATTGTCCGTGGCGTCCACGTACTTCAGGAAGTTCGCCACGGTCTGCGGCGTCTCCTGGTCGTACAACTCGATCCACACGTGCCCGCTCGTGTTCCCGCCGCCCGGCGTGCTCCACGCGAACGTGAGGTCCACGATCGTGTGTCCCGCGGCAAAGGGCGGCGCGGCAAGCACCTGCCGCTGCTCGAGACTCTCGCACAGGGCGCGGGGTGCGTGGGGGGCGCGGGGAGCGGTGCGGGAACGAAACGCCTTGTCGAGCAATCTCATCGTGCTGTACTCCGCGGTGTTGGTCGAGGGGTCGAGCTTCGGCTGGCGCTCGCGGCTTCCTGCCGCGCCACCCGTACCCGGCCGCCCGCCCGGGTCTGCCCCGTGGTGCGCCCGGTTGATCTACGCCGGACTCTAAGCTCCGGATTCTCCATCGGGCAGCACCGCGCCCAAACCGCAGGGCTTTCCGATCGAAGAGGCCGGTTGGTTCGGGATCTGATCGGAGTCTGGGGCCCAATCTACAGGAGGGCGCGGGCGGTCGCCTGGATCATCACGGCCGCGTACAGCCCCGCCACCAGGTCATCGAGCACGATCCCCCACCCCGCCCGGACTCTCTGAAGCCCCGCCGCGGGCCACGGCTTGAAGATGTCGAGCACGCGGAAACAGAGGAACGCGTAAAGCAGCGTGAACGCCGCGATCCACGGCGTCGACACCGCCGCCGCCGGCAGGAACAGAAGCGGGATGCACTGCCCCGCCACCTCGTCGGCCACCACCTCCGACGGGTCCTTGCCCCGCACCGAACGGGCCTCCGCCGCATCCCCCTGAACCACGCACGCGCCGACGAAAGTGACAAGCAGGATGAGCAACAGCCCATTGAACAGCACCGGGTGCGTGCCCGGCCCCACCCCCGCCGCGATCAACAGCGCCGCGATCACCACCGGCGGCAGCGATCCCCACGTCCCCGGCGCGGGCCGCATCCGGCCCAGGCCAAAAACCGTGATGAGCCCCGTCCCCGCGCGAATCATGGCCTTCTCCCCCCGCCCAGAGGGAGGGGGGCCGGCGGGGTCGGCGCTGAGACAGCCGTGTGCTTCCCGCCAGACCGCCCACCGCTCACAGCAGCGCATCGGTCGCGCCGAAACTCCAGAAATGTTCCCGGGTCAAGTTCCCGACTCTTCGCAACGCCCGTCGCCCGTTCGTGTGTCCAGGCCGCACGGCGCGGCACCGAAACGAGCACGCCCGCTCCCCCGGCCCCCCTCCCTTTGAGAGCGGGAAGTTCGCGCCGGTTCATTCCGCGGCCTCGCGCATCGCATCGATGCCGCGCACGACGTACGGCACGCCCGACACCGCCGTGACCGCGATCGCGGCCCACACCACGAGGTCGATGAGCCAGCGCCCGAACGTGCCCGAAGAGGTGTCAAGGATCGCGATCGCCGCCAGCGAGGTTGTCACGGCCGTGGCCTGCACGATCATCTTGACCTTGCCCGCCGAATTGGCCTGGAAGTTCCCGCCGCGCCCCTCGACCACGCCCCGGATCGACGTCACGAGCAGCTCGCGGGCCAGCACGACCACGACCATCCACGGCACGACGCCGCTCACCTGGAGGAATCCGCCCGACTCCAGCGGCGAGCGGAACGCCGGACCCGCGAGGTACACGAACGCGCCGATGATCAGCACCTTGTCCGCGAACGGGTCCATGACCCGCCCGAAGGCGCTGGTCACGTTCCACCGGCGCGACAGGTACCCGTCGATCGCGTCGGTGATGGCCGCGATGAGGAAGAGAATCGCCGACGCCAGCAGCGTCGGCTCGACGCCCGACCCGGGCGGCCGCCGCCCTTCCGTCGCGCCGATCCCCTGCCACACCGAGAGCAGCACGAAGAACCCCGCCGCGAGCACCACCCGGAAGATCGTCAAGGCGTTCGGCAGCGTCCGCCGCCAGCCCCCGGCGCGCGCGCCCGCCGCGAGGGGCGTGCCGGGTCGGGTGCGGGTCGCCACGCTGGTCATCGGGGGATCGTACATCGTCCGGGACGCGCGGTGTCGTGCACGTTGGTTGAAGACTGTTCGAGGAGACTCTATCCTCTGGCCCTTCCGGACAGACCGGTCCGGGATCGCCGTTGGAAGGCGTGTTCGGGGCTTGCGCGGCGTGAATCCGCCTTGAACCCGGCACGGACGGCGGCGCTGCGGGGTCAAGGTCCTTGGATCTAGTCATCAATCCCTACGTCCTGTACGGCGCGATCGTCCTCGGCGGGGCGGGGATCTGCCTTGCGCTCCCGCGCGGCGGGCGGACGCCGCAGGTGATCGGCGCCCTGGTGGCGTCGCTGGCCGGGGGCCTCGTGCTCCTGGGGCTGGCGAGCCGCGCGGGGTGGCACGGCCTGCCCAACGTCTATTTCTACATCTTCGCCATCATCGGCCTCGGCGGGGCCCTGCGGGTGGTGACGCACCCACGCCCGGTTTACGCCGCCCTGTACTTCATCATGACCGTGCTCTCGACGGCGGGCCTTTTCCTGATCCTGTCCGCCGAGTTCATGGCTTTCGCCCTGGTCATCGTCTACGCCGGGGCGATCCTGATCACCTACCTCTTCGTGATCATGCTCGCGACCGAGGCGCCCACCGAAGAAAAGCTCGAAGCCCTCAACGAGTACGACACCCACAGCCGCGAGCCCGTCGCCGCGACGGTCGTCTCCTTCGCGCTGCTCGCCGTGCTCACGACGATGCTCTTCGGCGGCGTGCGCTCGCTCCAGCCCCCGCTCCCCTCCGAGCCCGATGCGCTGCTCGCCGAGATGCCGCGCAAGGTCGAGAAGGTCCTGCGCAACCACGGGCTTCTCGAGGCCGGCGAAAAGGTCGGCGCCGAAGGGATCGACCTCGAGGCCGGCGTGATCACCGTCGCCGGCCCGGCCGACGCTCGCCGCGAGATCACGCGCGACCAGTGGCCCGAGGAGATCGCCGTCCGCAACGTCGAAAACCTCGGCTTCACGCTCCTCCGCGACCACCCCGGCTCGATCGAGATCGCGGGCGTGATCCTGCTCATGGCCATGCTCGGCGCCGTGGTCCTCAGCCGCAGGCAGGTCCAGATCGACGAGGACGCCAAGCGCCGCCACGCCCAGACCCTCGCCGCGGGGTCGGAGGGCTCATCATGACCGGCGCTCCCGTTGTCTACCTCGCGCACTCGGCCCGTGCCGCCGCGTTGCATCTCCCCTGCGGCGCGCGGTGTTCGCGAACCGGCGCTTCGTCCCAAACCGGCGCCTCTCTTCGAACCGGCGCTTCTCTTCGAACCATCGCTTTTCCTCGCCCGAAGGGCGCACGAACGTTGCGAGGGGCGCAGCGCTTCGCAAGCCCCTCGTACCCGCCCCGTTTCCCCACCGGCCCCCTGGGCCGGCGAGGCGCCCCGACCCACACCGCTCAAACTCCAGCATGACCGACGTCACGACCCAAGCCGCGCTCCTCGCCCAGTCCGGCGCCCTCGCGCCGATGACCTCGAGCGCACTCGCCCACTACCTCTTCGTCGCCGCGGCGATGTTCGTGATCGGCCTGCTCGGCTTCCTCACGCGACGCAACCTGATCATCATGTTCCTCTGCACGGAACTGATGTTCCAGGCCGCCGGCATCGCCCTGGTCGCCTTCGGCCGCTTCCACATGAACCACACCGGCCAGACCTTCGTGATCTTCATCCTCACCGTTGCCGCGGCGGAGGCGGCGATGGCCCTCGCCCTCGTCGTGCTCCTCTTCCGCCGGCGCGAGTCGCTCGACGCGGAAGAGTTCTCGGAGATGCAGGGGTAGCGCGGGTTCACCACAGAGATCACCGAGCGACACAGGGAAGGAAGACTGAGAATCAGAATCTGAAAGCCCCACTTCAGACATGCAGC
>CAZCPB010000194.1:0-8635 GCA_964500365.1 uncultured Phycisphaeraceae bacterium
ATCGGACAAGCCGGTGCTGGTGGACTTCTGGGCGGAGTGGTGCATGCCCTGCCGCATGCTCTCCCCCACCATCGACGCGCTGGCGGACCAGTTCGCGGGGAAGGTGAAGGTGGGCAAGCTGGACACCGACTCCAACCGGCAGGTGAGCGTGAAGATGGGGATCTCGGCCATCCCGACCGTGTTCCTGTTCAAGGGGGGCCAGGTCGTGAAGCGATTCGTCGGGTTGACCAAGAAGGAAGACCTGGCGGCGGCGCTGACGGAGGTTTCCTCGACGTGAGCGCGGAGGGCAATGGGCGCGACCGGTTCGACGGTCGCCCGGTGCGTTGCGGCGTCGTGGGCGTGGGCCGGATGGGCCAGCACCACGCGCGCGTGTACGCCACGCGCGAGGGGAGCACGCTGGTCGGGGTGGTGGACGGCAATGCCGCGCGGCGGCGCGAGATCGCCGAGAAGTTCTCCTGCCGCGGCTTCGAGAGCGTGGAGCAGATGATCGAGGCGGGGGTCGACGCGGTGAGCGTGGCGACGCCGACGACGGCGCACCGGGACGCGGCCGAGCCGCTGCTGCGCGCCGGGGTGGCGTGCCTGATCGAGAAGCCGCTGGCGGGCGACGTGCCCACGGCGCGTGCGATCCGCGACGTGGCGGAGGAGACGCGGGGCGTGCTGATGGTCGGGCACATCGAGCGTTTCAACCCGATCATGCGGGCGATGCGCAAGGCGACCGAGACGAGCCACCCGGTGGTGCCGCGGTTCATCGAGGTGCACCGGGTGAGCCCGATGACCTTCCGCTCGGTGGACGTGGGCGTGGTCATGGACATGATGATCCACGACCTGGACGTGGTCCTGATGCTCATGGGGGGTCAGGAGCCCGACGAGATCCGGGCGTCGGGGGTCGCGGTGATCACCGACCACGAGGACATCTGCAACGCGAGGCTGGTGTTCAGGAACGTCCGGGCGCTGGGGGGCAGTTCGTGCGTGGTGAACATCACGGCCAGCCGCCTGGCGCTCAAGACCGAGCGGGTCACGCGGATCACCGGCGAGAACGCGTACATCAAGATCGACTACGCCGCCAAGAGCGGGACCATGATCCGCCGGATCGCCAACGAGATCCAGATGCGGGAGATGCGCGAGCAGTTGCGGCGCGGCATGGACCTGACGAGCCTGAAGTGGAACGAACTGGTCAACATCGAGCCCCTCATCGTGGACGACGAGGAGCCGATCGTCGCCGAGATCAAGGAGTTCCTGGACGCCGTGCGCACGGGGCGGCGGCCGGCGATCGACGCCGAGGCGGGGTTCGCGAACGTGCGGACCGCCGAGCGGATCGTCGAGGCGATCCGGCGGGGGGAGTGAAGGGCCGCGTCTTCGACGGGGGCGCTGTGCAATCGCCGTGCCCTCCGAAAGATACAGCGAAGGCGACGATTCGTCGTGCCGACGCTTACCGGTCCTGAGCGAAGATTCACAATCCTGCCGGGCTAGAGGGGTGGCAAGCCCCGCCCGATGGATTACACTCCTGCAACACCCTGATCACCAAACACCCGGGCCCGCGTGAAGGACAGGCGCTGCCCCGGTTCACTGATCGCTGTCCGCGTCCCGAACAAGAAGCACCCCATGCAGCCCACCTCCGACCGTCCGCTCCAGGCCGCACCCCAAACCGCCGACACGCCGCGGCTCAGCGAGCAGATGGAGGCCGAGATCGCCGCGGCGATGGCGGACCTCGAGAAGTCGGGCGCGGCCACGCCGCCGATGAACGCACGGCCGGCGCCGGTGCTCGGGGCCAAGCCCGGGATCCGCGGGCCGCGCGTGGTACAGGCGGGGCGCGAGCAGCGCCACGGCCGGGTGGTCTCGGTGGGACCGTCGGACATCTTCATCGAGTTCGGGCCGCGCGACCTGGGCGTCCTGCCGCGGCTCCAGTTCAAGGACGGCGAGGACCTGCCGACGGTCGGCGCCGACTTCGAGGTCGTGGTCGATCACCGGGACAACGACGGCCTGTTGATCTGCTCGCGCCCGGGCGCGGTGCAGAAGGCCGACTGGGAACTGCTCGAGCCGGGGCAGGTGGTCGAGGCGCGGGTGACGGGGGTGAACAAGGGCGGGCTGGACCTCGAGGTCGCCGGCCACCGCGCGTTCATGCCCGCGGGGCAGGTGTCGTTCGACCGGATCCCGGACCTGTCGGTGCTGGTCGGCGAGAAGCTGACGTGCCAGGTGACGAAGGTCGAGCGGATGGGGCGCGGCAACATCGTGCTCTCGCGGCGCGACGTGCTGGCGGTCGAGCGGAAGAAGCAGGCCGAGGAGCTCAAGAGCAAGCTGCAGGAAGGCCAGGTCGTCGAGGGGACGGTCCGCAAGATCATGCCCTTCGGCGCGTTCGTGGACCTCGGCGGCGTGGACGGGCTGGTCCACGTCAGCGACATGAGCTACGACCGCGCGGGCTTCGGCGAGAAGGCCGTGGCCAAGCACGTGAAGGAAGGGGAGAAGATCAAGGTCCAGGTGCTGAAGCTGGACTGGGAGAACGACCGCATTTCGCTGGGCCTCAAGCAGATCGCGGGGGACCCCTTCGCGACGGCGGTGAACGAGATCGCCGAGGGGGCGGAAGTCACGGGGCGGGTGGTGCGGATCGCGGAGTTCGGCGCGTTCATCGAACTGGCGCCCGGCGTGGACGGGCTGGTGCACATCTCCGAGATCGACCACCGGCGGATCGGCAAGGTGGAGGACGCGCTCAAGGCCGACGAGATCGTCAAGGCCAAGGTGCTCAAGATCGACAAGGACACGCGCCGGATCTCGCTCTCGATCCGGGCGCTCAAGCCCCTGCCCGAAATGCCGCGCCCCGAGGGCGGGGCGCCGGGCAAGGACGCGTCGGGCGCTCCCGGGCGGGCGGCGCCGGGGCGCGGCGGTCCGGGGCGCGGGCGCGGGCGCGACCGGGACTTCAGCGGCCCGTCGGCCGAGGAGATCCTGAAGGAGACCCCCGCGCTGCGCCGCATGCGCGAGAAGTCCAAGGGGATGAAGTTCAAGGGCGGGCTGGGCTGATTCTCCGTTTCACCGACGCCCACAGAGCCCGGGCCGTGCGTTCCGGGCTTTCTTCTTTTTTTGAGTGGCGGTGTACGATCTGGCCCCCACGGAGACTTCCATGTCCATTCTCGTCCTTCAGCACCACGAGATCGCCGGGCCCGGGCGCGTCGCGGCGACGTTCCGCGACCACGGGTTCAGGCTCGACGTCCGCGAGCCGCACAAGTTCCCGATCGGCTCCTTGCGCGGCCTGCCGACCGACCTCGACAACGTGCACGGCATCGTGATCCTCGGCGGGTCGCAGAACGTGACGGACATCGCCCGGTACGACTGGATGCAGGCCGAGGCGGAAATGGTGAAGCGCGCCCACGCCCGCGAGATCCCGATCATCGGGATCTGCCTGGGGTGCCAGTTGATCGGGCACGCTCTGGGGGGCGAAGTGGCGGCGAAGGCCAAGCCCGCGGTCGGGTTCTATCCCGTGTCGGTGACGGTGCCGGGCCAGACCGAGACGATGATGGCTGGGATCGCGTGGGACCACCACCAGCTTTTCTCGTGCGGGCAGGAGGTCACGAAACTGCCGCCCGGGGCGCAGCTCCTGGTGACGAGCACGCACACGAAGCACGCGGCGTTCAGGGTCGGGCTGCGGACGTACGCGTTCCAGTACCACTTCGAGTGCGACCGCCCGCTGACCGACGGGCTCATGAAGGCGAGCTGCGGGGACATGGGGGCGGCGTGCGTGTCGCCGGGGGACATCGCGGCCCAGACGGAGAAGCACTACCAGGAGTACGCGAGGCTGAGCGACCGGCTGTGCGTGAACCTGGCGACGTACCTGTTCCCGGTCCGGCGCAGACTGTCGGCGTGATGAATGGGCACGCGCCTGACCATTGTCCCTCCGCGCGACTATTCGCTCGCCCGCGATGTGTGCTCGTACGGGTACTTCCTGCTCGCGCCCAACCGCTGGGACCCGGTCGAGCGCGTCTTTACGCGGGTGCTCTCGCTCGCGGAGGGGCCGGCGCGGGTGTGGATCGCGCAGGAGAAGAAGCGCGGCGCGCCGCTGTCGGTGAGATTCGACCGGGGCGTGCTCCGCGGGGAGCGGGCCGGGGCGATCGGCCAGGTCGCGCGAATGCTCCGGCTCGACGAGGACCACGCCCACATCGCGGCGTTTCACGGGGTCGATGACCGCTGGAAGAAGTCCGGGCGCGGCAGGCTTTTCAGGTCCCCCACGCTCTTCGAGGACGTGCTCAAGACCGTGACGAGCTGCAACGTGGCGTGGCCGAGCACGATGCGGATGAACGAGCGGCTGTGCGAGGTCGTCGGGCCCGGCGGGTCGTTCCCGACGGCGCGGGGCCTGTCGCGGGTGAAGCCGCAGACGCTGCGGGCGCGGTGCTCGGTCGGGTACCGCGACAGGCGGATCGTCGAATTGGCCGGGCTCTTCGCCGACGGGCGCAAGGGCGGCGTGGACCGGGCATGGATGGAGGATCCGGCGACCAGCGACGAGGACCTGCACGCGGCGCTGCTGGAACTGCCGGGGATCGGCCCCTACGCCGCGGCGAACATCATGCAGCTCCTGGGCCGCTACTCGCGCCTGCCGCTGGACACCGAGAGCGTGCGGCACGGGCGGAACATCCTGAAGTACAAGGGGTCGGACGCGCAGGTGATGAAAAAGGTGCGGGCCCACTACGCGCCCTTCGGCGTGCACGCGTTCCGCTCGTACTGGTTCGAGATGTGGCAGTTTTACGAGGCCAAGCGCGGCCCGTCGCACACGTGGGAGCGTGAGACGACGGGGCGGACGTTCACGGCGGCGCAATTCTGAACGGAGGCCGGCCTGTGCGCTCTTTCTTACCGGGCCTGGCGCGGCCCATGGTCGGTATCTCACGCACTCCCCCAAGTTCCTGCGCGGCTTCAGACAGGATTCACCGCAGAGGCGCCGAGGTCGCAGAGCCGGAAAGGAAGACCGGGATCAGATGCATTCCGCTGCTGGATTGTCTCTGCGTTCTCTGCACCTCTGCGGTGAATGCCCCCGGTTTTGCGCTGTTGGCGGGAATGTCACGGGGTTGTCACGGCGGTGAGCGCGGCGCGATCCGATCGGCCACCCTCGCGTAGTCTCTGGCATCACGGGAGGCCAAGCATGCGAATCAGAACGAATCGACTGGGTGCCGCGGCCCTCGCGGCGGTGTGCAGCGCGGCGGGGCTCGCCGACGGGGGGTGCACGGCGACGACGGAGCCCGGGATCGAGAGCGCGGCGGAGCCGGCGCCATCGGTGACCCCGGCGCCCATTACGCCGGCGCCGATACCGGCCGGGCCCACGGACCGGTTCAAGGTTCAGTATCAGGAGGGCCTGACCTTCCGGATCGACACGCTCAACGCATCCGTCCAGCTCTACGCGCAGAATCGCAAGGGCCGGCCGCAGGTGCGGCGAGACATCTCGATCAACGGGAGCGTGCAGGACCCGCAGGGCCGGCGGCTGTTCAGGATCGCGGGCGTCGAGCTCGAGTCGATGACGGACGGGCTCGGGCGAAGCCTGCTCGACGGGGCCGAGGTGAGCGAGCACCCGCCCGCGTACAACGACCCGTGGGAGAACATCCGGATGAACCGGCACCCCGGGAACGCCAGCTCGCAGTCGTACAACATCCAGGTGGGAGGGCTCGACGCGCTACCGGCCAAACTCGGGGCCGTTCGCGGGCACGTGGACGTCGAATTGGTCACGGACATGATGTCGGTGGACCTGGTCGCCGAGCAATCGGACACGTTCGTCGAGCCGGTCGAGGGCGTGGCGTACCGGGTGCCCCTGTTCCAGACCGAAGGCTCGACGCTGCGGTTCCTGATCGAGTACAAGCTCGCGCGGGGTGCGGGCGCGGACGGGCGGGCGCCGGTGTTCCTCGGGCTCGAAGCCCGCGACCAGCGCGGCCAGCCCGTCCACCTGAACGTGCGGCCCCTCGAGACGGTCCTGGGCAACGCCGTGCACGGCTCGCTCCAGGGGGAGGTGGGCATGAGCCGCGGCGGCATGGGGCCGGTGAAGATGCTCTTTGCCACGGACATGAAGCCGCTGCGGTTTGACTTCGAGTTCGGCGACATCGCGCTGACCGAGAGCGACGGGGCCCGGTGATTTCGCCCTAGGCGCTGAGCACGGGCGCGGCGGTCGGCGCCGGGGTCGCGGCGCCGGCGTAGTCCTGCATCGCCGCGACGTCCCACTCGCCGGCGCGGAGGGCCTCGATCGCCCGGACCACCGCCGCGGCGGCGGTCATGGTCGCGATCATGGGGATCCCGAGGCGCACGGCGGTGGCGCGGATGCGGCCCTCGTCGGTCTGCCAGCCTGTGCGGGTGGGCGTGTTGATCACGAGGTTGATCTGGCCGTCGGCCATCAGGTCCATCACGTTCGGGCGGACGCCCGCGAGGGCCTTCTGGAGCACCTGCGGTCGCAGTCCGTGCTTGTTCAGGTGCTCGGCCGTGCCGGGCGTCGAGTAGACCTCGAAGCCCATGGCCTTGAGCGAGCGGCAGACGTTGACCGCGGCGTGCTTGTCCTGCGAGCGGACGGAGAGGAAGACGCCGCCCGAGGTCGGGAGCTTGATCCCCGCGCCGAGCTGGCTCTTGGCGAAGGCGACGGGAAGGGAGACGTCCATGCCCATGACCTCGCCGGTCGAGCGCATCTCGGGGCCGAGGACGACGTCCACGCCTGGGAACTTGTTGAAGGGGAAGACTGGGGCTTTCACGGCGAAGGCGCCGGCGTCGGGCACCTCGCGGGCGTTCAGGTCGCGGAGGCGCTTGCCCATCATGACCTTGGCTGCCAGGGCGGGCCAGGGGACGTGCTTGGCCTTGCCGACGTAGGGAGCGGTGCGGCTGGCGCGGGGGTTCACCTCGAGGATGTAGACGTGGTCGTCCTTCTCGTCCTTGCTCGCGGCCTTGATCGCCATCTGCACGTTCATCAGGCCGCTGACGCGGAGCTCGGCGGCGAGCACGCGGCTGATGGTCTTGATCCGTTCGACGAGCGCGGGGCGGAGCGACCAGGGCGGGATGGTGCAGGTCGAGTCGCCGGAGTGGATGCCGGCCTCCTCGATGTGCTCCATGACGCCGCAGATGATCGACTGGCGGGTGCCGTCGTTGCCCTCGCGGAAGGTCGAGCCCGCGACGCCGGGGATGTAGTCGGCGACGACGTCCACGTCGACCTCGATGGCCGAGTCGAGGAACTTATCGATGAGCACGGGGGCGTCGTCGAGCCCGGCCAGGTGCAGGGCGTTGGACATGAAGTGCTTGAGCGCGTGCTCGTCTGGGCAGACTTCCATGCCGCGCCCGCCCAGGACGTAGCTGGGGCGGACGAGGACGGGGTAGCCGAGAGTGCCGGCGATCTGGACGGCCTGGTCGAGGGAGCGGGCGATGCCGCTGGGCGGTCGCTCGATGCCGAGGCGCTCGAGGAGCTTGTCGAAGCGGTCGCGGTCCTCGGCGAGGTCGATCGAATCGAGGCTGGTGCCGATGAGGGGCGCGCCGCCGGCGACCAGGCCGTGGGCGAGGTTGAGGGGCGTCTGGCCGCCGAACTGGACGATGAGGCCCTTGACCAGGCCCTTGTGGGTCGTGTCCCAGCTCTCGGCGGGGACGACGCGCTCGGCCTTGTACTCCGGGGCGTTCGGGTCGGTCTTTGCCGCGGGGGGCGGGGCCGGGGGCTGAAGCGCCTCGCCGTTCAGGCGCTCGGTGATGTTGAGCACGTCCTCGAGGGTCAGGGGCTCGAAGAAGAGCAGGTCGCTGGTGTCGTAGTCGGTCGAGACGGTCTCGGGGTTCGAGTTGATCATGACCGATTCGAGGCCGAGTTCCTTGGCCGCGAACGCCGCGTGGCAGCAGCAGTAGTCGAACTCGATGCCCTGGCCGATGCGGTTGGGCCCGCCGCCGAGGATGATGACCTTGGGGCGGGGCGAGATCCGGACCTCGTCGTCGGCGCGGGGCCGGCCCGCGGGGGCCTGCTCGTACGTGGAGTAGTAGTAGGGCGTGACGGCCTCGAACTCGGCGGCGCAGGTGTCCACGAGCTTGTAGACCGGCTCGATCCCGAGGCGCTTGCGGTGCTCGCGGACCTTGAGCACGGCGGGGGTCGCGTTGGAACCCAGGTACAGGTACGCCAGCTGCGCATCGGAGTAGCCGAGCTGCTTGGCCTCCATCAGCACGTCGCGCGGCACGTCTTCGAGCCTTCGGAACGAGCAGAGCACGTCCTCGAACTCGACGAGCTGGCGGAACTGGTCGAGGAAGAAGGGGTCGATGTTGGTGAGCGCGCGGATCTGCTCGTCGCTCCAGCCCATTTTCATGGCGTAGCGGACGTAGTAGATCCGTCCCTGGCAGGGCACGGCGAGCTTGCGGCTGAGCTTTTCGGTCGGGATCGGCCACTCCGGCGGGTTGATGTCGACGCTCGCCGACGTGCGCGTCGGTTCCGCGGCCCCCGGCGCGCCGGCGCGCTCCACAACCAGCGCGCCCTGCTGAACGGAGCGCATCGCCGTGAGCCAGCGGTCGTGCTTGTCGAGGCCGAGTCCGTACCGCTTGATGTCCATCGAGCGGATGGCCTTCTGGAACGATTCCTTGAAGGTCCGGCCGATCGACATCGCTTCGCCGACGGACTTCATCTGCGTCGTCAGCGTCTCGTCGGCCTCGGGGAACTTCTCGAAGGTCC
>CAZCPB010000195.1:0-8603 GCA_964500365.1 uncultured Phycisphaeraceae bacterium
TCTCCTTGCCCTTGTGGTGCCCCACCACCAGGCACTTGACGGGACCGATGCGGCCGAAGCCCGTGACGATCGCGGGGTCGTCGCCGTAGCGACGGTCGCCGTGCAATTCGACGAAGTCGCGGCAGATCATCGCGATGTAGTCGCGGGTCTGCGGGCGGTCGGGGTGGCGGGCGACGCGGACGGTGTTCCAGGGGCTGAGATCGCTGTAGACCTCGGCGAGCCGGCGGCGGTGCTGGTCGCGGAGCGTGTCGATCTCGGCCCGGAGCGACATGACGGCGGGATCGTGCTCGACGCCTTCCACGGCGTCGACGGGCGTTCCGGGAGCGCTGGGGCCGAGCTGCTGCCTGAGGCGCGACTCGGCGGATTCGATCCGCTGCTCGAGTTCGAGGACGGGCTTTTCGAAGTCCAGCGTATAGAAACGAGACATCGGGGCCAATCGTAGGCGGAACGGTACAGTGTGCGCATGGTCGAGCAGACTCCGCTGGCGGTCATCGGCGGCGGGAACATGGGGCTGGCGATCGTGCGGGGCGGCATCGCGAGCGGCGCGATCGCGGCGTCGAACATCGTTGTCGCGGAGCCCGATGTCGCGAAGCACGGCGCGCTCGGCTCGATTGGCGTTCAGGGCGTGTCGATGACGGCGCGTGAAGCGGTCGATCGCCTCGAAGCGATGGAATCCAGCGCGAGCGGGGCGGGCCAGGTCCTGCTGGCCGTGAAGCCACAAATGCTGAGCGCGGCCGCGGGCGAGATCGGCGCACGGATCGGCGAGCGGGTCGTGATCACGATCATGGCCGGTACGCCGGGCGAGAGAGTTCGCGCGACGCTCGGCGGGGCGTGCCGCGTGGTGCGGGCGATGCCGAACCTGCCCGCGAAGATCGGCCGGGGGACGACGGCGGTGTGCCTGTCGGCGGGGGCGCGCGAGGGGGACGATGCGTTTGCGCGCCGATTGTTTGAGGGTGTGGGACCGTTCGTGGCCACGATCGACGAGTCGATGATGGACGCGTTCACGGCGGTGGCGGGGTCGGGGCCGGCGTACGTGTTCTATCTCGCCGAGGCGATGGTCCGCGCGGCGGTGGAACTGGGCTTTGATGAGAGGGCGGCGACGGAGATCGTGCGCGGAACTGTGGCGGGCGCGGGGGCGCTGCTTGGACAGTCGCTCGAATCGCCCGCGGAACTGCGTGCGGCGGTGACGAGCAAGGGGGGAACGACGGAGGCGGCGGTGCGGGTGCTGGGAGCCGAAGACCTCGAAGGCATCGTGGTCCGTGCGATCGCGGCGGCGCGCGATCGGGGGCGGGAGCTCGGCGGATGAATGCCGGGGGCTTCCAGCCACGACCCCGCGTGAAGCGCGAAAAGGAAGCCCCGCGTTGCGGGGCTTCCAGGTCAAAGGGCTTCTGAACCGCGGCGAACTAGTGCACCAGGTTCGTCGCCGCCTCGATCGCCTCGACCACCTGACGCAACTGGAACGGCTTCTTGAGGAACCCGTCGTACCCCTGCGACCGCAGCGCGTGCGCCTGCCCGTCGGTCAGCTTGCCGCTCATCGCGACGATGCGCGTGAACTGCAGGCCGTCGTTACGCCGAATCATGTCGCAGAGCTGGCGGGTGTCGCCGTCGGAGAGGTGCAGGTCGAGCAGGATCACGTGCGGCTTGAAGCGTTCGCACTCCATGCCCGCCGAGAAGCCGCTGGTCGACGTGCGGACCTCGTAGTTGGTCTGCTCGGTCAGGATGCGCTCCATCGTGTCCACGATGTCGCGCTCGTCGTCCACGATCAGGACGCGGGTGCGCCCGGACTGGATCCCCTCGAGCGGGATGTTGTGCTGCTTCATGAACTTGATCAGTTCGCCCGCGGGGATGCGCCGGTCGCGCGAGCCCGGGATGCGGTACCCCTTCAGGGTGCCGGAGTCGAACCACTTGGAGACCGTGCGCGGGGCGACGTTGCAGATCTTGGCCACCTCGCCGGTCGTCAGCACTTCCTTGTCGATGGGCATCGTCTCACCTCGAATTCGAACGGATGGGTGCGGCGTGCCGAAAGTTCGGCCGGGCGCGAGTGTCCTATCGACGGCGGAGGAGGCCGTCTTCACGGGCTGCGACGTTTAGAAGGGAAAGAATCGATTCTGGGACGGGCCCTTGGAGCCGGTGCCGGAGCGTCGCGTTCGTGCGGGGTTTGGTCGGTCGCGCCGGCGCTCATTGAGCAGCGTCCGGGGTCTTGTCGGATGGAGTCGCCGGGGGGCGCTTGCCTCGCGGCGGAGCGGTCCGGATGCACGGCGGGCCCGCGGTCGCTACCATGGTCGCCCCGGAGCCGGGATCAGCACCCCGGGCCCGGGCGTATCGAGGCAGCCCGAGCACGCTCGCGGGCGGAGTCGCCGCCCCTCGTGTTCCGGCCGGCCTTGCCGAGACCAGCCCCCCCGCTGACGCAGGAGTGGACCGTGCGCCATCTCGCCGTTTTTCGTCGCCGCGTTGTGTCGTCCCTGGCCGTAGCGTGCGCGGTTGGCGCTGTGGGGAGCGCGTCGAGTCAGACGCAGCCCTCGGCGCTCTCGTCGGATGTCCGTCGCGCCGGCGGGTCTGCGCTGAGCGACCAGCCAACGCCGGCGAGCCTGCTCAAGGACTTCATTCATTACGTGCGGATCGACCGTGCGGACATCGCGGCGGGTGTGGCCCGGCAGCTGTTCGACCTCAAGCTGACGAACAAGGAGTTCGTCAAGCTGGTGGAGGACTCGGGCGAACAGGACCGTTTCATGAGCGGCGTGCTCCGCGCCCAGCGCATGGGCCCGGAGCTCGAGGAGGCCGGCGCCAAGATGGTGGCGATGTTCGAGACCGGCAAGCTGGAGCGGGCGCGGGACCCCGACGAGATCGCGAAGAACATCCAGCTCCTGACCGGGCTCCAGCGGCCGCGCCTGTTCGCGCAGGAACGCCTCCGCTTCGCGTCGGAGTACGCGATGCCGCAGCTTCTCGCGGCGTTCCTCGACCGCACGAACCCTGCGCTGCAGGAGCAGGTGCGGCAGGTGATCATCTCGATCGGGCCGGGCGCGGTCATCCCCCTGGCGACGGCGCTGCCGAAGCTGGACACCGCGCAGCAGGAGTCGGTGGTGAACGTGCTCGGGGAGATCCCCTACCGCACCTCGCTGCCGTTCCTTGCCGACCTGCGGGCCTCGACCGCCAGCAACGAGGTGAGGCAGGCGTGCGAGCGGGCGGTCGCGAAGGTCTCGCGCGGGGGGCTTGGGGACGCGGGTCCGGCGGACCTCTTCTACGCCCTGGCCGACGGGTACTACCAGGAGCGGTCGGAGCTGACGAGCTTTCCCGGGGAGGAGCACCAGATCCTGTGGTCGTTCGACCCGGGCATCGGGCTGGTGATGACGGCGATCCGCACGCCGGTCTACCACGAGGCGATGGCGATGCGGTACACCGAGCGGTCGATGCGGCTGGCCGAGGCCAACCCGCCGGCGCTCGCGCTATGGGTCGCGGCCAATTACCGGCGCGAGCTGAACACGCCCGCGGGGTACGTGAACCCGGCGTACGGGCCGGACCGGCGCGAGGCGATGTACTACGGGGTGGCGTCGGGGTCGGACATTCTCCAGATGGTTCTGGGCCGGGCGCTCGGCGACGGCGACACACCGCTCATCCGGCGCGCGATCTCGGGCCTGGAGCAGTGCGCCGGCGGCTCTTCGCTGTGGATGGCCTCGGAGGGGACGCGCCGGCCGCTGCCCGAGGCGCTCGTGTACCCGAACCGGCGGGTGCAGTACGAGTCGGCGTTGGCGCTGGCGACGGCCCTGCCGCGCGAGGTGTTCCCGCTCTCCGAGCGGGTCGTGCCGACGCTGGCCGGGGCGATCCGCGACGCTTCGGACCGGGTGGCGGTGGTGATCGCGGCGGACAACGAGACGTACACGGTGGTGCGCTCGATCGTCGAGAAGAACCGGTACCGGGTGCTGCCGTTCGGGCGCTCGGTCGCGGAGCTGGCGGCGCCGATCTCGGAAGTGCCCGCGGTGGACCTCGTGGTGATCGCCAACCAGCGCGAGGAGTCGATCCCCGAGCTGGTCGAGAGCGTGCGTTCGACGACGAAGATCGGCGCGACGCCGGTGCTCGTCCTGACGAGCGCGGACGCGTACTCGGCGCTGCACCGGCGGTACGAGCGCGACGTGTCGGTCGCGATCCGTCAGGCGGCGATGGCCGAGAGCCAGGTGCTCCGCGCGATCGACGACGTGGTGCTGGCGGCGACGGGCGGCCCGATCTCGGAGGACGAGGCGCGCCGGTACGCGTCGCGGTCGCTGGCGGCGCTGCGGGACCTGGCCGTTTCGGAGAACCGTGTGTTCGACGTCGCCGACGCCGCGCTGCCCCTGATCGGGGCGCTGAACGAGCCGAAGGTGGCGGCCCGGATGGACGTGGCGGAGGTGCTGGCGCGGATCGGGCAGGAGCGCACGCAGACGGCCCTGATGGATTCGGCGCTGTCCGCGTCCGGGAGCGACCGGGTGGCGATGCTGGGCAAGGTTGCCGAGTCGGCGCGTCGGTACGGGAATCTTCTGCCGCGCCGCCACATCGACCGGCTGATCGATCTGGCGACGACCGGGGACGGGGCCGAGGCGACGGCGGCGGCGGCGCTGATGGGGTCGCTGAATCTGCCGAACGCCGAGCTGGTCCCGCTGATCCTGGGCACGGAGTCCCGCTGATCGCGGCCTCGGGCCCTGGCACGGTCGTTGCGGTGCGTCTCAGGGTGAGCGAGCGATCGAACGATAGAACCGTCATGGGTTCGGTGGTTTCCTCGGTGCTGAAGCTGGAGGTTCCGATCATCGTGCGCCTCGCGGAGCGCCAGATGACGGTGGAGGACGTCGTGGGGCTCGCGCCCGGGGCGCTGATCGAGCTGCCCAAGACGGCGGAGGCCGAGCTTGACCTGATGGTCAACAACAAGGTGGTGGGACGGGGCACGGCGGCGAAGGTCGGGGAGAACTTCGGGATCCGCATCACGTTTATCGGGGATGTGCGGTCGCGCCTGGACGCGGCGCTGGGGACCACGGCGGTCCCAGTCGCGGGCGCCGCGGCGTGACCGAATCGCGTCCCGGGCCGGAGGGCCGGCCGTCGCGGACCGATATTCGGCGGTGACTGCGCGATCGCGGCGGCGTACGCTGCGCTCGAGGGCGCAAGGCCCGCGCGACGGAGACGACGGTCCGATGCCCCGCGATATCCCTGTCGGGAACGGCGACCTGCTGATCACGTTCGACCGACTCTACCGGGTGCGGGACCTGTACTACCCGCACGTCGGGCGGTTCAACCACACCGACGGCCACGTGCAGCGGTTCGGTGTATGGGCGGACGGTCAGTTCGCGTGGATCGAGGACTCGACGTGGTCGCGCGAGCTGCGCTACCGGCCTGACACGCTGGTGACGGACGTTCGGCTGGTGAACGCGCAGCTCGGGCTGGAGCTGCGGTGCGCGGACGCGGTGGACTTTCACGAGCCGGCGTATTTCCGGCGGACGGTGGTGCGCGACCTGTTCGGAAGGGAGCGCGACGTTCGCCTGTTCTTCCACTGGGACCTGTCGATCGCGGGGACGCCGGTGGGCGACACGGCGAACTACGACCCTTCGACGAGCAGCCTGGTGTTCTACAAGGACGATCACTATTTCCTGTTCAACGCCTGCGACGAGTTCAAGTGCGGCGTGGACCACTGGGCGATCGGGAGCAAGCGCGTCGGCGGGGCCGAGGGGACGTGGCGCGACTCCGAGGACGGTGTCCTCGGCCGCAACGCGATCAGCCAGGGCTCGGTGGACGCGACGGTCGGGTTTTCGCTGCAGCTGCCGGCCGGGGGCGAGTCGTACGTGAGCTCGTGGATGATCTGCGGGCGGAGCTACGACGACGTCAAGCGGCTGAACCGGCGCGTGAACGAGTCCGGGCCGGACGCGATGATCGCGCGGACGGAGGCGTACTGGCGGCTGTGGGCGCGGAAGGAGCCGATCGACCTTTCGAGCCTTCCCGAGCGGGTGCAGGACCTGTTCTACCGAAGCCAGCTGGTGATGCGCACGCAGATCGACAACGGCGGGGCGATCATCGCGGCCAACGACAGCGACATCACCCAGTTCGCGGGGGACCACTACTCGTACTGCTGGATGCGGGACGGGGCGCTTGTGGCGTACGCGCTGGTGCTGCTGGGGCAGAGCGAGCTGTCGCGCGGGTTTTTCCGCTACGCGGCGGCGGCGATCGAGCCCGAGGGCTATTTCCTGCACAAGTACACGCCCGAGGGCGAGATGGCCTCGAGCTGGCACCCGTGGATGATCGACGGGATCAAGGTGCTGCCGATCCAGCAGGACGAGACGGCGCTGGTGACGTGGGCCCTGCGGCGTCACTTCAACGCCTTCCGCGAGGTCGAGTTCATCAAGCCGCTGTACAACCCGCTGGTGGCGCGGCCGGCGGAGTGGATGCTGCGCTATCGCGACGCCCACGGGCTGCCGCTGCCGTCGTGGGACCTGTGGGAGGAGCGCCGGGGCGTGCACCTGTTCACCGCGGCGGCGACGATCGGCGCCCTGAACGCGGCGAGCGCGTTCGCGCGCGACTTCGGTGAGCACGACCGCGCGCGGGCGTTCCGCGAGGGGGCCGAGCGGATGCGCGCGGCGGTGGTCCGGTACATGTGGAACGCGGAGCGCCGGCGGTTCGCGCGGCTGGTCGTGCCGCTGGCCGACGGGACGTACCGCATGGACATGACGAGCGACTCGGCGAACTACGCGTTGTTCGCGTTCGGCGCGTTCGAGCCGTCGGACCCGATGGTCGAGGCCGAGCTGGCGGGCCTGCGCGAGCGGCTGTGGATCAAGACGGGGATCGGCGGGTGCGCGCGGTACGAGCGCGACTACTACCACCAGGTGGAGCGCGACCGGATCGCCGAGGTGCCGGGCAACCCGTGGGTGATCTGCACGCTGTGGCAGGCGCAGTACGAGATCGCCCGGGCGACGACGATGGAGGAGCTGGCCCGGGCGTTGCCGTACCTGGAATGGTGCGCGGACCGCGCGGCGCTCTCGGGGGTGCTCGCCGAGCAGTACCACCCGCACACCGGGGAGCCGATCAGCGTCTCGCCGCTGACGTGGAGCCACGCCACGGTGGCGATGGTGGTGATGGAGTACGTGCGCAAGCACGCCACGCTGGAGCACGTCGCGGCGTTCGCGCGTGAGAACGGGGGCGCGGGGGCGCCGGGCGGGGATCGGGTGGCCTCCGAGTTCCGGGCGGCAACGTGACGTTCACGCGTCCCGGGCGGGCGGCCCGCGCCGGGGCCTGATCAGCACCTTCTCGCCGCGCGAGCTGAAGTCGTATTCGTCGGCGGGGCACGCGTTCTCGATGACGCTCATCGTGCCCTCGCCGTGCACCTCGACCAGCACGGCGTCGATCCGATGGATCCACGAGCGGGCCGGATTCTCGAAGAGCCGACGCTCCGCGCCCTCGATATCCAGCTTCAGGAGGTCGCACCGCTCGTGACCGCTCAGCGCGAGCGCCTCTTCCAGCGTGTAGGCGCGGAGCGACCCCGGCTCGCCGGGCTCGGCCGGCTCGCACCTGAAGCTCCACGGCGGATCGGCGGGGTTGACAATCCGGAGGTGGCCCGACGACGACCACAGCCCGCCGCGCAGCACCCGCACGTTCGGGAACGCGGCGCAGTTGACCTGGAGGAGTTCGACGTTGGCCGCGTCCGGCTCGACGGCGAGCACGGTCGCGCCGGGGTAGCGACCCGCGAAGAACGCCGTAGAAAGACCGATGTTCGCCCCGCCGTCGATGATGAGCCGTGGCTCGCAGGGAAGCGGCAGGTCCAGTTCCCGGTCGATGAAGACCGTCTCGAACACCGAGAGATCCGAGCCGGCCCGTCGCATCACGAAGGGGGCGGGGAACCCGGGAACCCGCACGCGCACGCGCGGCGGTCGGAGCGTCCACGCCGCCTCGAAGCGGGCCGCCTCCCACGCGCCGAGCACACGGCTCCATTGGCGGAGGCGACGGGCTTTGAACGCAAGGCCCATCAGTGCCCCCCGCCGGGCGCCGCCGCCGGGGGCGCCGCCGAGCGCGCCCCCGACCGCGAGGACTCCGCGGCCTCCACCGTCCACCGGGCGCGGCGGCCGTACCACTGCTCGATCGAATGACGCCGACCCGCGCGCTGCGCTGCGCGCGAGAACTCCTGGAGAAGGTGCCGGTCGGCGCTGAGCCGCGCGAGCTCCTGCCCGGCGAGGTCCCCGCGCCCGATGGCGACGAGCACGCCGATCCCGTCGGATTTCACCCGGTGCTCGAGGAACGGGATCCGGCTCCCGAGCACGGGGAGGCCGGCGGCCATCGCGTCGTAGAGCATTCGCGGGGTGTCCTCCTGCAGCGGGGTGAAGAGCAGCAGGTCGAAGCCGCCCATCCGGGCGATGAACTCCGGACCGTGCTCGACGTATCCGTGGAACCGCACCAGGTCGGCCACACCGGTCTCGTCGGCCCGACGGCGCAGTGCCGGCTCCTCCGGGCCCGAGCCGAAGAGATGGAACTCGACGATCGCGCCCTTCGATCGCGCCGCCGCGACGGCATCGATCGAGTCGAGGAGGCCCTTGCGCTCGACGAAGCGCCCGGCGTACACGGCGCGCAGCGGCCGGCCGGTGCCCATGGACGCCAGGCGTTCA
>CAZCPB010000196.1:0-8552 GCA_964500365.1 uncultured Phycisphaeraceae bacterium
GGCAGGCGAGCCTGGTCTCGGGCCAGACGGAGAACGCGGGCGTCGTGACCGGCGGGATCACGGTCGAGTACGACGACCTCCGCGCCGGCAAGTCCCTTCAGATCACCGCCGAGCGCGCGGTGATCTTCCTCACGCCGGGCAAGGTCGAGTTCATCGGGCGGCTGCGGCGCGAAGACATCCGGGGCATCTACCTCGAGGGGGATGTCGTCGCCGTCGCCAACGAGGGGCGGTACACGCTCCGCGGGCCGCGCGTGTACTACGACCTCACGACCCAGAAGGCGATCATCCTCGACGCGGTCTTCTGGACGTACGACCAGCAGCGCCGACTGCCCCTGTACCTGCGCGCGGACGTGATCCGGCAGGAGGCCGAGCGCCAGTTCACCGCCGAATCGGCGGCGCTGGCGACGACGGCGTTCTTCGAGCCGCAGTTCTCGCTGGGAGCGACGAGCCTGACGATCACGGGCGTGGCGCGACAGGTCCCGGAAGACCCGGCGACCGGCCGGCCCGCCGGCGTGTCGGAGACATCGTACTTCGTCGACGCCGACAGCATCACGCTCCGCGCGGGCGTGCTGCCGTTCTTCTACTTCCCGACCTTCGCCGGGTACCCGGACCAGATCCCGCTGCGCGACCTGCGCCTCGAGAGCTCGTCGGCGACCGGGAGCGCGCTCAAGACCACGTGGAACCTGTTCGGGCTCATGGGCGTGCAGAAACCCGACGGGATGAGCGCCGACCTGATGCTCGACGGCTACTTCACGCGCGGCTTCGGCGGCGGCGCCCGCTTCGGCTGGGACGACCCCGACTACCGCGGTCAGCTCTTCGGGTACGGCCTGCCCTCCGACTCGGGCACCGACCTGCTCAAGCCCGGCACCGAGAAGGAGCACCACAACGACGCCCGCGGGATCCTGCTCGGGGAGCACCTGCAGCGCATCGACGAGCACTGGGCGTTCCTGCTCGAGGGGAGCCTGATCTCGGACGAGACCTTCATCGACGGGTTCATGGAAGAGCTCGGCGAGGATCGGCGCGAGTTCACCAGCCGCGCGTACGCCCGGCGCCTCGAGGACAACACGGCGCTGACGGGCGAAGTGAAGGGAACGTTCAACGACTTCATCTCGAACGAGACGTACCTGCAGTCGCCGGGGTACTACGTGCAGAAACTGCCCGAACTCGGCTACATCCGCCAGGCCGACGACCTCTTCGAGGGGATCGCCCCGGGGCTGGTCAGCTACTACTCGGAGTACCGGTACAGCCGCATGAACCTGGCCTTCGACGAGCCGCTGGCCCGCGACCGCGGGTTCACGACCAACTCGCTCGCGCAGCGCGCCTTCGGCATCAACGCCGATCAATCGATCGCCGACCGGCTTTCGGCAGACGGGTACCGCGACTCGACCGTGAACCGTTTCGACACGCGCCACGAGTTCACGTCCCCACTCATGGCCGGGCCCGTGAACATCACGCCGTTCGTGGTCGGACGGCTCACGGCCTATGACACCGACTTCGACGACTTCTCTCCCGACGAGACCGACAGCAACCGGCTCTGGGGCTCCGTCGGCGTGGCGGCCTCGACGACCATCCAGCGCGTGGACGACTCTGTCGATTCGCGCCTGCTCAACATCCACCGCCTCCGTCACATCCTCCAGCCCTACGCGACCGCCATGGTCGCCGGGACCAACATCGACCGCGCGGACCTCCCCGTGTACGACCGCGGCGTCGAGGACATCGCCGAGGGCACGCTCTCGACCTTCGGCCTGCGCCAGGTCTTCCAGACGCAGCGCGGCGGGCCGGGCCGCTGGCACTCCGTGGACGTCTTCACGCTCAACACGAGCTTCTCGTTCGCCTCCGACGACACCGACAGCGCCAGTCCCATCGGGCGGTGGGTCGACTACCGGCCCGAGCTCTCCAACCCCGGCAATTACATGACCAACGAGGGCCGCTGGCAGCTCTCGGGCACGATCTCGATCGTGGGCAGCAGCGTCTACGACCTCGACGCCAACCAGCAGTCGCGGAGCAACCTGGGCGCGATCGTGGAGCACTTCCCGGGCTTCGCCACCTCGGTCGAGGTCCGCAACATCCACGCCGACCGCACGACGTACCTCGACGTGGGCGCCCGCTACGAGATGACCAGCAAGTACACGATCGCGGGAAACGTCAACTTCGACATCAACGACGGCGGCGTCCAGAGCGTCTCGGCCGAGATCCGCCGGCGCTTCCCCGGCGTCCTCTTCGGCGTCGGCGTCAACTACAACGACACGACCAACGAGACCAGCCTCGGCTTCGTCTTCCAGCCCGAGGGATTCCGAGGCCAGGGCGCGCGCTTCACGGGCCTGGGCGCGACCGACGACCGCGCGCAATCGACGGGGATCGGCGGCTCGTGACAACGGTGTCGGGGAAGTTCGATCGCGGGCGGCCCTGAACGACGGCTCAGCCGTGGCCTACAAGCGAGCAAGCCCGCTGAAGCGGGCTCCGGATGGGGCACCTTTGACCCGAAGGCACCGCGCGTGCTCCGGTATCAACGGCGCCGGACTTGGGCGCTTTGTCTCTGCACCTGACGCCGTTGCGTCCCCTACCCACCTCCCCATCTCTTCACCTCCGAGCTCCTCGTCTCCTGTTCTCCTCTTCTCCTCTTCTCACGGCCCTACCCTCCCCCTTCATGCCAGCCCAGCACACGTTCCAGGCCCCGACCGGCACGCGCGATCTGTACCCCGTGGAAGCCGCGCGCCGGCGGTACATCACCGAGGCTTGGCGCCGCGTCGCGATCAACCACGGCTTCGAGGAAATCGATGGGCCGACGTTCGAGCACCTCGACCTGTACACCGTCAAGAGCGGCGAGGGGATCGTCAGCGAGCTTTTCAGCTTCCGGCGCGAGGGGGGCGAGAAGGATTATGCCCTGCGTCCTGAGTTCACGCCGACGCTGGCGCGGATGTACGCGGCCAAGGCCGCGAGCCTGCCCAAGCCGACGAAGTGGTTCAGCGTGGGGCCGTACTTCCGGGCGGAGAGGCCGCAGCGGGGGAGGCTTAGAGAGTTCTTGCAGTGGAATTGCGATGTCATCGGTCTGGCCGGTGAGCCACAAGATGAAGAATCGGATTTGCGTCTCAAGGCACAAGCAGATAGCGATTCAATAATATGTATTATTGCGCTCCTGCGGTCATTAGGTCTTTCTAGTGCAGATGTTTCCATTCGCTTAAGTCATCGATCGTTGGCATCGGAACTTTTGTTTCGATTGAATGTAGATACGGCAAATGTGCTCGACAGGGCACTCCAGCTTCTGGACCGCGCGTCAAAGCTTGATCCGGAGAAGGCGGAGGAGCAGTCCAAGTCCCTGGGGTTCAGCCTGCGAGAATACCGAGAGCACGCCGCAGGATTCGAGCGGTTGTTCAAAGGAGGATTGGTTCAACTGCAAGGCGGAGAGTCCGGCAGTTTGAGCACGCTATTGGATTTCCGAGCCATTCGCCTCCTGCGTGAACAGCTTGAAGCCGCCGAAGTAATCGACTGGTGTACTCTCGACGTAAACGTTGCCCGCGGCCTCGCCTACTACACCGGCACTGTATTCGAAGTCGTCGTGGACAACGAACGCGCCATCGCCGGCGGGGGCCGGTACGACAACTTGATCGAACTCTTCGGCGGCCCACCGACCCCCGCCGTCGGATTCGGCATGGGCGATGTCGTCCTCTCCCTCGTCCTCCAGGACAAGGGCCTCATGCCCAGCGATGCCGAGCTGATGGGCCTCGCCGACCAGACCCCCGATGTGTTCGTCATCGCAGCAACGCCAGACGCCGAACCCCTGATCCCCAGAGTCCTCGCCGACCTCCGACGCGCCACGCCGCGCTCTGCGCCGCAGCAACCGGCAGCCAGCTCCCAGCACCCCGCCCCCGCCCCCGGCCTCCACGCCCGCCGCTCCTACAAGACCACGAAGAACGTCGGCAAGCTCCTCCAGGAAGCGGGCAAGCTCGGCGCGCGATTCTCGGTGATCATCGAGTCGGCCGACGCCGCCAGGATCAAGGACATGGCGACGGGCGCCCAGGACGACCGCGCGTTCCCGCTACAGGAACTCGGGGCCGAACTGCGCCGGCGCTGCGGCAGGTAACGGCACGGGATCGGCACGGCGTGAATTCTACAATTCGCCGTGCCATCGGCCTCCACAACTCCCGCACTCCGGCGCGACCCCGCGGCCCGTGAGATCGTCCGCGCCTGGCGCTCAATCGCCGGCGGGCGCGAGGCACGCGACGATGAACGCCCCACGCTGATCGCCTGCTCCGCCGGGGCCGATTCGTCGGCGCTCGCGATCGCGCTCGGGCAGGTCCGCCGGGCAAGGCTCGTCGTTGCCCACATCGTCCACGACCTGCGCCCGCCAGAGGCCGCCCTGCGCGACCGCGATGGCGCGCGCGATCTCGCCGGGCGCCTGGACGTCCCTTTCGTCGAGGCCGAGGTCGAGACCCGCGCCCATCGCGGCAACCCCGAGTCGATCGCCCGCACCCTCCGCTACCGCGCCCTCGCCCGCCTCGCCCGGGAGCACGGCTGCCGCTACGTCGCGACCGCCCACCACGCGGGCGATCAGATCGAGACGCTGCTCATGCGGCTGCTCCGCGGCACAGGGGTTCGAGGGCTTTCCGGCATCGCGCCGTCGCGCGCTCTCTCCCGTGCCGTAGCTCTCGTCCGGCCCATGCTGACGGTCACCCGCGCCGACGCCGAGCGCCTTTGTGTCGCGGCGGGCTGGAACTGGCGCGAGGACGCGACCAACGCGGATACGACCCGCCTTCGGGCCGCGCTCCGTGCCCGGGTCGTCCCCGTCCTCGCGGAACTCTCGCCGAAGTTCCCCGCCCGCGCGGCAGCGACTTCGCGCGTGCTCCGCGAGGCCGCAGACTTTGTCGCCGGGCACGCCCGCGCCGTCCTCGAGAGCGGCCGGCACGGCGCCGGCTTCCGGTGGGCTCGCGCCGACCTGCGGGCGCTCCACCCGGCGGTGCTTCACGAAGCCCTCCGCGCGGCGACCGCGGAAGTGAGCGGCGGGCATGGGCGCGACCGCCTCTCGCACGCGCCGGTCCTGCGGGTCGCCCACGCCGCACGGTCCCCGTCAACCGAGCCGCGCCGGTTCAGGCTGGCGGGGGCAACGATCTTGGTCTCAGCCCGACTGGTCACGATCGAGCCCACCGCCGCCCGCAACGGGCCGCTTCACGGAGCATCAGAAAGCGATGAGTAAGAAGCCCACGGTTCTCCTCGTCGGCCACTGCCGCCCCGACGCATTCGCGCTCCAGTCCGCCGTGCGCCGTGCCCTCGGCGAGGCCGATATTGCCCACGTCAATTCGGACAAGGAACTGGAGGCGCGAGCGCCCGGCGCGGCGCTCCTGCTCGTGAACCGCGCCCTCGACGGCGACTTTCCCGACGCGACCGGTGTCGAGCTGATCGCCCGGCTGGCTGCGCGGGGAGTGCCGGCGTTGCTCGTGAGCAATTTCCCGGAGGCGCAGGCCGCCGCAGAGGCCGCGGGCGCGCGCCCGGGATTCGGCAAGAAGGACCTGAACTCCGAGCGTGCGGCGTCGCTCATCCGGGCCGCGGCGGGCGCGTCCGCCTGAGCGTCAGAACACGACCCCCCACACCGTGATCGCGACCATCGAGAGCAGCAGAAGCGGCAGGTGCGCAATCGACGCGAAGAAAACCGCTCGCGCCGCCTCGCGCGTCCGGCGCGTGATGAGCCCGAACGCCAGCCACTGGAAGCCCAGGCCGCTGAGCAGCGCCACGGCCAGGTACGGCATCCCGAGCGAGGGCACGAGCACGCCCGGCGCCATCGTCGCCGGCATCAGGAGCAGCGACCAGAGTGCTACCGTCGCGACCGTTCGCGTCTCCCCGCCGCGCACGGCTGGCATCACGCAGAAGCCCCCCTTGGCGTAGTCGTCGCGGTACATCCACGCGATGGCCAGGAAGTGGGGCACCTGCCAGACGGTCATCAGGGCGAAGAGCGAGAGACCGCCGGGGTCAAGGAGCGCCTCGAGTCCACCGGCGTCCGACGCCGCGGTCCAGCCGATCAACGGCGGGAGGGCGCCGGGGATCGTCCCGACAAACGTCGCCAAGGGCGTCCGCACCTTCATCGGCGTGTAGGCCAGGACGTACACGAGGACGCAGACCAGCGAGAGCAGCGCGGGCACAGCTCCGGAAAGCAGCGCCAGCACGCCCACGCCCGCCGCGCTGAGCACCAGGCCCGTCCACATGACCGCCAGGGGCGACACGCGCCCCTCGGGGAGGGGGCGGCGCGAGGTGCGCGACATCGCCGCGTCGCGGGCCCGCTCGATCCACTGATTAAGCGAGTTTGCCCCCGCGGCAGACATCGCCGTTCCGGCCAGGCACGCGGCGGCGGCGACGACCAGTTCCCACAGCGCCCACGCCCGGCCCGCCGCGCCGAGCACGAAGCCCACCGCCGCGGTGATCGTGACCAGGCGCGTGATCCCCGGCTTGGTCGTCTCGATCAGGCTGCCGACCACCCCGGCGCGCGATGGCGTTGATGCGGCCTCGGCGACGGCGTTCTGTGTCAGTTCACTCACGCGCCCGAAACTCCGGGAGGGCCGGATGGTACGCTCCGCGTGCGGGGATTTCAGGCGTTCACTTTCCACCCGCCAGCGGCGGAAGGACCAGCTCGGCCCACACCGGGAAGTGATCGCTCGGGAAGGGCGTCCCCGGCGGGCCGGGTGCTCGCCGCCAGATCCCGCAACGGGCGATCTCGATCTGCTTCGAGGGAAGGACATAGTCCACCCGCATCCGGAACATCGCCGTGTCGGCAGCGTCGAGGTCCGGGACTTGAACGTCGCCGGTCGGTGTGCACGTGGAGTTGATCCGCGGGTTGGCGAGCAGGAGCGTCCCCACCGGGTCCTTGAAGCTCTCGCCCTTGTTCGGGTCGGCGTTCAGGTCGCCCACAATCACGAACCAGGAGCCCGCGGTGAGGCCCCCGGGCACGTCGGCGTCGTCCACGATGTAGGGCTCGCCCGAGATGTAGTCGGCCCAGAAGCGGATCTCGTCGTGGTTCCGCCGGGCGTTGCGCTTCTCCGGGCCGTCGAAGACCGGCGGGGTCGGGTGGCTGCACAGGACGTGGAGCACGCCGCCGCCGGGCGTGCGCACGGGCACGTCCCAGTGGCTCTTTGAGCTCAGGCGCACGACCGCGCGCTCGGCCTCCGTGTACCACGGCGAGCCATCCTCCTTTACAGGAAGGAGCGCGCCCGGCATGTAGTCCCACGGCAGGAGGCGGAACGTCCGCACGCGCTCCGTCAGGACGGTGAACCGGTCGTCCACGAGCAGCGCCATGCCGTACTGGCCGGGGAACGTGCCGAAGCCCCAGCAGTCACCGGCGTAGGCGCGGGCCTCGGGCGACGGCGGCGCGCCCTCGCCGAGCGCCGGGCGGCGGGGAGGAACGGGGAACTCGCCGACGACGCCGCCGCTGCGGTCGAGGTCCAGCCCGCTCGGCAGCCCCGTGTTCGTCGGTGCCGCAAACGCCCGGTACTTGAGCGGCCGCACATCGGGCGCCTGTGCCACCGCCAGGAACGTGTCCGCGAATCGCTGCGCGTTGGTGCCGGCCGCCGCGCCCGGGGCGAGGCCGGGCGTGCCCGGGCCGTCGAACGCGATCTCGTTCAGGAGCAGGATGTTCGGCCGGACGCGCTGGATGACCTCGGCAAGCCGCCGGAGGCGCGGGTGCATCGGGTCGGCGATGTCCTCCGACCGCACGTCCTCGACGTTGAAGGTCGCGACGCGGACGGCGAGGCGCTCCTGCGCCCACGCCGGAACCGCCGTTGCGGCCAGGATCACCGCCGCGGCAAGCAAGGCAAGGCGATCCGTGATGCTCCTCGCCACGCGCCGACTCCTCCGGGCGCCGGGCCGCGCCGGCCCGTCGCCCAAGCACCCCCGGCTGGATTCGAACCAGCGACCAACGGATTAGAAATCCGTTGCTCTGTCCAACTGAGCTACGGGGGCAATCCGCACGAGTTTATGCGGGCCGCGCGGGACGCACGCGCGCACGAAAAAGGGCGGCGGGCTGAAGCCCGCCGCCCTCGATTCACCGGACGGTCGCTCGCTCAGCCCCGGGGGCTCAGCGGGGGACGTAGTTGACCTGCTCGTCGTTGCGGACGGGCTTGGTCTGGTCGGCGGTGGTGAGCGTCTGGATGACGAGCTCACCCTCCTTCGAGCCTGTGCAGACGATGTCGAAGCGCACCTGCTGGCCGGGCTTGACGGTGCCGATGTTGAAGGTCACCGCGCGGCCGGAGGCCTGAGCGCCCTGGAAGGTCGAGGACTTGAAGTTCAAGCCGTCTTCGAGCGTGGCGACCATCTTGACGTTGGTCAGATCGACCTGGCCCTGGTTCTTGACGACGTAGCCGAACGGCGTGAGCCGTGCCTCGGTGAACCACAGCGTGTCGAAGCTCTCGTCGTCGTCCTGCCCCTCGGTCTTCATCCGGTCGGACTGGACGCCGAGGGGATTGCTCGAGAAGACGTACGCGCGGCGGCGATCGTGGAACGTGTCGAGGTACACGGACACCGAGTCGTCTGCCTCACTCTCCTCGCGGCGGGTCACGCGGGCCCGAACGGCC
>CAZCPB010000197.1:0-8530 GCA_964500365.1 uncultured Phycisphaeraceae bacterium
AGCAGTTCGGCATCGGTCTGGGTGACCAGCTGCGCGACGTTCTCGATGCGGGCCGACTCCAGGCAGTTGCTGGCGCGGACCGACAGCTCCAGCTCGCTGATGGGCATGGTGAGCTTGCGGATGAGGTCCTCGTCCACGCCCGCGGCGGCGGCGGCTTCCTCGCTCACTCGCTCCTGGCCGAGCTCGTAGTACTGGACAAACGGGTTGAGGTGCTTGCGGAGGATCTTGGCGGCTTCGACGAGCGCCATCTCGGGCGTGACGGTGCCGTTGGTCCAGATTTCCATCGTGAGCTTGTCGTAGTTGGTCTTCTGGCCGACGCGGGTCTCCTCGACCTTGTACCGGACGCGCTGGACGGGTGAGTAGATCGCGTCCACGTGGATCAGGCCGATCTCCTGATCCTCCTCGGAGGCGTACTGCTCGCTGGCCGGTACGTAACCGCGCCCTTTGCCGACGCGGAGCTCCATCTCGAACTCGACCGAGTCCGTCAGGGTGCAGAGGACCAGGTCCTTGTTGAGGATGGTGACGGCCGTATCGGCCTCGATCATGTCGGCGGTGACCTCGCCGGGCCCGCGGGCGGCCAGACGCATCACCTTGGGCTCGTCGCTGTCGAGGCGCACGACGAGGTTCTTGACGTTGAGGACGATGTCGGTCGCGTCCTCGAGGACGCCGGGGAGCGTCGTGAACTCGTGCGGCGCGCCCTTGATCTTGATCGCGGTGACGGCGGCCCCCTCCAGCGACGACAGGAGCACCCGCCGCAGGCTGTTGCCGACGGTGGTGCCGAAACCGTGCTCGAAGGGCTCGACGGAAAAGCGGCCGTAGACCTCGCTGTGGAACTTCGGGTCGGAGACGACGCGCATGGGGAGTTCGAGACCACGCCAGCGGACGCGCATGGGATACACCTCATTGCCAGCAACGTGCGGAGGCACAGGGTCGCGCGGCTCACGGAACGCTCCGGGCGTGCTGGCGTGCCCGGGCGGCCTTCTGGCCGGGACCGACGAATCCCGCGGGCCGGCCCGACGGCCCGCCCGCGAGGGGATGGATCAGACGCGGCGCCGCTTCGGGGGGCGGCAGCCGTTGTGCGGGACGGGGGTGTGGTCTTCGATCGCCGTGACGCGGAGTCCGGCGCTGGTCAGGCCGTTCACGGCCGACTCGCGCCCTGGCCCGGCGCCGCGGATGCGGATCTCGACCTCGCTCATGCCGAGCTTGCGGGCCTTCTGCCCCGCGGCCTCGCCCGCGCGGGTCGCGGCGAAGGGCGTGCTCTTGCGGGCGCCCTTGAAGCCCATGGTTCCCGCCGAGTCCCAGCAGATGGTCTCACCGTTCATATCGGTGATGGTGACCATCGTGTTGTTCTGGCTCGCCTTCACGTGGGCGATGCCGCGGACGACGTTCTTCCTGACCTTGCCCTTCTTCGACATGCTTCCTCCCGCGGCTCATCCGACACTTGGTGTCGTCCCCGCGTTGGTGATGCTGTGTGCCGCGTGCTGGGTGCCGCGTCTTCGACCGAGACCGCTCGCCGAGCCCCAGCGCTCAGCACCGGCTCAACTGCCTTAGGCCTTGGCCTTCACGCCCTTCTTGCCGGCGACGGTCTTCTTCTTGCCCTTGCGCGTACGGGCGTTGGACTTGGTGCGCTGGCCCCGGACCGGGAGGCCCTTGCGGTGGCGTTCGCCGCGGTACGACCGGATGTCCTTGAGGCGCTGAATGTTCTGCGAAACCTGCCGGCGGAGGGCGCCTTCGACGATGTACGTCGCGTCGATGATGGCGTTGATCTGCGCGAGCTGGAGCTCGGTCACCTCGCTCGAACGCGCGTTCGGGTCGACCTGCGCCTCCTCCAAGATCTTGGCCGCGAAGTGCGGCCCGATGCCGTGGATGTACTGGAGGGCGAAGAGAATCTTCTTCTTGTCGGGGACGTCGATACCGGCGATACGGGGCACGCTGTTCTCCCTCGGTTCTCACGGCGCGGCGTGGCCGTGCTTCAGCCCTGCACCTGCTTGTGCTTGGGGTTGGACTTGCAGATCACGCGGACCTTGCCCTTGCGGCGAACGACCTGGCAACTGCCGCAGATCTTCCGGATGCTTGCCTTGACCTTCACCGCTGATCCCTCGTTCGAACGGAACTTCCCGCGGCCCCCGGCCGCTCGTGCGGACAATGGAAGGGGCGAAAACGCGGAGGCAATGATAGGCCGCAGGGCTCCCGGGGTCACGGGCGTGCCAGGGGCGAGCCCCTCAATGCCGGAACGTAATGCGGGCCTTGGAAAGGTCGTACGGGCTCATCTCGACCGTGACCCGGTCGCCGGGGAGGATCCGGATGTAATTCATCCGCATCTTGCCCGAAACGTAGGCGAGAACCTCGGTTTTCTGCTCATTCGGAAGGCGCACCTTGAACATCGCGTTGGGCAGCGCCTCGGTGACCACGGCCTCGAAAGTGAACTTGTCGTCCTGCTTTGGCATACGTCGGCGTTCGTGCCGCTCCTCCTCGTAATCGCCCCTCCCAACGGACCCCTATTCATGGCACGGCGGCCGTCCGGGTCAACACGTCGGGCCCGTTCCGAGTCACCGCGAACGTGATTTCGTGATGGCAGGCCCACGACCCGTCCGAGGTGATGGTGGTCCAGCCGTCGTCCGCTTCCTGCGTGGGAGCGATGCTTTCGGCGACGATCGGCTCAATGGTCAGGACCATCCCCGCGCGCAGATCGAATTCGGGGCGTTCGGCCGTGGGGCCGCCCGAGATCCAGCATCTCGGCGGCTCGTGCAGCGCCCGGCCCGTTCCATGTCCGTCGAGGCCGGGGATCAAGAAAACCCCTCGATCGGCAGCCGCGGCGTGCATTCCCGCGGCAACGCTCGACCAGCGTGTCCCCGGCGCGGCCAGGCGCAGCGCGGCGGTAACGCAATCGCTCGCGGCGGCGATCAGTCGGAGCGCCCGCGCCGCACTCCCCAGTGAGACCGAGACCGCCGCGTCGGCGCACCAGCCCTCGAGACGGGCGGCGCCGTCGATGGTGAGCAGATCGCCATCCCGCAGCGTCCGGGCGCCGGGAATTCCGTGGGCAACTTCCTCGTTGACGCACACGGAACAGGCGGCGGGGAAAGGCCGCGCACCGGCGCGGCGCAGGCCCTTGAGGATCGGCTCGGCGCCCGAAGCAAGGATCGAACGCTCGAATGCCTCCGCGATGGTGCGCGTCGCGGCGCCGGGCGAGGCGACGCGGGCCGCCTCGTCCAGGGCCCGCACGAGCACGGCACCGACAGCCCTGATGGCCTCGATTTCGGCCGGAGTCTTCAGCCAGACGGGCATCGGGCCCGGATTCAACCGCGGGGTCCGCGGATGCGCGGGCCGCTGTCGTCCCCGCCCCCCAGGAATCCCGCGTAGTTCCGCATGAGCAGGTTGGCCTCGACGCGCTGCAGGAAGTCGAGCGCCACGGAGACGGTGATCAGGAGCCCGGTGCCCCCGAGGAACTGCGTGATCGAGTGGTCGATGTTCATCGCTTTGTTGACGACGGTCGGCATCACCGCGATCACGCAGAGGAACGCGGCCCCCACGTACGTGATGCGCGTCATCACGGTCTCGAGGTACTCGGCCGTGCGCGGCCCGGGGCGGAGGCCGGGGATGAACGAGCCGTGTTCCTTGAGCTGCTTTGACATTTCCTCGGGGTTGAACTGCACCGTGATCCAGAAGTACGCGAAAAAGTAGATCAACGCCACGTAGAGCAGCTCGTGCAGGTACTGGCCGTGCGTGAACTCCGTGCCGAGCCAGCCGACGAAAGTGGCCCACCCGCTCGAGCTCCCGCCCGGGGACTTGGCCGCGTCGGCCAGCCCGCTGAAAACGACCGACGGGAAGATCATGAGCGAGCTTGCGAACACGATGGGCATGACCCCGCCGTGGTTGATGCGCAGGGGCAGGTAGCTTTTCTGTCCGCCGAAAACGCGCTTGCCGCGCGTGTGCTTGGCCTGCTGGATGGGGATACGACGCTGCGCGACGGTCATGAGCACGGCACCGGCGATGACCCCGACGAAGCCGACGACCAGGACAACCACGCCCATCCATCCCATCTTGCCCTCGACGCCGGGGTCGAAGTTCCGCTGCGCGGTGCGGATCGCGTCGGGCATCCGCGCGACGATCCCCGCCATGATGATCATGGAGACGCCGTTGCCGATCCCGAATCGGTCGATCTGCTCGCCGAGCCACATCAGGAACACGGTGCCGGCGGTCATCGCCGCGACCGCCATAACCCACCAGAGCGGGTTGGCCATCAACTCCGGGTAGATGATGCCCTGCTTCTTGGAGACCCCCAGGTACGTGAGTGCCTGCACGATGCAGAGCGCCACGGTCGCATAGCGGGTCCACTCAATGATCTTCTGGCGGCCGGTCGGACCCTCTTCCTGCAGCTTCTTGAGGCGGCTGCCGGGGATCGACTGGATGAGCTGGAAGATGATGCTGGCCGAGATGTAGGGCATGATGCCCAGGCCGAAGATCGTCGAGTGCGAGAACGATCCGCCGGAGAAGATCCCCATGAAGTCGGCGGCCTTCTGGAGGGCCGAGCCCGACTGCTGGCTCTTGAAGAACTCCGCGAGTTGCTCCTGGTTGATGCCCGGCAGCGGGATCCAGAAGCCGATCCGGTAGACCGCGAGCATGCCGAGCGTGAACAGAACCTTGTTCCGCAGTTCGGCGATCTTGAAGACATTCAGCAGCGTCGAGATCATGCGGTCACCTGTGGACGGATCGGGGCGCGGCGGGTCGCGTCTGTGGAGCGGCCGGGCCGGACGGTCTCAAGCGTATGCCGGTCGCGATCGGGACTTGCCGAGCGCGACCGAGGAAACGAAAGGACAACCCGGCCCGCGCGGGCGGACGAATCCTGACTCCGACCGCGAACACGTCGGGCTTGGATTTGAAGGCCGACTGGCCGAGTGGGATCAGTCCTGCTTCTCCGGCTTGCCCTCGGTCTTCTTGGCCTCGGGCTTGCCGCCCTTCTTCTTGGCGGTTTCGGCGGGCTCGGATCCCTCCGCGTCGGGCTTGGGGGCCTTGGTGCCGCCCTTGCCGCCGCGGTCGAGCCGCTTGGTCCAGTTCTTCGGGGTCCGGTCGTCGGAGTTTCGGTCGATGCCGCGGGTGCGGTCCCGGCGTGTTCCCGTTTGCTTGACCGAGCCGCCGGCCCCCTCGATCAGTTTCTTGGCGCCGTCGGAGACGCGGCTGGCCTCGACGTTGAGCTTGACCTTGACCCCTTCCTCCGTGACGGCGCCGAGGATCTTCAGGTCGCGGCTGGTGTCACGGACGAGACCCGCGGCGATCAACGTCTGGGCGTTGACGTCGCCGCCCTTGGCGAAACTGGGATGCTTGAGGATGTCGGCCAGGTTGACGATCCAGAACTCGGTCTTGAAGAAGGCGTTGGTAAAGCCGAACTTGGCCAAGCGGCGGAAATAGGGCATCTGGCCGCCTTCGAACGACCGCTTGCCGGCATAGCCGGAGCGGCTGCCCGCGCCCTTGTTACCGCGACCGGACTGCTTGCCGTGCCCGCTTCCCTCGCCGCGCCCGACGCGCTTGCGCTTCTTGTAGCGTCCGGCCAGGGCGGTGACGTCGTGGATCATCATGACGGATTACTCGCTGAGAGTCGTGCGTACGTGCTGAAGTCTGCGTTCAGGCCGAAGGAGCGGAAGCCCCGGCGGATTCCGGCGCACCACCCTCGCTGCTCCCCCCCCCACCACCCCCACCACCCCCGCCGCCGCCACCGCCTCCACCACGGCGCGGCCTGCGGCCGCCGCGCGGGCCGCCCTTGCGGTCCTGGCCGATGGTGTTGGTGGGGCCGCGCATGCGCTCGGGGCTGCTGGCGGCCGGGACGAACTTTGCGCCCTGCTCGATCCGCGTTTCGATGGTGGTCTTGCCGATCTGGACGCCCCGAACACTCTCGATGTTCTCGCGGAGGCGGAGGCCTTCGAAACCGTCGAAAACCGCCTTGACCATGTTGCGGGCGTTGGTCGAGCCGTAGCACTTGGTGAGGCAGTCGGTGACGCCGGCCATCTCGAGGATGGCGCGGACGGTGCCGCCGGCGACGACGCCGGTGCCCGGCGAAGCCGGGATCAGCCGCACCTTGGAGGACGAGAAGCGGCCCTCGACCTGGTGCGGGAGGGTGCGCCCGGCCATCGGGATCGAGCGCATGGCGCGCTTGGCGTACTTCTGGGCCTTCTCGATGGCCGAGGGCACCTCGTTGCTCTTCCCGTACCCGAACCCGACGCGCCCGCGCCGGTCGCCCACGACAACCAGGGCGCCGAAGCTGAAGCGGCGGCCGCCCTTGACCGTCGCGGCGGTGCGGTAGACGCCGAGCGTCGTGGACTCAATCGAACCGGATTCGTCGAGCATCTCTGGCATGGTTCACACTCGCGGGTTCAGAACTGGAGACCGCCCTTGCGGGCGGCGTCGGCGAGGGCCTTGACCCTGCCGTGGTAGCGGAAACCGGAACGATCGACCACGACCTTGATCACGCCCCTGGCCAACGCCCGCTCGGCCAGCCTGGTCCCGACCGCGGCGGCGGCCTGCGCGTTGCCCGTCTTGCCGGCGCCCTTGGCATCCTTCTCGACGGTGGAGGCGGCGGCCAGCGTCGTGCCTTGCATGTCGTCGATGACCTGGGCGTAGATGTGGTTGAGAGACTTGTACACGCTGAGGCGCGGGCGCTCGGGCATGCCGGTGAGGCGCTTGCGGATGCCGATGCGCCGGCGCTGGCGTCGAACGGCCTTGTCTTTCTGCTTGTCCATGACCACTTTCCCTCGAAACTCGGCGTCGCGTCGCGCGATCAGGCGCCGAACTGCTTGCCCTGCTTGCGCTTGATGACCTCGTCCACGTACTTGATGCCCTTGCCGTTGTACGGCTCGGGCTTGCGCTTGGCCCGCATGGCCGAGGCGAACTGCCCGACGGCCTGCTTGTCCGGCCCGACGATCTTCACGATCTGCTTGTCCACCGTGACCGTGACGCCCGCGGGGATATCCATGAAAAGCGCGTTGGCGAAGCCGACCTGCAGCTTGAGCTTCTTGCCCGACACCGAAGCCTGCCAGCCGACCCCGACGACCTCCATCGACTTCTCGTAGCCCTTGGTCACGCCCTCGATCATGTTGGCGATCAGCGCGCGGGTCGTTCCCCAGAACTTGGCCGCGTCGGCGTCCTCGGGGAGGTTGTCGGCGAGCGCGACCTTGACGGCCTTCTCGCTCTCGGTCCACGCGACCTTCACTTCGGGGCGGTGCTTGAACGCGAGCTTGCCCTTGGGACCCTCGACGTTCACCGTCGAGTCCTTGATGGCGATCTTCACGCCCGCGGGGACCTGGATTGGTTTCTTTCCGATTCTGGACATCCGTCGAACTCCTCGCGCGTCTGCTCGCCGGCGCCGCCGGGCTTCCGCGTCAGTTGCCTGGTCAGGCTCTCACTCCACCGTGCACAGCAGTTCACCGCCCACCCGCTCGGCGCGGCAGGCACGGTCGCTCATCACGCCCCGGCTCGTCGAGACGATCGCGATCCCCAGGCCCTGCAGAGGCAGGGGGATATCGTCGGCCCGCCGGTACACGCGGCAGCCCGGCTTGCTCTCTCGTTTCACACTCCGCAGCACCGCCTCGCCGTTGGGGGCGTACCGCAGCTTGACCTTGAGCAGGCCCTGGCGGCCGTCGTCCACGACGTCGAAGTTTTCGACGTAGCCCTCGGTCTTAAGGACGCCGAGGATGCCGCGGCACACCCGGCTGTTGAGGCACGTAACGGTCTTGGACCGGTTGCGCGCCGCGTTGCGGATGCGGGTGAGCATGTCGGCGATTGGGTCACTGGTCGGCATATCTGTTCGCCCTGTCGTCGTCGTCTACTGGTCGCGGGATCACCAACTGGCCTTGCGCATGCCGGGGATCTTCCCCTCCAGCGCGAGCTTGCGGAGCATGATTCGGCTGAGGCGGAACTTGCGGTACACGCCGCGGGCTCGCCCGGTGAGCTCGCAGCGTCGGACCGTCCGCGTGCTGAACTTGGGCTTGCGCCGTGACTTTGCGACTTGTGCCTTGGTGGCCATGCGTTTCCTTCCGGAGCGGGCAACGCCCGCGTGACAGCGTTACTTCTTGGCTCCCTTGTCGGCGGGCTTGTCCGCCGGCTTGGCGGCCTTTTCCGCGGGCTTGGCGCCCGCCGCGGCGGGCTCGGCCTTGGGCGCGCCGGCCGGGGTCGCCTGCTGCGGCGGCCGGGGCTGCGAGGCCCGCTTGGGGCGGTCCTCGGGCTTCGAGAACGGCATGCCCAGTAGCTCGAGCACGTGCCGGCTGAGCGCCGGGTCCGAGCGGGAGAAACAGAGGTTGATGTTCATGCCGTGCGTGAACTGCGCATCGGCCATGTTGATCTCGGGGAATACGCCCTGCTCGTTCAGGCCCATGGCGTAGTTGCCCTGCTTGTCGAAGGCCTTGTCGGGCAGGCCGCGGAAGTCCTTGATGCGCGGCGCGGCGAGGTTGATCAGGCGGTCCAGGAAGTGCCACATGCGGTCGCGGCGCATGGTCACCATCGCCGCGGTTTCGATGCCGGCGCGCACCTTGAAGTTCGAGAC
>CAZCPB010000198.1:0-8502 GCA_964500365.1 uncultured Phycisphaeraceae bacterium
TGGTCCGGACGATCGCGCGCGGTGACCGCGTCCGGCTCACGGATCTCGCGCACTGGCTGGAGGGCGCGGGCTACTCGCGCCGGGACGCCGTGGAAGATCCGGGCGATTTCGCCGTGCGCGGCGGGATCGTGGACGTGTTCCCGCCGGGCGCGGGGGCGGTGCCGGTGCGCCTGGACATGTTCGGCGACGAAGTCGAGAAGCTGACGGAGATCGACCTTGAGACCATGGGTTCCGACCGGACGATCGACCGCGTCGAGCTGGTTGCCGCGGACACCGGGGCGGTGCAGACCGATTCGGGCACCGTCAACTTTCTGGAACTCCTCCCGCGCCACGCCGTCGGGGTCATCGCCGAGACGATGGAGGTCGTCGAGCAGGCGCGGGGGTACTACGAGCGCGTGAGCGACGCGGCGGGGATCTACGGTCCCCCGGCGGTGCTGAAGTTGATGGAAGAGCGGTTCCACGCGCTGGCGGAGATCAACCAGTTCTCGGCCGGCGCGAGCGCGGCGGACGAGCGGGTCGAACTGCCGGTCTCGAACCTGCCGCCGTTCGACAAGGACCTTTCGACGGCGCTGCGCGAGCTCGGGGAGCTGTCGTCGTCGCACCGCGCGCTGGTGCTGTGCCAGAACGCGGGGGAGTCGCAGCGGTTCGGCGAGCTGGTGGCCGAGTCGCACGAGCGCGAGGGGGAGGCGGTCGGCGCGGCGCTGGCGCGGGTCGAGGCCGGGGTCGCGTACCTGCACCGCGGCTTCGTGTGGGGCAGCGGCGCGCGGCCCCTGGCGCTCGCGCCGTACCACGAGCTGCTCAACCGCTTCACGACGCGCCGGCGGGCGGCGCGGCTGCGCGCCTCGCGGGCGATGGACACGTTCCTGGATTTCCAGGCCGGGGATTACGTCGTTCACGCCGAGCACGGCATCGCACGGTTCGCGGGGCTTCAGATGATCAAGCCGCGCGAGGTGCCCGGGGGTGCTGGCGCCCGTGCGAGGGCGGCGGAGGCCGAGGAGCACCTGACGCTCGAGTTCGCGGGGGGCAGCAAGCTCCACGTCCCGGCGACCAAGATCGACCAGGTGCAGAAGTACGTGGGTGGCTTCTCGGGCAAGCCCCCGCTTTCCACGCTGGGCGGTGAGCGATGGAAGAACCAGAAGGCGCGGGTCGCCGAGAGCGTGCGGGATCTTGCCGCGGAGATGCTGCGGGTGCGGGCAGCCCGCGAGCACATGCCGGGGATCCGCTACCCCGGGGACACGGCGTGGCAGCACGAATTCGAGGCCGAGTTCCCGTACGAGGAGACCCCCGACCAGCTCGCGGCGCTCTCGGAGATCAAGAAGGACATGCAGCACGCCCGGCCGATGGACCGGCTCATCTGCGGCGACGTGGGCTTCGGCAAGACCGAGCTGGCGATCCGCGCGGCGTTCAAGGCGTGCGAGTTCGGGAAGCAGGTCGCGGTGCTCGTGCCGACGACGGTGCTCGCCGAGCAGCACGAGCGGACGTTCCGCTCCCGTTTCGCGGGGTACCCGTTCCGCGTCGAGAGCCTGTCACGCTTCAAGAGCGACGCGGAGCAGAGCGCCGTGCTGAAGGATCTGCGCAAGGGGCACGTGGACCTGGTCATCGGGACGCACCGGCTGCTCAGCCGGGACGTGCACTTCGCCGACCTGGGCCTGGTGATCATCGACGAGGAACAGCGCTTCGGGGTCGAGCACAAGGAGCAGTTGCTGCGGCTGCGGCTGACGGTGGACGTGCTGACGCTGTCGGCAACGCCGATCCCGCGCACGCTGCACATGGCGATGCTCGGGATACGGGACATCTCGAGCCTGACGACGGCGCCGAGCGACCGGCGCGCGATCGTGACCGAGGTGATCCCGTACAACGAGCGGCGGATCGCGCAGGCGATCGCGCGCGAGCTCTCGCGCGACGGCCAGGTCTACTTCGTGCACAACCGCGTGCACGACATCCATGCGGTCGCCGACGAGGTGCAGAAGCTCGCCCCCGGTGCCCGCATCGTCGTCGGCCACGGCCAGATGCCCCCGCACGAGCTCGAAGAGGTCATGCTGAAATTCATGCGCCGGGAGGCCGACATCCTGGTCTCGACGACCATCATCGAGAGCGGCATCGACATCCCCACGGCCAACACCATGTTCGTGGACCACGCCGACCGCTTCGGCCTGGCCGACCTGCACCAGCTCCGCGGGCGCGTGGGGCGATCCCGCCACCGGGCGTACTGCTACCTGCTGCTGCCCGCGGACCGGACGGTGCGTGAGGTGGCGCAGAAGCGGCTGAGGGCGATCGAGCAGTTCTCCATGCTCGGCGCGGGCTTCAAGATCGCCATGCGCGACCTCGAGATCCGCGGCGCGGGGAACATCCTCGGGGCCGAGCAGTCCGGGCACATCGCCGCGGTCGGCTACGAGATGTACTGCCGCCTGCTCGAGAAGTCGGTGCACGATCTGAAGCACGAGAAGCCGCGGGACGCACCGAGCGCCACGGCGGTCGAAATCGGGATCACCGGCACGATCCCCCGGGCGTACATCCCCTCCGACGCCCGGCGGCTCGACGCGTACCGCCGGATCGCGACCGCCGCGACGATCGAGAGTCTGGCGCAGGTGCGGTCCGATCTCGACGCTGCCTACGGCGCACCGCCCAGGCCCGTGCAGCGGCTGCTCGACCTGTCCGAACTGCGCGTGCACGCCGCGGAGCTGGGGGTGCGGACGATCACGGTGCGCGATCGGGACGTGGTGTTCAGGACCGCGGCGCCGCGCCCCGTCGAAGAGCGGCTGAAGAGCGCGAGGAACGCGCCCGGCACGGTGACGGCCCTGGCGCCCAAGTCCACCGACGATCTTGCCGAGGTCTACTTCAGGCCGCCCGACAGTTACATGGAGGATGCCGAGACGCTGCTGGCGGTTCTTCGGAAGAGGCTCGGCGGGCGCCACTGAGGCCGGACGTGGTGTTCAGCCCGCGCCGGCAACGGCCGGCCGGCGCGCGATCGGAACCTCGACCACGATCGGCGCGCTCTCGCTGGCGGCGTGCGGCTTGACGAGCAGGCCGCGGTACTCCCCGTAGGCCTGGGGGTGGCTCTTGTGGTCGCTGACACGGTCTTTGATGACGTCGTATCCCTCGCTGGACAGGAGCGCCCTGAGGGTGATCTCGCTGAAGGGGTTGGGGTGCATGTGGTCGCTGTAGTTCATGAGATCGACGAGGATCCACAGCAGCCCGCCGGGCTTGAGGAGCCGCCAGATCTCCTTGACGACGTCGCGGGGCTGGTCCACGTGGTCGAGGCAGTTCTCGATGACGACCAGGTCCGCGAAGCCCGACGGCAGCGGGACGCTCTCACCCGGGGAAGCGAGGTAGGTGACCTCGTCGCAGTGGCAACGGACGGGCAGCAGGCGCTCGGTCACGTACCCGTCCGCGAGCGGGTCTATGGCGATCGCTCGCTTCCACCGGGCCACCGCGATGGACGGGTAGGGGCCCGCGCCGATCTCGACCACGGAGCGGTCGGCGCACCACGCGGTCATCTCGCCCGGGGCTTCGAGGCCCAGGAACGCCGCGAGCTCGTCGAGGCGTTCCCGCTGCCACCGGCCGTACACGTCCTCGAAAGAGCCGCCCAGGGATTGCTGCGCATCGTGCTTGACGAGATGGTTCCAGAAGGCCAGCTCGTCTCGATACTTGGCGGTGAAGTGGGGGAGGTGGCGGCCGCGTGAATCGACCGCGTGCCCGTGAAGACCGCCGCGCCACACGCCGAAGGGCCGGCCGGGCCCGTCCCCCGAGGCGACTTCGGCGATCGAGGCTTCGATCCTCTCGAGTCGTCCGGTGACATCGGCGAGCGCCGGGCGCAGGGCCCGGAACATGAAGTGCTTGAGCGAGGACTTGAGTGTCACGGCGGTCATCGTAGCCGTCGGCCGGGCCGGGATGGTCGGCGCGAGCGTGCGGCCCCGGGCAGCCGTCGACGCGACCGGGAGCGTGCGAATCGTGCGAGCGGCGTCTTTGATCGGCCAACCTAGACTTGGATCCATGGACTTCTTTGAGCCGCCTGTCCCGGAGCCCTCGCCGCACGCGCCGTTCAGCTTCGACCGACGGCTCGTGCAGCTCAAGCGGCGGCTGGTGCGCGAGGCGACGCTGGCGATCGGGATGCTGGAGGCCGCGCTGGACGCGCTCTGGCGGCTCGACCGCGACGCGGCCCGACAGGTCAACAAGGACGATGACCGTATCGATCGCGAGGAGGTCGCGATCGAGCAGGAGTGCTTCCGGATCCTCGCGCTGCACCACGCGTTTGCGCGCGACTTCCGGGTCGTGACCTTTATCCTGAAGGTCAACGCGGACATCGAGCGGGTCGCGGACCACGCCTGCTCGGTCGCGAAAGTCGCGGTGAAGATCCGCGGGGACGCCCCCCCCGCGTGGCCGACCGCGCTCCGCGAGCTCGGGGACCGCGTGCCCCTCATGTGCCACGAGCTGATGCGCGCCGTGCTCGACGAGAACGTCGAGAGCGCCCGCGCGCTGGTACGGGCCGACAAGACCATCGACTCGCTCGACAAGCAGCTCTTCAGCGAGGCCGTCGAGATGATGAAAGCCAGCTACCCGCTCGAGGACGCGCTGGTCAACGGCCTGCTCATCTACCGGATCGGGCGAGAGCTTGAACGGGTCGGCGATCTCATGACGAACGTGGCCGAGGAAGTTGTGTACCTCGCCACGGGCTCCATCGTCCGTCACGCGGTCAAGGAGAAGGCCGCCAGGCCCTAGGACCGGCGTGGGCCGTCGCGCGGTGTTCCGCACTCAGCGTGGTTCCGCCCATGGCGTACCTGATTTCCACCGACCCCGCGCTCCTCGATCTTGACGCAGTTCACGCGTACCTGACCCGCTCGTACTGGGCCGAGGGGGTCCCGCGCGAGACCGTCGCGCGCTCGCTCGCGGGCTCGATGTGCTTCGGGCTCTACCACCAGCCAACGTGCGGGCCGAGGGAGCAGGTCGGGCTCGCCCGCGTCATCACCGACCGCGCGACCTACGCCTACCTGTGCGATGTGTTCGTGCTCGAACCGCACCGCGGGCGCGGCTTGGGCAAGCGGCTCGTTGGTGCGGTCATGGATCATCCCGAGTTGCAGGGGCTGCGAAGGTTTGGGCTGTTCACGAAGGACGCCCACGCGCTGTACGCGCCGTTCGGGTTTGCGTCGCTCTCCCAGCCCGAGCGGGCGATGGAGCGGCGCAATCCGGACGCGTACCAACGGCGGGCCCCGCCCTTGTCGGGGACCGGCCCCGGCGGCTGAATCTACCTGCCCGAAGCCCGCGAACTGCGTGGAGTGCCCCGGCCAGAGGCGTGTGCCCCTGTCGTGGGCGGGGATTCTCAGAGTCCGCGATTTGCTCGCGACTCCCGACAGGAGGACACTCATGCTGCGCGCTTCGATGGCTGTTTCGTCGTTCGTTCTCGCGGCCTTCGCCGGTCAGGCCTGGGCCCAGAGCACCTGCTCCGCGGCGGCTTCGTGCTCATCGAAATCCGACGAGCCGGCCGCGATCGTCCGCACGGCCGGGCGGATCGCCGACAAGGACATCGTCGACACCGCCGTGAGCGCCGGGAAGTTCGGCACCCTCGCCGCGGCGCTGAAGGCCGCGGGTCTTGTGGACGCCCTCAAGGGCGAAGGCCCCTTCACGGTGTTCGCGCCCACCGACGAGGCCTTCGCGAAGCTGCCCAAGGGCACGGTCGATTCGCTCCTCAAGCCCGAGAACAAGGCGAAGCTCACCGCGATCCTGACGTACCACGTCGTGCAGGGCCGATTCGTCGCGGGCGACGTGGCGAAGCTCACCAACGCCGCGACGCTCAACGGGCAGCGCGTGGACATCTCGGCCAAGGGCGGCAAGGTGATGATCGACGGAGCGATCGTGACCGCGCCCGACGTGACGGCCTCCAACGGCGTGATCCACGTCATCGACACGGTCCTGATCCCCAGCGACAAGGACATCGTCCAGACTGCGGTCGCCGCCGGGAAGTTCAACACGCTGGCCGCGGCGCTCAAGGCCGCCGGCCTGGTGGACGCGCTCCAGGCCGCCGGGCCCTTCACCGTCTTCGCCCCGACGGACGATGCGTTCGCCAAGCTGCCCAAGGGCACCCTCGACAGTCTCCTCAAGCCGGAGAACAAGGACAAGCTCGCGGCCATCCTCAAGTACCACGTCGTGAGCGGGCGCGTGTACTCGAGTGAGGCGGTGAAGGCCGGCTCCGCGGCCACCCTGCAGGGATCGAGAGTCTCGATCTCGAGCTCCGGCGGCGTGACGATCGACAACGCCCGCGTGGTCACGCCCGACATCGACGCCTCGAACGGCGTCATCCACGTCATCGACTCGGTCATCATGCCCAAGTGACGTTCCGTCACACCTCGGACAGGCGCCGTCGGCGGTGCGTGCGCCCGCCCGCGGCAGGCGGGGCCCTTCCGTTCCCCTGGGAGGGCTCCGCCGCTTGTTCAGGCGAATCATCGTCTTCCATGTAAGGATTGACCGCGCCATGATGTGTTCGGCGCTGAGCATGCCGATTCGCCCGCGGGCAGGGGTGGCCCGGCGGAGAGGAATCGTGGTGGTCCGCAGGGCGAGGGGGTACGATGGGGGCGAACGGGCGGGGTCGCCCGGGCGGGGGTTGGCTCTGGAGTATCCGCGGCCGGTGACAGAATCTTTGCTCCAGCGCGTGGGCGGCGGTGACGCTTCGGCGGTGCGCGAATGTCTTGCGCGGTTCGGCGGGCTTGTCTGGTCGCTGGCCCGGAGGTTCACAAGTAACAACGCCGAGGCCGAGGACGCGGTCCAGGAGATCTTCGTGGAAGTGTGGCGCCACGCGGCGCGGTACGACCCGGCGATCGCCTCGGAATCGGCCTTTGTCGCGATGATCGCACGCCGGCGGCTCATCGACCGGCGGCGCAAGGCCGACCGCAGAGCCGAGAGCCAGGCGCTCCCGGAGTCCGGCGTGGGCGCCGACGACGGACTCCTCGAACGCCCCGCCACGAGCGAGGAGGCCGGGCGCGCTCTCGAGGCCCTGAAGACGCTGAGCCCCGAGCAGCAGCGGGTGCTCCGCCTTTCGATCATGCACGGCCTCAGCCACGACAGGATCGCCACGGCGACCGGCCTGCCGATGGGCACGGTCAAGACCCACGCGCGCCGGGGCCTGATCCGCCTCCGCGAAATCCTCGGCGCGGGCAACGGCGGGAAGTCACGAGCTCGCGCGGCAGCGGGCGCGCGAGGGGAGGAGTCGCCGTGAGCGAACAAACTCCATCCCGTCACGAGTCCCGGATTCTTGAGCTCCTGGCCGATCGCGCCCTGTGCGGGCTCACCGAGGCCGAGCAGGCGGAACTCGAATCCCTCTGCCGCGAGCACCTGGCGTCACCCTCCTTCCCCATGGAGTTCTGCGAACTCGACGCCGCGGCGGCCCAGGTTGCGGTCGAGGCGTGCTCGAAGGACGCCGCACCCCCCGCCTCGTTGATGGCCCGTCTCGAGAAGACGGCCGACGACTGGTGCGCTGCGAACTGCCCCGTGGTCGCGCGGGTCAGCGACGCCGCCCGCCCCGGTACGCCCGCGGCCCGCGGATCGGGCCGGTCCGTGCTCGGGTACCTGGGCTGGGTCGCGGCCGCCGCGTGCGTCGGCCTGCTGCTCTGGCTCAACGCGCCGCGGTCGCAGCCGAGCGTCTCGGAGCGCATGGCGTCGTTTGAGCGTGCCGCGACCGACATCAAGACCGCGCCGTGGGGCCCGTTCAACGACCTGGCCACCGGCGCCCCTCCCGAGCAGACCGGCGTCACGGGCGAGGTCGCGTGGAGCGAGTCGCGCCAGCAGGGCTTCATCACCTTCAAGGGTCTGAAGCCCAACGACCCCGCGAAGGAGCAGTACCAGCTCTGGATCGTGGACAGGCGCGGCCTTGGCCAGCGCATCAGCGGGGCGCTCTTCGACGCCCGGCCCGACCCGGTCACCGGCGAGGTCGTCGTCCCCATCGATCCGCGCATCGCGGTGGACAACGCGTCGATCTTCGCGCTGACGATCGAGAAGCCCGGCGGGGTGTGGGTCTCCGACATGACGCGCCGAGTCGTGCTGGCCCAGCTGGAAGGCTGAGCACGCTGCGCTTCCCGAGCCTTCCGCCGGGTCCGATCACCCGCCCGCCTCGCCTCGCAGCCTCCGTGTAGAGACGCACCCCGAATCGACACGCGCTTGCGGGACCCGGGATCCTGCCCCGCCCGCGTCCCGTACACTTTCGTGGTGAACCCGGGCTCCCCATCGGAGAAGGACACGGCTGCGCCGAACCCCGGCGCTGTCCCGCGTCCCGAGCTCAACCCGTTCGAGGCCGCCGAGCGTCAACGCAAGCTCCTGCTGCGCGCCGTGCGCGTCGGCTTCATCATCCTGCTGGCCACCGTTACGCTCATCAACATCCTGAACATCGACACGCAGGGCACCAAGAACGTCCTGCAGCTCGGCCTGGGGTGGGGCCTCAAGACCGCCATCGCCGCGGTCCTTGCCCTCATTGTGATCGCCGTGGACGTCTTCACGCCGAGCAAGAAGATCGCGACC
>CAZCPB010000199.1:0-8492 GCA_964500365.1 uncultured Phycisphaeraceae bacterium
TCGAGCGACCCGCACGCAGGAAGGAGTCCAGTCCCGATCCGCGCGAGCATCCCCGCGGCGACCGGCTCGATGAGCTCCGCGTCGGTCCTGCGAACGCTGCCGTAGCGCATCACGGTCAACAGCGGCGGGACCGCTTCCATCAAGTGCGCAAGATCGGCCGACACCGCGGAGACCGCCTGGATGCGCGCCAGAAGCGTCTCGACCGCACCCGGCAGGTCGGCGAGCACCACGTGCCCGAGTAACCCTGTCAGTTTCGGCAACTCGGTCTCGGTCCGGGCTCGCTCCCGCACGCGCCCTGCCGCGGCCTCTTCAACGGTGTTGCCGAAGCGTGCCGCGTCGATGACGGCGACTTCGAGCTCGGGCTTCCACTGCAACCTCCAGACCTCGTGGAAGGTGCTGATGCGCCGGCGCTGGTCGTCTTCGATCGCTCCCCACGGGATGTCGAGCAGGCAGAGGCGGTGCAGAAGGCGGCTCCGCCCCAAGTCCATCTCCCTGCGCTGGTCAAGATCGAGCGTCGTGTCGTCGGCGGAGGGCTTGAGCCGGAGCGTCTTCTGCTGCGCCGCCAGGTCGCGCTGCAGGGGAACCGCCGGCGCGTCGGCGGGCACCCGGCCAAGCTTCTCGCCCACGATGAGCTTTCGCTCGATGACCCGCATCGGGAGCGGGTTGGCGTGACACAGGATCGCGAGCGTGGCCTCGTTGAGTTCGTCAAGACCGGCGATCTCGCGCCCGCGGAGGGCGGCCAGCGACTCGGCCAGTCGCACCGCCTCGATCACGCTCGCGGGCGACGCGTCGAGGTCCTCATCGCGCATGAAGCGGGCGACCCGTGTCAGCCACGTCTCCGCGAAGCGGTCGTGATGCACCCAGAGGTGCTCGTACCACCCCGGGCTCAGCACGCCCGCGCCGTACCCCGACATCATCGCGAGCCGGCCGTGCGTCCAGGGGATCCACGTCGCCGCCGTCTTGCGTCGCGGCAGTCCCTTGAGGCGCTCGTCATCTTCCTTTGAGGAAACCCGGGCGAGCGCATCGCTGGTCAGTTCGGGAGCGTGCCACGCGCCGCAGACGACCGCGACACGTTCGAATCCGCCCTTGATCGCGGTGCGGATCGAGCGGCGCATGTGCGCCTCGCGCGCGGGCTCGTCCTTGTCACGCGCCTCCGGGCCCGCCGCAGCGCGCAGCTCGCCCATCGCCCCCCGGATCGCGTCGAACACCGCCAGCGGATCGTCCTCACCGCGCCGTTCCTCGATCAGGCGCCCCCACCACGCCTCGCCGTCGTCGAAGCCCGCGGCACGCGCCAGCGCCTCAAGAGGATCGGCGCGCGGTGCCTGTCCGTTCGTGCCGGACACCGGCGGCGCGGGCGGCTGGGAGTCAACGGTTGCCTCCTCCTCATCCCCTTCGTGCACGCGCATCGAACAGGGAAGATCGATGAAACGTAGTTCGCGCTGCTTCGCCAGCGCCCAGCGGATCGCCCGCCATTCCGGCGAGAACTCGGCGAACGGGTAGTACGCCGCGCGTCGGGGCGAATCCGGCTCGAAGACCAGGAGCGCCACGGGCGGGCTCATGTCCTCGTGCGCCGCCAGCGCCAGAACATCGGCCGCGTCGGGCGGGCCTTCGATGAGGACCGCGTCGGGGTTCAGGGCCGCGAGCGCGCGTTCCACCATGCGCGCCGAGCCCGGCCCGTGGTGACGCACGCCAAGGATGGTCAGCGACGCGCCCACGTGGTCAGAGCACTTCCTTGCAGGCGCGGTACAGGTCCTTCCAGCCGTCTCGCTCCTTAACCACCGTCTCCAGGTACTCCTGCATGACGACCCGGTCCTGCACCGGGTCCTTGACAATCGCGCCGAGCATCCCGCTGGCGACGTCGCCGGCCGTCAGTTTCCCGTCGCCGAAGTGCGAGGCCAGCGCCACGCCGCTGGTGATCACGCTGATGGCTTCGGCCGTCGAGAGCGATCCCGAGGGCTGCTTGAGCTTGCTCTTGCCGTCTTCGGTCTTGCCTTCCCGCAATTCACGGAAGACTGTGACGACGCGCCGGATCTCCTCGATCGCCGGCGTCTGACCCGGGATCTCGAGGGCCTTGCCCAGCTGCGCCACCCGCCGCTGGACGATGTCCACCTCCTCCTCCATCGAGGCGGGCACCGGGAGCACCACGGTGTTGAACCGCCGCTTGAGCGCGCTCGAGAGTTCGTTCACGCCCTTGTCGCGGTCGTTGGCGGTGGCGATGATGTTGAAGCCCTTGACGGCCCGGACCTCCTCGTTGAGTTCCGGCACCGGCAGCGTCTTCTCGGAGAGGATCGTGATCAGCGTGTCCTGCACGTCGCTGGGCACGCGCGTCAGTTCCTCGACGCGCACGATCTTCCCCCCCGTCATGCCCCGCATCACGGGGCTCGGCACCAGCGCCTCCCTCGTCGGCCCCTTGGCCAGGAGCAGCGCGTAGTTCCAGCCGTAGCGGATGGCTTCCTCGGGCGTCCCGGCCGTGCCCTGCACCAGCAGCGACGAGTCTCCGCTGATCGCCGCGGCAAGGTGCTCGCTCACCCAGCTCTTGGCCGTCCCCGGCACGCCCAGCAGCAAGAGCGCGCGGTCCGTCGCGAGGGTCGACACCGCGATCTCGATCAGCCGCCGATTGCCCACGTACTTGGGGGTCACGACCGTCCCGTCCTTGAGCTTGCCGCCCATGATGTACGAGACCACCGCCCACGGCGAGAGCCTCCATCGCGGCGGCTTCTCCCGGTCGTCCTGCGCGGCGAGCGCCGCCAGTTCCTTCGCGTGCTGCTTCTCGGCCGATTCCCTGAGCGTGCTGGTGGCGGTGGCGGTCACGTCGCGAACTCCTTGTGCATGTCCGCGCGCAGGCGGACACGGTCGATGCTTCGGGTGATCGATTCCGGAACGTCCTTGAACGAGGCGCGCAGGCTCTCCTCGAACTCGCCCGCCGCCCCCGGATGAATCCGCGCGGAGATCTGGCGGGCGTGCTCGGACAATTGCCACCACTCGGCGTGCTTTTTCGGGCGCGATGCGTCGAGCGCGGCAACCGCGCTTCGAGAGAACGCTTCAGACCACGGGCCGTCGGTCATCGCCAATTGCGACCACCGTTCCATCCACGGCGTGCTCTCGTGCCGGATGTACTCAAGCACCAGGCGCTCGAGGGCTTCGGCCTCGAGCCCCAGGCACAGAAACCCGAACGAACCGGGCGTTCCGGCCTTGGCGTCCAGCAGCGTCCTCAGAACTGGAGCGTTCCACGCGGCGTCGGGCACGGCCTGGCACGCTTCGACGAATGACTCGACCACGTCTTTGGCGTAGTCACACTCGGCGAGCGCACGTGCGACGTCTTCGAACGACAACGCCCCGCCGAGCGTGAACGCGGTTGGGTGCGCCCGCTCGAAGATCTGCTTCATCCACCAGGCACGCTTCCCCGTGCCGGCGGGCGGCTTCTCGTCGATCCCGTCGCGCACCCAGGCCGGGTCGAACTCCTCGGGCGGTTCGACCGTGATCTCACGCCTGGCCTTGCGGATCACGCCCTTCCTGGTTTCTGCGAGCCGGACGATCGACGCCACGCGCTCGGACATCCGCTGATTGAATCGGGAGCCCGTGATGCGTCGAAGCACCGCCGCCGCCGAGGCCCGGACACCCTTGGATCGATCGTCGAGCGCCCCCTCGAGGAACGGCTCGTCGTCCATCGAAGCGCCCGTGTGCAGGCACTGAACAAAGCGAGCACGCTCGTCGGCCCCGTCCTCCTTCCAGGTCTTCATCACCAGGGCCAGCGCTCGCCCGGGCTGCGTCCGCCGGACCGTCGCCAGCAGCGCGCCCCGCTCGGCAGCGGTCCCGGTCTGCCAGCGGTCTTCGGCATCGGCCGGTGCCTCGTCTCGCGCGACCGGCTTCCGCCACGCGGGATTCAGGGCCGCGAGCCAGTCGCCGCGGACACCCAGCACCGCGAAGACATCTTCCGAACGCCGAGGCTGGCGCGCCCACCAGTCCAGCAACACGGGCGCGATGCCGTCTGGCACGCGCCACCCGCGGGCCCGCGCGAGCCCGGCCCACTCGTTGATCAGGTCCTCGTCGGGATTGGCCAGCAGGCGCGCCAGCGTCGCTCCCGCGGCAACGGACGAGACCGTCGCGCCGTCCTCCGGGCACGTCGGAACCGGCGTGCCCGCGCTCCGCGGCCTGGCACCGGCCCGCGATTTGAGGCCGAGTATCGCCGCGCTCGTGAGCAGCGCCCGCGCGCCGTCCTTTCCCCCGCCGGCACGGTCCGCACCGACGAGCGCCGACGCGCCCAGCTCACGCATCGCGATAGGGGGAGGCGCGGCGTTCACGCGACCCACCTCGGCGCAAGATCGGCGAACTCGGCGCGTGGCCCCGGCAGGAGCGAGATCGGCAGGAGCGATTCCCCGTCCCACTCTCCGATCATCGAAACCGCCCGGCCCGCGCTGAGCGAGACCATTTTCCACAGGCTTTGGCTCACGGCGAACGCGCCGCGAACAGGAAGGGCCGCGCCGTGCGCGTCCACCACCCACCATCGCTCGCCCGCGCCCGCCATGGTCCCCGCCGTCAGCGCGATCGGCCATCGCGCCAGCCACGGATTCTCGGCGAGCGCCGCCGCGAACGCCGTCAGCGACGCGTCGATCGTCGCGTCCGCCGCCCCCTCCAGGCTCTCGACCGACTTCACGGCATCCCCACGCGACTTGACGATCGCACGCTGCGGCACCCGCGACGGGTAGTACACCACCTCGCCGTCGAACTCAAAGCCCGCGACGAGCGATGCGTCCAGCGGCTGCCCGCCGGCGGCGAAATCGAGGACCAGGGCGCGGCGCGCCGATTTCCTTCCGATCAGCCAGGTGCGCCGCACCTTCAGGCGATCTTCCTCCTCGGTCACCTGGCCCGCGATGACCCAGCGATCCGTGACGCCGTCGCGCGCGATCGCCTCGTCCTTGGACTGCGCCCATCCCAGCGCCGTCCTGATGTCGCCCGCCAGCGCCGCGGGGAGTGTGTCCAGTCGTTCCGCGCCCGCCAGAAGCAGATACACCCGCCCCAGCGACGACAGGGTCCGCGCCTCCCAACCCTCGCCCGAGCCCATCACCTCCGGCAGGCGCCGGATCATGCCCGCCAGCCCCGGCGCCTGCGCATCGACCATGCGTGCCGCGGCACGCTCCCAGAACGCGCTCTCCTCGCCTCGCGCCGCCACCAGCCCGCGCCGAACCAGATCCTCGATCCACACGCGGCACTCGGCAACCCCGTCGCGCACCCGTGCCTCGCGCTGCGCCGCGCGTTTGGCCTGCGCCTCCGCGTCCACGGGCTTGTCGGCCGCGGCCTTGGCCCGCTCGACCTTCTTTTCCGCCTTCTCCGCCCGGCCCGCGATCCACTCGCTCACCCAGCCAGGCTCGCTGGCGACCTTGAACGACCCGCCGTCCTTGGCGTACAGCAGGAGCAGGCCGAGCCCGTGCTTGCAGGGGAACTTGCGGCTCGGGCAACTGCACTTGAACGCCGGCTCCGCAAGATCAACCCGCGACTGGTACGGGTCCTTGCCGGACCCCTGACAGAGCCCCCAGATCGCCCGCTCGCTGCGTTCGAGTCTGGCCCACTTCTTGATGGACGCCAGACCCTGACCGGCCGACGCCGACGCGCCGTCGGGCGCCAGAGCCACAACACGATCGGTGGTCCATTCCGAGGACATGCCGCGACGGATCCCCGCTCCGCGCCCGCCGGCGCGATCGCGAGCAGTGTAACGGCTGAAGTGGACGTGCGTGAACTGACCGCGCTCAGCGTGCATGAATGATTCGGGTCAGCGGCGCGCCGACAAAGGGAGCGGCGAACGGGGGTGCTTTTCGGTAGGATCCGGGCCCCGCCCGGAGGCTTCCATGCATCGCAGTCCGCTCGTTGTGCTGGCCGTCGCGCTCGTTCCTTCACTCACCGCCTGTGCACAGCCCGAGACGCCCGCGCGCCCGGAGGACAAGCCCCCCGCCGCCGCGCGCCAACCTTCGGACCCCGCCCCCGGGCCGGCTGATCGACAGCCCGGGTCCACGCCCGTCTCGACGCCGGGCGTACCCCCGACCATCGCGCCCTCGCGCGAACTGCGTCCTCAGGATTTCAGGGCCCTTTCGTGGCGCTCGATCGGACCGGCCAACATGAGCGGGCGCGTCGCCGACGTCTGCTTCGCACCCGGCAACCCCAAGACGTTCTACATCGCGTTCGGCACCGGCGGTCTCTTCAGAACCACCAACCGCGGCACGACGTTCTCGCCGGTCTTCGACCGCTACGAGACCGCGTCGATCGGCTCGGTCGTCGTGTGCGATGCGCCGCCCGAGTGGCCCGGATGGAAAGACGAGAAGACCGATCCCGCCGAGGAAGCCGCCAGGCGCGACCTGGCCGCGAAGGACCCCGAGAAGTTCGCGAAAGCCGAGGCCGAGAAGGGCAAGGCCAAGGTCGTGTGGGTGGGAACGGGCGAAGGGAACAACCGCAACTCGTCGTCGTGGGGTCACGGCGTCTATCGCTCGACCGACGGCGGCGAGGAGTTCGTGCACCTGGGCCTGGCCGACACGCACAACATCCCGCGCATGGCGGTGGACCCGCGCAACCCCGACGTCTGCCACGCGGCGGCGCTCGGCCACCTCTGGGGCCCCAACGCCGAGCGCGGCGTGTTCAAGACGAGCGACGGCGGCAGGACCTGGTCGCACGTGCTCAAGGCCGACGAGCACACCGGCGCCTGCGACATCGTGATGGACCCGGCGGACCCTTCGACGCTCTACGCGGCGCTCTACGCGCGCCGGCGCACGGCCTACTCGTACACCGCCGGGCGCGCCCTCTCCGACAAGGGCGGGATCTACAAGACGACCGACGGCGGCGCCACGTGGAACAAGCTGGCGGGCGGGCTGCCCGCGTCCACGCAGAACATCGGGCTGGACGTCTCGCGCTCGAACCCGCGCGTCGTCTACGCGATCGTCGAGAGCGACGAGGGCGGCTGGGGCGTCGACCCGTTCGACGACCGCTCCAAGGACGGCGGGATCTTCCGCTCCGAGGACGGCGGCGCGACGTGGACGCGCACGAGCCCCTTCACGCCCCGCGCGTTCTACTTCTCCAAGGTGCGCATCGACCCCGTGGACGACCGGCGCATCTACATCCTCGGCTGGACGCTCTGGATCTCCGACGACGGCGGCCGGACGATCCGCGCCGGCGGCGCCCGCAAGCCCCACGGCGACATGCACGCCCTGGCGATCGACCCCGCCGACCCGGAGCACCTGCTCATGGGCACCGACGGCGGCATCTACCTCTCCCACGACAAGGCCGCGACCTGGGACTACATCAACACGATCCCGGCGGGCGAGTTCTACAACATCGGCGTCGACAACTTCGGCTCGCCGGGCGACTTCTACCGCGTCGCGGGCGGCCTGCAGGACAACTGCACGTGGATCGGCTGCAACGGCACCGGCCGCCAGTCGGGCGCGTTCGAGGTGGAAGAGAAGGGCAACCCGAAGCACGGCATCACCAACGCCGACTGGCGCATGATCACCGGCGGCGACGGCTTCCACGTCGCCTTCGACCCCTTCGACCCCGACATCTTCTACTCCGAGTGGCAGGGCGGAGAGCTGGTCCGCACGCACCTGGACACGGGCTTCCAGAAGCTCATGCGCCCCTCGCCCAAGGAGGGCCAGGCGCGCTTGCGGTTCAACTGGAACGCGCCGATCGTCGTCTCCGCGCATTCGCCGAAGGATTCGACGACGCTGTACTTCGGCGGCAATCACGTCTTCAAGCTCACCGCTCACGGCGAGCGCTGGGAGATGATCTCGCCCGACCTCTCGACGCGCGACCCCGCCAGGATCCTCTCCGTCGGCTCCGAGGCCGAGACGCACGGCACGGTCGTGTCGCTCTCCGAGTCGCCCCTTGCCGCGGGCACGCTCTGGGCCGGGACCGACGACGGCCTCGTCCACATCACCACCGACGACGGCGCGACGTGGCAGAACATCACCCCGCCGAACCCCGAGACCGCGGGCAAGTACGTCGCCAGGGTCCACGCCTCCGCCCACGACGCCGCGGCCGCCTACATCGCGATCGACGGCCACCGCTCCGAGGACTACTCGCCGCACGCGCTGGCCACCAGCGACCGCGGCAGGACCTGGCGCGTGATCAACGGCGCCGGCGCGGGGGCGCTGCCGGGGGATGCGCCGGTGAAAGTCATCCGCGAGGACCTGCGGAACCCCGACGTCCTCTACGCCGGCACCGAGCACGCGGTCTACATCTCGATCGATCGCGGCAAGCACTGGACGCGCCTGAACGGCGGGCCGCGCTTCGACCCCAGGAACGCCGGCTCGCTCCCGACCGTCGCGGTGGACGACATCGTGCAGCACCCCCGCGAGATGGACCTGCTCGTCGGCACGCACGGCCGCTCGATCTTCGTGCTCGACGACGCGGGCGTCCTCTCGCAGTTGACGCCCGCCATCGCCGCGGCCGAGCTGCACCTCTTCGACATGCGCCCGGCCCGTCCGCGCGTCTATCTGCCCAACGAGGGCCAG
>CAZCPB010000200.1:0-5809 GCA_964500365.1 uncultured Phycisphaeraceae bacterium
GCCGCGCTTGCCGATCGCGAGGCTGAGCTGGTCGTCGCGGACGACGACGGTGGCACGCCCCAGCTCGAAGCACAGCGAGATCTCGGACACCTCGGCGGGTTTGAGCGAGTTGGCGATGAGCACCTGGCTGGACTCGTTCCAGCGGACGATGTCGATTTTCTCGCCGTTGAGCTCGTCGACGATGTTCTTGATGCGGCTGCCGCGCACGCCCACGCAGGCGCCGACCGCGTCGACCTTGGAGTCCACGCTGGTGACGGCGACCTTGGTGCGGTAGCCGGCCTCGCGGGCCATGGCCTTGATCTCGATGATGTGCTCGGCGACCTCGGGGACCTCGACCTCGAAGAGCCGCTTGATGAAGTCGGGGTGCGAGCGGCTGAGGATGATCTTGACGTTGGACCCCATGTCCTTGACGTCGAGGATCAGGCAGCGGACGCGGTCGCCGGGCTGGAACTGCTCGCCGGGGATCTGCTCGCTGGCGGGCATGATCGCCTCGGCACGGTCGATCATGACGACCAGCGTCCGGGCCTCGTAGTGCTGGGCGGTTCCCGTGACGATCTCGCCCATGCGCTTGGAGAATTCCTCGAAGATGCTGGAGCGCTCGTCGTCGCGGAACTTCTGGATCATCACCTGCTTGAAGGTCTGGGCGGCGATGCGCCCGAACGCCGCGGGGGGCATGTCGAGGGGCTCGCCGTGCCGGGTGATCGAGATCGTGCCGTTCAGAGGATCGACCGTGCACTGGAACTCTTCGGCGTCGAGGGTCGCGTAGTGCTTGCGGGCGGCCGAGACCATCGCCTGCTCGAGGTCCTTGATCAGGATCTGTTTGTCGATGTTGCGGTCGCGCGCGATGGCGTCGAGGATCCGCATCATCTCCTGGGTGTTCACCATTCCGGTCGTCATCGCCGATCTCCGTTTTTTCTGGTTTTCAGGTTGTCTAGTCCGAGACTCGAAACTGCTCCAAAACGACAAGGGCCACGAACGACCCGTCGTCCGCGGCCCCGAACCGAAGCCCGACCGGAACCCGCGAGGGGATCCCGACCGGCGCTCTGGGAATCTCCGGCTCACCGCATGTGGATCACTCCCCACGCGGCCCGGGAAACCCAAGGCCCGACCGCAGCCCTGCGCTGGACGCGCTGGATGGGCCGCTCACCGAGCATGGTTCAGGGTCGCACGCATGGTCAAAGCACACTCTCCGCCCCGTGGGGCACCCTGGAACGCCTACGAACGCTCGAACTGTAGTGGTCGGGGTGTGGCCGGGTCAACCGGGCATGTACGGCGATCTGCGCAGAAAGCAGTACATCCGTCGCTTTTCCGGGTTCACACGCGATCGCCGGGCTCGACGGCCCTCTGGATCCGCAGGGCCCTTGTTCCCCGGCATTGGCCGAGTTGGGCGAGGTACTTTTTCCGACCTTCCACGCAGACCAGAACCGGCTGAGTTGCGGGCTTTTCCGTGACGATCAGGTCCCCGGGGGCCATGCCCAGAAGATCGTCGAGGGTGATCGTGGTCTCGGCCAGCACGCCCGTGACGTCGACCCCCGCACGCGAGAGCGAGCGTCCGATCTGCTTTTCCAGATGCACGGACCGCTGGTTCTTCGATGCCGCGAACCAGGACTGGCTCGAGAGGTCGGCGACGACCGGCTCGATGACGTTGTACGGGATGCAGAGGTTCATCGTGCCCGCGCGGCTGGACATCTTGAGCTCGAAGCCGACGACCACGACGACCTCGTTCGGCGGGACGATCTGGACGAGTTGGGGGTTGCTCTCGGTGGCGGCGATCGAGAACTTGAGCGCGCGGACGCCGGCCCACGCCTCGGCCAGCGCGGTCAGCCCGCGCGAGGTGACGTTGGAGATCAGGCGGGTCTCGATCAGCGTCATCGGGCGCTGCGGCACGAACAGGTCGTGCGAGTTGCCCCCCAGGAGGCGGTCGATGATGGGGTAGATGATGAGCGGGCTGATCTCCATGCACATCTGGCCTTCGAGGCCGTCGGCGCGGAGAAGGTTGAACGAGGTGGGGTTGGGGAGCCCGGAGATGAACTCCGAGTAGGTCATCTGCTCGCAGTTGGCGACCTTGACCTCGACGATCGTGCGGAGGAAGCCCGAGAGCGAGGCGCCGAAGTTCCGTGCGAAGGACTCGTGCAGCGTTTGGAGCGCTCGCATCTGGTCCTTGCTGACGCGCTCGGGCCGTTTGAAGTCGTAGGACTTGACCTCGAGCGCAGGGCCGTCGACCGGGCGGCGCGAGAAGATCTGCGTCTCGGACTTCTCTTCCTGGACCCCGCCCGTGTCCGCGGCGGCCAGGAGTGCGTCGACTTCGCTCTGGTCAAGCACGTTGGCCATCTGGCCTCGGACTCCCTTGGGAACAAACCCGGTGCGACAGACGCCCGTATCCATATCGGACCTGCGACGGAAGCGCCTTGAACGGCCGGGAGTCCGAAGTTTTTGCACCGGGCTACCCTCATCCGGCATCCAATCTTCGGGACTGTGCATGAACCAACTGCTTGCCATCGCTCGTGCGCCCGCGCTTGTCGCGGCGGCGATCGTCGCGATGTTTTTCCCGGGCGCGGCGCAGGCGCAGCCCGAGCCTGTCAACGTGTCCGTCCTTGCCTCGCGCCCCGACGGCGTGCCCGGCGATCAGTTCGCGGTCGCGGTGGTCTTCGAGCACGAGGAAGGGTGGCATATTCACACCCACGACCCGGTCATCCCGGCGGCGTGGGCGGGGTTCGAGGCCAAGAAAACAAGGATCGAGGTCGGCATTCCCCCGGGCCTGACGACCGGCCCTCCGCAGTGGCCGACGCCGGTCGAACTGCGCCTGGACCTGGCCGGCACGGGGAATCCTGAACCCTACAGAGTGTACGAAGGCACGGCGGTGGCCTTCGTGCCCTTCCTGATTGATGCGGGTGTCGAGCCCGGGATGCGCACGATCCGCGTGACCGTGACCTACCAGGCGTGCAACGACCGCACGTGCCTGCTCGAGACGGAAGAAACGCACGAGGTGCAGGTCAACGTGCTGGCGGCGGGGAGTGCGCGAGGAGCGCCGGCGCGGCCGGAACTATTCGAGACGCTAGATCAATCGATTTTCGCCAGGGTCGGCGCCGGCGCGGCGAGCGGTGATCGGGGCGTGAACTTCAACATCTTCGGGTGGTCGTTCGACCTGGGCGGCACCGGCGCTGCCTTTCTTGTGCCGATGCTCCTGCTCGCGGCGCTCGGCGGCTTCCTGCTCAACCTGACCCCGTGCGTCCTGCCGGTCATTCCGATCAAGATCATGGGCCTGAGCGCCGCGGCGGGGAACCGCCGGCGGCTGCTCCTGCTCGGGTCGATCACGTCGCTGGGCACGATCGCGTTCTGGCTCGGGATCGGCGCGGCGATGGCGACGATCGCGAACTTCAAGGCGATCAACCAGCTGTTTCAGATCCCGTGGTTCGGGATCGCGGTGGGGGTCTTCATCGCGGTCATGGGACTGGGAATGATGGGGCTGTTCACGGTCCGCCTGCCGCGGGCGGTGTACGCGGTCGAGGCCGACAAGGGTTCGGTGGGCGGTTCGTTCGTCTTCGGGATCATGACGGCGGTGCTCTCGACGCCGTGCACGGCGCCCTTCATGGCCGCGGCGTCGGCGTGGGCGGCGAAGCAGCCCGCGGCGGTAACGCTGAGCGTGTTCAGCGCGATCGGCGTCGGCATGGCGCTGCCGTACTTCGTGCTCGCGGCGTTCCCGGCGCTCATCGAGCGCGTGCCGCGGACGGGGCCGGCGAGCGAGTTGGTCAAGCAGGTGATGGGGTTGCTGTTGATCGCGGTCGCGGTGTTCTTTGCGGGCACGGGGCTCGACCCGCTGTTGCGCGAGCCGGTCGATCCGCCGATCCGAGCGCACTGGTGGGCGAGCGCGGCGCTGGTGCTGGCGGCGATGGGGTGGCTGGTTTACCGGACCTTCCGCATCACGAAACGCGGGGCCCCGCGCGCGATCTTCGGGGTAGCCGGCGCGGCGCTCGCCGCGCTCATGGTCGTGGTCACCCTTCGGGTCACCGATCGCGGGCCGATCGACTGGGTCGCCTACACGCCGGAACGTCTGGCCGAGGCGCAGCGCGACGGCAAGGTCGTGGTGCTGGACTTCACGGCGGAATGGTGCCTGAACTGCAAGGTTCTGGAGGCCGGTGTGCTGCACCAGGACTCGATCGTGGGCCTGTTGCACACGCCGGGCGTGGTTCCGATGAAGGTGGACTTGACCGGGAACAACAAGCCCGGGCAGGAACTGCTGCGGAGCTTTGACTGGGTAGGGATCCCGCTGCTGGTGGTGATGGGGCCTGGGAACAGCGACCCGTTGAAGTTCGACACGTACACCGTCCAGACGATCAAGGACGCGGTTTCGCGAGCCGGGGCGGGTCGGATCGCCGGGGCCGGCGGGTCTTCGTGAGGGTGCGACGCGTTTGGACTTCAAGCCCTGTGAGTGCGTGTGCCGGGGCGCGGCGTTGACTGAAGAGCCCGAACGGACTACGTTCATGGCTACCTTCGCCGAGCCACGGGAAGGTCTGAGCGCGGGCGTAGCTCAGTGGTAGAGCGTCACGTTGCCAACGTGAAAGTCGAGGGTTCGAGTCCCTTCGCCCGCTTTGATGAAGGCCCGGCGTCTTGAGGCGCCGGGCTTCTTCGTTGGTGCACACGCCGGCGTTCTGGTCCGAGCCCGCGGCTGCAGGGGTGGCAGAGCTCCCTGTACATTGGTCGCATGGTGAAGCAGACTTCCGGCGGGTCGGGATCGACCGGCGCCGCGCGCATCCTTGACGCCATCGAGTGGATCGGGAACAAGCTGCCCGATCCGGTCTTTCTGTTCATCAGCGCGGCAGCGCTCGTCGCGGCGCTGTCGGCGGCCGGCGCCTGGGCCGGGTGGTCGGTCGCGGAGAAGCGTCCGGCGCTGATGACCGAACCCGTCCTCGATGGCGCGGGCGCGCCGGTGGTCGATGAGACGGGCAGACCGAAGACCCGCCCGGTGCTCGGCGAGCGGGGCGCGCCGCGCTCGGAACTTCGGCCGGTGCTCGACGAGCAGGGCAGGCCCGTCGTGGTCACGGCCCGGAGCCTGTTCTCCCGGGACGGGGCGTACTGGGCGTTGAGCACGATGGTGAGCAACTTCACAGGCTTCGCACCGCTGGGGCTGATCCTCGTCTGCATGTTCGGGATCGGCGTGGCGGAGAAGGTCGGGATGTTCGGGGCGATTCTGAAGTGGCTCGGCGGGATCGTCTCTGCGTCGATGCTGACGCCCGCGGTGATCTTCCTCGGGATCATGTCGAACATCGCCAGCGACGCGGGGTATCTGGTGCTGCCGCCGCTCGCGGCGGCGATGTACTACGCGGCGGGGCGTTCGCCGCTGGCGGGGGTTGCGGCGTCGTTCGCCGGGATTGCGGGCGGGTTCAGCGCGAACCTCCTGATCGCGGCGGGCGATGCGCTCGTGGCCGGGATCACGCAGGTCGGCGCCCGGGTGCTTGACGCTGAGTACGAGGTGAACCCGACCTGTAACTGGTACTTCATGGCCGGCTCGACCCTGATGCTGGTGCTCACGGGGTGGGCGATCACGGCGTGGTTCGTCGAGCCGCGCCTGAACGCGCTGCCTCCGGAGCGCGGGGGACCCACGCCGCGCCCGGCGGCCGCGTCGGGCGAGGGATCGCTCGGGGCGCTGGAGGGGCGCGGGCTGCGGTGGGCCCTCATCGCAGAACTCATCGCGCTGGGGGTCGTGCTTCTGCTCGTGCTTCTGGAGAACGCGCCGCTGTGGGGGCGGGTCGATCCAGCGCGAGACGGCAGCCCGGGGCGGTGGACGCAAGCGGTGGTGCCCATGATCTTC
>CAZCPB010000200.1:5819-8473 GCA_964500365.1 uncultured Phycisphaeraceae bacterium
CAAGGGCCACCGGGACGTCACCAAGTGCTTCGGGCACGCGATGGCGTCGATGGCGCCCGTGATCACGATGTACTTCTTTGCGGCGCAGTTCGTGGCGTACCTGAACTACTCGAACCTCGGGAGGATGCTCGCGTTCGTCGGGGGCGAGGCGCTGGTCGGGGCCAAGGAGGCCGGCCTTCCGCCCGCGCTGCTCCTGGTGGGCGTCGTGGCGATCACCCTGACGTCAAACATGTTCATCGGAAGCATGTCGGCCAAGTGGACGATGCTCGCGCCGATCCTGACTCCCATGCTGATGATGGTGGGGATCAGTCCCGAGCTTTCGCAGGCGACGTACCGGGTCGGCGACAGCGTGACGAACATCGTGACGCCCCTCAACCCATACATGATCATCATTCTCGGGGTGATCACGAAGTACTCGGGGAAAGCAGGGATGGGGAACCTGATCGCGCTGATGACGCCGTACTCGGTGATCTTCGCGGTGGTGTGGACGCTCTTCCTGCTGGCGTGGGTATGGGCGGGCGTGCCGCTGGGACCGGGAGGGCCGCTGACGTACACGCCGCCCGCGTGAACCCGGGGGTCGGTATGTGGGAATGGCGATCCAACGACGATCGCAGGAGGCGCGTGACGCTCGTCGGGCCGGGCTGGAGGGTGCTCTGGCCGTTCGGGCATCGGCCGTCAGCGTCCGAACGCGATGTGCGAGCGCGTGCCGCGGCCGAGATTCCTGCTCGGCTGAGGCGGCGCTTCTTATTCTGGGTTGCCATGACGGCGCTGGCGGTTGCGCTCGGCGCACGAGCGGCGGTCGTATCGGCGCGGGGAGGGTGGCAGTCCCGGTCCGCGGGGAGCGCCGTGCTGCTTCTCGTGTGCGTTTCGGCGGGAGTCTACGGGTTTCGAAGCGCGTTCCTCCGACACAAGTCGGACATTGTGCGGAGGGCGGTCCAAGAGCGCTGGTGCCCGGCCTGCGGGTATCCGCTGGGGGCGCTGAGCCCAGCGCCCGACGGCTGCACCGTCTGCCCGGAGTGCGGCGCGGCGTGGCGGCTGCCGGACCGTCTCGATCGATGATCCTGGACGGGCTATCGGAACCGAGTGAAGTCGGAGTGGATTCGTTCCGATTATCGGCCGGGAGCCACCGAGCCGATGGACCCGCGCTGCCTGCTCACTGCCGTTCCGGTCTGCCTCTGCGCTCTTGTGCGCGCGGATTTCCGCAACGTTCCCGGGCAGACCGGCGGAGAACCCCCCGCCGATGAGGCCGCGAGCGCCGAAGGCGCCTTCACGCTGGACCCGTACGAAAGCGAGCGCGAGCGGTCGCTGAAGCAGAAGTTCATCGACGCTCTGCCCGAGTCGATGTCGAGCGGTCTCGAACTCGATTTCTGGGGGTGGTTCAGTTACGCCCGGGCCATCCAGCCCGACAACAACGACTACTGGGACGCCGAGCTGTCGGTGGCGGTCACCAAGAGCTTCGACCAGGTGGCCGTGATCTCGGCGCAGGTGAACTTCATCAACGCCAACGACACCGCGCGGGCCGAACTCGGGAACGGGTACTTCTCGCTGCGCCCCGACGACGAGGCGGGCACGATCCTGACGGTCGGGAAGTTCTACGCCGACTTCGGCATCGAGGGGCGGAATTTCTGGGACCGGCGGACCGGCACGCCCAGCCTGCTCTTCGGCGCGCAGCCCCAGGACATCGTCGGCGTGATGGTCACGCAGCCGATCGGCGACACGGGGCTGAACATCCGGCCCTTCATCAGCGCCGACTTCCAGGGAGCGTTCTACTTTGACCAGCCGCCTTCGGGGGGCGTGAAGGCCGACTACCGGCCCAGCGACGACTTCGTCTTCAAGCTTACCAACTGGATCGGGCCCGGCCTGGTGATCCGGCGCGGCGAGCCGCTCAACGAGCCCTACCCCGGCGGGGCCTACGGCGAGGACTCTGCGGCGTACGCGGTCGCGAGCTGGCAGGGGCCGTACCTGGTCGCGGAGCGCGAAGGGACGATGTACTTCCTCGAGGCCGCGGCGGAATGGCATCCGCGCCCCGACCTGACACTTTCAGCCGAGTACGTCCTGAGCACCACCGGCACGCAGGGCCGCCGCTTCGGCTGGGAGGGTTGGATGCTCATGGCGATCTTCGACGTGACCGACCGGTTCCACGTCTACGGGCGGTGGAGCTTTCTCGACGACGGGGACTGGTTCGTGACGGGCTTCTTCCAGCGCCGGCAGGAGATCACCTTCGGCGGCGGGTACCACATCCTCGACGGGCTTGAGGTCCGCGCCGAGTACCGCAACGAGACCAGCGATTCCGAGCCGCACGCGGACATCGTGTCCGTGCACCTGACCTTCACGTACTGATCAAGCGACCGTGGGAGGCACCCCGTGAACACGCTTCTGTTCGGTACCATCTCATTGGCGGCGATCCTGGCGGCCGGCGCGCCGGTGGTGGGCGAACTCGGCTCGACCGGCCCGTGGCGATCGTCAGGATCGGAGCCCCCCGAGAGCGAGAACGCCGGGTCGCCTGCGCCGAACGCGAGCCGCCCGTCGGGGTCGGTCAAGGGGACGGTCTCGATCGAAGGCGGCTGGAGCATCGAGGGGCACGACCTGGCCCGTGCGGTGGTGTATCTGGCTTCGCACCCCGACCTCGACGGCGTCCCGGCTGACGCGACGAC
>CAZCPB010000201.1:0-8423 GCA_964500365.1 uncultured Phycisphaeraceae bacterium
CCGTCGTCGCGGTCGTGATGCTCCTCACCGGCGCCGGGCTCGTGAGCTACTGGATCAAGCAGTCCGAGCCCACCGCCGAGCGCGAGGGGGCCACGCGCCGCTCGGCGGCGCTGGTCGAGACCATCGCGGTCGAGCCCGGCGACTACCGGCCCACGCTCGAGGTCCTGGGCGCCGTCACGGCGGCCCGCGACATCGTCCTGAGCCCCCGCGTGAGCGGCCAGATCGTCGGCGTGGAGGAGCCGTTCGCCCCCGGCGGCATCGTCGAAGCCGGGCAACCGCTTCTCCGCATCGACGGCGCCGACTACGAGCAGACCCTCGTGGCCCGCGAGAGCGAGATGCGACAGGTCCAGGCCGAGCTCTCGATCGAAGAGGGGCAGCAGCGCGTCGCCCGCCGCGAGTTCGAACTCCTCGGCGAGAACATCGACCCCGCCAACCGCCCCCTCGTGCTCCGCGAGCCCCAGATCGAGTCGCTCCGCGCCAAGCTCCGCGCGGCCGAAGCCGCGCTCGAGAAGGCCCGGCTCGACCTCGAGCGGACCGAGATCCGCGCCCCCTTCGACGCCCAGATCCTCGACCGCTCAGTCGAGCTGGGCTCGCAGGTCGCCGCGGGCGACCGCCTCGCCAGGCTCGTCGGCACCGACGAGTACTGGGTCATTGCGACCGTCCCCCTGAGCGCGATCCGGTGGATCGAGTTCCCGCGCGGGGAAGAGAGTCCCGGCGCGCGCGCAGTCATCCGCCACCCCTCCGCGTGGGGCGACGACGGGCGCCGGGAGGGGCGCGTCGAGCGGTTGATCGGCGAGGTCGACCAGACCACGCGCCTGGCGCGCGTGATCGTCGCGGTCCCCGACCCCCTCGGCGGCGCGGAGCGCCCGTCGCTGGTCCTCGGCTCGATCGTGCAGGTGGAGATCGAGGCCCGCCCCGTCGAGGGCGTCGTCCGCCTCGACCGCGCCTTCGTGCGCCAGGACGACACCGTCTGGGTCATGGAAGAGAACGCGCTGCGGATCCGCAAGGTCGCCGTGCTTTTTTCAGATGCCGCGCACGCGTACATAAGCGACGGCCTCCGCCCCGGCGACCGGGTCGTGACGACGAGCCTCGCGACCGTCGTGGACGGGCTTGAAATCCGGCAGTTGTCCGAGCGCGGCGGCGGAGGGGAGGGGCCATGAGCGCGCCGCCCACCCCGGCCGAAGCAAACGCCCCCGGAACGAGCGCCGCCGGCCCCATCGCGTGGATGGCCCGCAACCCGATCGCCGCCAACCTGATCATGGCAGTGCTCCTGGTCGGCGGGGTCTGGACCGCGTTCGAGGTCCAGAAGGAAGTCTTCCCCCAGTTCGAGCTCGACATCGTCGAGATCTCCGTCGGGTACCCCGGCGCCGCCCCCGAGGAGGTCGAGCAGGGCATCCTCCGGCCCGTCGAGGAGGCCGTGCGCGGCGTGGACGGCATCCGCGAGATCACGTCCCAGGCCCGCGAGGAGCGCGGCAGCGTCACCATCGAGCTCGTCGCCGGCGCCGAGCGGATGAAGGCCTTCCAGGACATCGACCAGGCCGTCTCGCGCATCCGGACCTTCCCCGACGACATCGAGCAGCCCGAGGTCAGCCTCCGGTCGCGCCGGGTCGAGGTGCTCCGCATCGGCCTCTTCGGGCCCGTCGACACCTGGACGCTGCGCCAGCTCGCCGAGCGCGTGCGCGACCAGCTCCTGGCCAGCCCCTACATCACGCAGATCGAGCTCTCGCGCGTCCCCGACTACGTCACCCACGTCGAGATCCCGCGCGACCGCCTGCGCGAGTACGGCCTGACGCTCGACCGGGTCGCGGAGATCATCGAGCGCTCCAGCGAGGACGTCGCCGCCGGCTCGGTGCAGACCACCGCCGGCGAAATCCTCCTGCGCGTCAAGGCGCGCAAGCAGTGGGCCGGGCAGTTCGCCGCGATCGAGCTGCTCACCAGCGACACCGGCACCGCGATCACCCTCGGCGACATCGCCGACATCCGCGACGGCTTCACCGAGGGCGACTTCCACTCCCAGTTCAACCAGCAGCCCTCGGTCGAACTCCAGGTCTACCGCGTCGGCGAGCAGTCCCCGCTCGAGATCGCCGACGCCGTCGAGAAGGTCATGCGCGCGGCCGAGGCGCAGTTCCCCCCGGGGGTCCGGTGGCGGCTCGACAACAACAACGCCGAGGACTTCCGCAGCCGCCTGGCCCTCGTGATGGAGAACGGCTTCCTGGCCGTCGGGATCGTCCTGCTCACGCTCGCGCTCTTCCTCGAGTTCCGCCTGGCGTTCTGGGTCATGGCGGGCATGGCCGTCTCGTTCATCGGCGGGCTCCTCTTCCTCCCCGTCGCGGGCGTCAGCATCAACATGATCTCGCTCTTCGGCTTCCTCATCGTGCTCGGCATCGTCGTCGACGACGCCGTGGTCGTCGGGGAGAACGTCTACGAGCTGCGCCAGCGGGGGCTCAGCCCGCTCGAGGCCGCGATCCGCGGCACGCGCGAGGTGGGCGGGCCGGTCATCTTCAGCATCCTCACCAACATCGTCGCCTTCGTACCCCTGCTCTTCATCCCGGGCGAGAACGGCAAGTTCTGGCGGCCGCTGCCCATCGTCGTGATCATCGTGCTCACCCTCTCCCTCTTCGAGGCGCTCTTCATCCTCCCCGCACACCTCGCGCACGTCCGCTCGATCGAGCACCGGCGCGGCGTGGCGGGCCGGCTCCACGGCGCGCAGCAGGCCTTCAGCCGCCTCTTCAGCCGCGTGATCGAGACGTGCTACCGCCCCGTCCTGCGGCTGGCCCTGCGGGCCCGCTACGTCACCGCCGCCGGCGCGGCCGCGGTGCTCGTCATCGTCGTCAGCTACAGCACCAGCGCCCACATGGGCATGGTCCTCATGCCCGAGATCTCGGCCAACGAGATCGAGGCCGGCGTCCGCCTGCCCGTCGGCACCACGCCCGACCAGGCCGCGGCCGTCGCCGAGGCCCTCACCGCCGCCACGGCGCGGCTCTTCGAGGAGAAGAACTTCGACCAGGTCGCCGAGGGCGTCATGACCAACGTCCGGGGCGACAACTTCATCGACGTCGAGCTCGTTATGCTCCCGCCCGACGCGCGGTCGATGCCGGCGGCCAAGGTCATCGAGATCTGGCGCGACTCGATCGGCGACATCCCCGGCGTCGACCAGATCACGTTCGAGGCCGAGCGCGGGCCCGGCGGCGGCAGGCGCGACGTCAGCGTGGACCTCAGCCACTCCGACATCGACGTGCTCGAGCGCGCCTCCAAGGCCTTCGCGCGAGAGATGGAGGCGTTCGCCTACACCCGCGACGTCAACGACAGCTACAGCAAGGGGAAGGTTCAGCTGGACTTCCGCCTCCTGCCCGAGGGCCGGGCGCTGGGCCTCACGGCCGCCGACGTCGGGAGCCAACTCCGCGGCGCGTTCTACGGCTCCCTGGCCATGCGGCTGCTCCGGGGGACCAACGAGATCGAGGTGCGCGTCAAGCTGCCCGAGGAGGAACGCAAGGACATCTACAACCTCGAGGAGCTTGTGATCCGCACGCCGTCGGGCGCCGAGGTGCCGCTGCTGGACGTCGCCGAGGTGCGGCGCGGCGAGGCGTTCGCGCGCATCGACCGGCGCGACGGGCGCCGCATCGTGAGCGTCTCGATGGACGTCGAGCCCGATCGCGCCATCGGCCAGGTCATCGCGGCGATCGACAACGAGGTCCTGCCGCGCCTCGCGCTCGAGCACCCGGGCCTGACGTGGTCGCACGAGGGGAGCAACGCCGAGATGCGTGAGGCGACGGCGTCGCTGTGGGGCGGCTTCGGGCTGGCGATGTTCGTGGTGTACGCGCTGCTGGCGGTGGCGTTCCGGCGGTACGTGCAGCCCCTGATCGTGATGGCCGCGATCCCCTTCGGGATCATCGGCGCGGTCCTCGGGCACATCATCCTCGGCTTCGACCTTTCGCTCATCAGCCTCATGGGCGTGATCGCCCTCTCCGGCGTGGTGGTCAACGACTCGCTGATCATGATCGACTACGCGAACCGGCTGCGGGGCCAGCACGGCGCGCTGGACGCGATCTTGATCGCGGGGACGCGCCGCTTCCGGCCGATCTTCCTCACCACGGCCACCACGTTCCTGGGGCTGGTTCCCATCATCATGGAAACCTCGCTGCAGTCGCAGCACATCGTGCCCATGGCGATCTCGCTGGGCTTCGGCATCGTGTTCTCGACGGTTGTCGCGCTGCTGCTGGTGCCGTGCCTGTACCTGATGGTCGAGGACATCGCCGGGCTGGTCCGGCGCGCCCCGCCCGCCCCGTCCCCCGGAGCGCCGCCCGCCGGGGCCGCGGTGCTCGAGCACGGGGCCGCGGGCGGATGAGCAGGCGCGGCGAAGGCGCTTCAACGCGCCCGGGATCCGTCCGTGCTTCAGACGACCTGCATGTCCGAGTACCCCTCCTCGGGTCGTTTCTTCGCCAGGCCGAACCAGCAGAGGCAGAAGACCGGCCACAGCAGGCTGATGCCGACGCCGAAGACGATGCCGATCCACGCGAAGGGTGAACTGGCCTGCTTGGCCCACGGGTCGGCGGAGTTGGCCGCGGCCCAGGCTTCGACCGCCAACTGGTGCCGCACCGCGAGCCCGCCGCCGATCATGCCGAGCACGAGCGAGACCCCCGCGTAGACGAGGTGGAGCGTCCGGCCAGCCGGCTTGCGCGACAGGGTCAGGATGCCGGCGATCAGCAACAGCACCGGGCCGATCATTCCGACCACCGCCATGATCATCTGCGCGGGGTCGGGCTTCATGACGTCGGGCATCGGTCCCAACTGCTGCTCAGCCCCCTTGAGCATCTGCGGCATCATCGCCAGGGACGCCACGCCGCACACACTGCACAGGAGCCCGAGCGAGGCCCACACGATGCTGACGATCCCGACCACTTTCGGCCAGCCCGGCGGCTCGATCAGGCCCAACTCATCGGCGTACTCGGTCGGGGGCGCTTCGCGCCCGGCGCTGTCGTCCTCGTGCGGGTGCTCGGTCATGCGGGGTCCTCCACGACGTCCGCGCCATCATAACGGGCGGCGTGGGCGCCTGCATCCCGGCGGTTTCGACCCCGATTCGAGCGGGCGCGCCGCGGCGGGTCAGCGCTGGGCGCCGATGCTCATCAGCGCGGCGACGCGCTTCTCGGTCGGGGGGTGTGTCGCGAAGAGGTTCATGAGGGAACCACCGGTCAGCGGCTCGACGATGAAGAGGTTGTTCATCGCGGGGTTGGGGTTGTGGAGCGGGATGCGCTGCGAGTAGGCCTCGAGCTTGCGGAGCGCGGAGGCCAGGCCGTTGGGTGTCCCGGCGATCGCGGCGCCGTCGGCGTCGGCCACGTACTCGCGCGAGCGGCTGATGGCGGCCTTGATGATCGCGGCGCCGACGGCGGCGACGATGACGGTGAGGATGCCGATCAGGGGGTTGCCCTCCCTGCCGCGCCCGCCGCCGAGGTACCACCCCCACTGCGCGAGGAACGCGAGCACGCCGGCGATGGTGGCGGCGATGCAGGAGGTCAGGGTGTCGCGGTTCTTGATGTGGGCAAGCTCGTGGGCGAGGACGCCGTCGAGCTCGTGATCATCGAGCAGCCGGATCGCGCCCTCGGTCACGGCCACCGCGGCGCGCCTGGGGCTGCGCCCGGTCGCGAAGGCGTTAGGGGCCTCGTGCGGGCAGACGTAGACGCGCGGCATGGGGAGGCCGGCCCGCTGGCGCAGGCGGTCGACGCTGTGGTAGAGCTGGCCGGCGATGCCGGGGTCGTTCGATTCGACCTCGTGGCCGCGCATCGCGGCGATCGCGATCTTGTCGGAGAAGAACCAGGCGATGACGTTCACGAGGCCGCCGACGACCAGCGCGACGATCATGCCGTTCTGCCCGTAGTAGCTGCCGGCCACCACGAACAGGCCCATGAGCCCGCCGAGCAGGAAGACGGTCTTCATGTTGTTGACGAAGGTGTGCATTCGACCACTCCGGGTGTGCCCCGTTCCGGGAGCAAACGGCGCACCGATTCTTCGGACCGGGACACGTCACATTACGGCGGGATCATCGTCAGGTTCGAGCCGCCGGTTGCCGGGGATTCAGGCCGGGGGCGGGTGGCTGCCAATCCGGCAGGTGGTTCAAGTGATTCGAACAGAACGCGGAGTTTCGGAGGACGCGGAGGGACGCGGAGACGATTCGAATTCACTGCTTTCCATTTCCCCCTCGGCGTTTGTCCGCGTCCTTCGCTCCTCCGCTTTCGTTCTCCTGGCGCGGTCGGATCAATAGACCTCGATGAAGACGCGGCGGGTGGGCCGCACCTGGCGGTGGATCATGCGGCGGGTCCAGGCCGCGGGGTCGCCGCACTCGGCATCGAAGCTCAGGAACTGCTCGAGCGCTGGGCCGCGGACGATTGCCGCGAGCTTCTGGAGAACGCCGAGCTCCATGCCGGCGATGCCGCAGATGTAGATGAGCGTGCGGGGGCTCTGGAGCAGGTCCTCGAACTCGGGGCGGTCGGTGGTAAAGCGGTCCTGGGCGTAGAGGGGCCCGGAGCCGTCGGCCTGCTTCTCGCGGCTCACGGCGGTGAAGTAGCGGAAGTTCGCGTGCTTCTTCTGGAGGTCGAGGAGGTCGGCGTGGTAGAGGAGGTCGCTGGCGTACGCCGCGCCCATGATCAGGGCGATGCGCGACGCGGCGTTGGAGCGGAGCAGGTCGATGATCATGCCGCGGAAGGGCGCGATGCCCGTGCCGGTCGCGATGAAGATGTAGTCGTGCTCGGCGGGGTTGACGGGGAGGAGGAATCGCTTGCCGCTGGGGCCGGTGAGGGCGACCTGGTCGCCGGGGTGAAGGTCGCAGAGGTAGTTGCTGGCGACGCCGAGGAAGAGCCTGTGGGTGTCGTGGTGCTCGTCGATGGTGCGCTTGACGGTGGTGGCGATGATGGTGCCCGAGCCGTCCTCGCCGCCGCTGGGCGAGGCGCAGGAGTAGAGGCGGAGCTTGTGGGGTATGCCGCGGTCGTTGAGGCCGGGGGGGATGACGCCGAAGCTCTGGCCCGGGATGATGACGCCGGCGAGGGGCGTTCCGGCGACGTCGATCGCGATGTGGCGCACGAAGGACGCGGCCTTGCCGGCGCGGCCGGCGGTGCAGCGCTCGGTCGAGACGACGCGCCCGGTGACGGGGCTGACGGGCGTGGCGAGGTGCTGCTTCACGTCCGGCAGGACGGGGCCGGAGGTAGTCCCCGCGCTGCGCGGCAAGGCTTCGGGTTCGATCATCGTGGGATTGTCGCGGGGTAAGGGGTAGAGGCAAGGCGGGGGAGGAAGGGTCCCGAGTCGGCGAGGACTTCCGTGCCTTCTCCCCCGCGCCCCGCGGGGGAGATGTCCGAGTCGGCGAGGACAGAGGGGGTGCGGTTATCCACCAGTCCTGGGGCACTGTTCCGATCGTGATTCGCCATGCGACTGCCCCAGATGACCCAGATGACCCAGATGAGCCCAGATCAAGGCCTCCTATGTGGGTCCATCTGGGTCATCCGGGGTTTGCCGCGGTGCTTGAATCGAATCCGCTCGAGCAACCGGCGGGCGGTTATCCGGGCGAGTTCCGGAGGCGCGATCGAAGGAGTGCCTGCCGCGTTCCGATCTATGATGGTCTCGACCCCGGCCTTCACCCCCCCAGCCCCACTCCCATCCCCGGTGACCACCATGAGCCAGACCGAGCCGAACGACAGCGCCGCCGACTTCGAGCGTCAGGCCGCGGAGACGGACCCGGGATTCATCGCGGAGATGTGGGGGTTCATCCGCGAGAACAAGAAGTGGTGGGTAACTCCGATCGTGGTGGCGCTGCTGGCGATCGGCGTGCTGCTGGTGCTGAGCTCGACGGCGGTCGGGCCGTTCATCTACGCGCTGTTCTGATACGGCGGGGATTCAGCGCTGAGCAGAGGACGCGGAGATGGGCTGCGCCGGATTGTGAGGGGCGGCGCGGTCAGACTTCGACAGCGGTCGCGCGGGGCATTGGCGCGGGGGCGCACGGGCGGTGGTCTGCGCGAAGGCTGGGATTGGGCGCTCGGCGCGAGCGGTGCTGCGAGAGTCCGATTCGTGGTGCGATTGCTGGCGGGGGTGGGTGGGATCTCGAGGGATGCCCACTTGGTCGCGTCCCCGAGAGAGGTTCATTGCGGCATCATTTCTGCTGGGCGCGGGAGATGAGGAAGCGTGGCCTGCGTTGACGCTTGGAGCTCGTGGGGAGGGCTGATCGGCGGTGAGCGCGGGGAGGGGCGCGGGGGATTCGTGAGCGAGGGAGAACGGGTAGGACGTGAAGCCCTCTCCTTCGCGCCCCCATAGGGGGTTACTGGCGACACCTCTCCCGCGGGGCGCGCGTAGCACTTGTGCGCGCGGTAGGAACGTAGATCAGGTAGGGGGGGTAACGTCCCGAATCATGCGCACATTTGCAGAAGCGGCTCCCCCGCGGGAAG
>CAZCPB010000202.1:0-8408 GCA_964500365.1 uncultured Phycisphaeraceae bacterium
CGGGCCTGCTGCCGGGACACCGGCTGAAAGCGCGGCACATCGCGGGCGCCCTGAACATCGCCCACACCCGCCTCCCGGCCCGCATCGCCGAGATCCCCCGCGACCGGCGGATCGTGGTCCACTGCCGCAGCGGCGCCCGCTCGGCCCGGGCCTGCGCGTACCTGCACCGGGCCGGTTACGACGTGACCAACATGGCCGGCGGGTTCCTCGCCTGGGAGCAGGAGGAGCGGGCCATCGAGCGGTAGCGGAAGGTCGGGTACAGTGAGGTGAAATCCCGGGCGGCGGGCTCCGAAACAAGCCTTTGCCCGCGGCCCCGGCGTCGCGGGCAGGGAGGCCGCCCAGGTGCACGCCGCCGCCATGAACACTCAACCGAACCAGCCCCGCGAGCAGCCGGTCTCCGACCCGAGCACCCCCTCGTGGGAAAAGAGCTACTCGGTCTGGATCCACCTGACGACCCTGGCCATGTCGTTCATCCCCGTCATCCCCGCCCTGGTCATGTGGCAGATGAAGCGGCAGGAGTCCCCGTACCTGGACGACCACGGCCGAGAGGTCGTGAACTTCCAGATCACCCTGACCATCTACGGCATCGGCGCGACGATCTTCACGATCATCACGATGGGCCTCGGGGCGATCGTCGTGTGGCCCCTTCTCCTCATCTACGCCGTCGTGAGCCTCATCATGGGCGCCGTCGCCGCGGGTAACGCGAGGTACTTCCGGTACCCGGCGTGCGTGCGGCTGCTCAAGTAAGAGCTGTGTCCCCGCCGACAGGCGCAGGACGAGCGTCGAGCGCCCATCGTCCCCCTTTTCCCCCGATCCCCACGGTCGGCGGCCAGGACACCGGCGGCACCGGATGACGGCCGCTTATGGCTGCTGCGGGCAGGGAACAAACCGCGCGACGGCCGCGTCCCTGCGTCCGGGATGCCGCGCTGATCGGCGCCTTGGTTCTTGCCTCTTCGACTCCGTGTTCCCAAGACCGGTTGGTATACTCCCGCCATGACCGCCCCCGCCTCGCACGGATCGCGACCGGTGCGCCTCATCGCCCTCATGAACCAGAAGGGGGGCGTCGGAAAAACGACCACCACGGTCAACCTCGGCGCCGCGTTCGCGCGCGCCGGACGCCCCACCCTCATCATCGATCTCGATCCGCAGTCCCACGCCACGCTCCACCTGGGCGTTGACCCGCACACCGTGGAGCACTCGGTCTACGACCTGCTCCTCGACCCCGGCGCCGACGCTTCCGCCGTCGTCCGCGAGGTCGGCCCCAACCTCTTCCTCATCCCGGCGCACACCGACCTTGCCGCGGCGGAGACCGAGCTCGCCGGCGCCCCCGACCGCGACCGCCGCCTCGAGCGCGTGATCGCGGCGTTCGGCGGGCGCTTCGAGTTCGTGCTCCTGGATTGCCCGCCCTCGCTCGGACTGCTCACGGTCAACGCCCTGACCGCGGCCCGCGAAGTCCTCATCCCCATGCAGGCGCACTTCCTCGCCCTGCAGGGCGTGGGCAAGCTCCTCGAAACCGTCTCGCTGGTCTGCCGCGCGACCAACCCCAGGCTCCGGGTCTCGGGCGTCGTGCTCTGCATGCACGACGCCGCGGCGACGCACACCCGCGAGGTGGTCGCGGACCTCGACGGCTTCTTCGAGCAGGCGCGGTCCGACGCGTCGGAAACGCCCTGGAAGCACGCCCGCGTCTACCGCCCGCCCGTCCGGCGCAACATCAAGCTCGCCGAGTGCCCGAGCTTCGGGAAGACGATCTTCGACTATGCCCCCGGCGCCAGCGGCGCCGAGGACTATGCCCGCCTCGGCGAGGTGATGCTCAGGGACTGGGACCTCATGCTCGCGCGCCGCGCGGCGGAGATCGAGCCCAAGTCCACGTCCGCGCCCGGCGAAGCTCCGGCCCGTGAAGCCATCCCGGATCATCTCGCCCACGCGGGGACCGCGGCGTGACCGCCGGGCCCGGCGGGACGTTTCGTTTCGAGGGCCCGGTCTGCGGGGCGACGTCGCTCGTGGTCGGCGCCGCCGCGGGCGCCGCGCTCGCGCACTTCGTCCCCCCACGCTACGACCCGGGACCGGTCGTCGAGCTGTGGATGTGCGCCCCGTTCGCCCTGCTCCTGGCCAGCATCGCGCTGATGCCCTTCATCAACTCGCACTTCTGGCACCACCACTTCCCCGACTTCTCGTTCTTCCTCGGCGCGCTGGTGACCGCGTACTACCTCGCCGGCTTCGGCGCGCCCGAGCCGGGGCACACCTCGTCCTACGGGGGGCACGTCATGCTCCACGCGGGCGTCGAGTACTACTCGTTCATCGCCCTGGTCGGCGGGCTCTTCGTCGTCTCGGGGGGCATCCTGATCGAAGTCCGCGCCCGCGGACGCGCCCTCACCAACGTTGCGCTCCTGGCCTTCGGGGCCGTCATCGCGAACATCGTCGGCACCACCGGCGCGTCCATGCTCCTCATCCGCCCCTTCATGCGGATCAACGAGGGGCGCATCCGCCCCCTCCACGTCGTCTTCTTCATCTTCATCGTGTCCAACTGCGGCGGGTGCCTGACACCCATCGGCGACCCGCCGCTCTACCTGGGCTTCCTCAAGGGCATCCCCTTTTTCTGGACCCTCGCGCACCTCTGGCCCGACTGGCTCGTCATGGTCGGGCTGCTCCTGGCGGTCTTCTGGGTCTACGACGCGCGGATCCCGTCGACGCCGATCTGCGAGACGGAGCCCTACGACGGCGCGCCGCGCCCGCCGCCGATCCGGGTGCGCGGCACCGCGGGCCTGGTGTGCCTCGCGCTCATGGTGGGCGGCGTCTTCATCGACCCAGCGCTCAAGAAGTACGCGGCGATCGAGGGCATCCCCGTCGGGGCGACCTTCCAGTTGCTCGTCGCCGGCGCCTCCTACGCCCTGGCCCCGCGCTCGATCCTCGCCGACAACAACTTCACGTTCTTCCCCGTCAAGGAGGTCGGGCTGCTCTTCGCGGGAATCTTCGCGACCATGGCCCCGGCCCTCGGGTACCTGGCGACGCACGGCGGCGAACTCGGCATCACCCGCCCCGGCGTCTTCTACTTCGCCACCGGCGCGCTCTCGGCGGTCCTCGACAACGCCCCGACGTACGTCAACTTCCTCCAGATCGCGCTCGGCCCCCGCCCCATGACCGCCCCGACACTTCGCGAGTGGCTCGCGGCACCGGACAGCCCGCAGATCCTCCACGCCATCTCCGCCGGGGCGGTGTTCTTCGGGGCCATGACCTACATCGGCAACGGCCCGAACTTCATGGTCAAGTCGATCGCCGAATCGGCGCACGTCAGGATGCCCTCGTTCTTCGGCTACCTCGGCTGGGCGGTCGTGCTGCTGTTCCCGGTCATCATGGTGAACTGGGTGGTCGGCTTCCTGCTCCGCTGAGCGGGCTCCGCGCGAGGGGGCGCCCCGTTGAACGACCCGCCCGAGCCATCCACGACCCCGCCCCGCCCCGCGCCGACCCAGCCCCCCGCGCCGAACCCGCACGGCGCACTCTTCGGCGCCGTCCGCACCGTCTCCGGCCTCACGTTTCTCTCCCGCCTGGGCGGCCTGGTGCGGGAGGTGCTCGTCGTCCGCCTCTTCGGCGACACCGCCCTGGGCTCGGCCTTCGTCGCTGCCTTCGCGATCCCCAACATGTTCCGCCGGCTCTTCGGCGAGGGCGCGCTCTCCGCGGCGTTCCTCCCCGAGTACGCCGGCGCCGACAAGTCCGACCCCGCCCTTGCCCAGCGCCTGGCATCGCTCACCGTCGGCTGGCTGGCGATCGTCACCGGGCTGCTCACCGCCGTCATCGAGATCGGCCTGCTCCTTGCCCTCTGGCTCCTTCCCCACGACCCCGAGCGCGACCTCTCCTTCCGCCTCATCATGATCATGCTGCCCTTCATGCCCTTCATCTGCATCGCCGCGATCCTCGGCGGGATGCTCCAGGTGCACGGGCGCTTCGGGCCGCCGGCCGCGGGCCCGCTCGTCCTCAACAGCTTCATCATCGCCGTCGGCCTCTGGCACGTCTCGCAGGGAACGCTCGGCGACCGCGCGACGGCCTACGGCCTCGGCGTCGCGACCACGCTCTCCGGCTTCACCCAGGCCGCGTGGTACGCGATCCTGCTCCGCCGCCACGTCCGCTGGACGCGCCTGGTGGCCGACGCCCGCGAACGCGCCCGCCGGATGGTCGGGCGCATGGTGCCCGTCCTCGTCGGACTGGGCACCCTCCAGGTCAACTCGCTCGTGGACCAGCTGGTCGCGATGTGGCCCATCTGGGTCGGCCCGACCCTGCTCGGCATGGCGTACCCGCTCGACGAGACCTCCGGCATCATCCTCTCGTCCGGGCAGCGGCTCTACCAGTTCCCCCTCGGCGTCTTCGGCATCGCCGTCGCCACCGCCATCTTCCCCATGCTCTCACGCCAGGCCGACGAGCCGGGGCACTTCGGCCAGACGCTGCGGCGCGGCCTGCGCCTGTCGCTCTACATCGGCCTGCCCGCGAGCATCGGCGTCGTGCTCGTGCGTCACGAGGCCATGCACGTGTTCTACAGCTTCGATTCCAAGGGCTTCACGCCGGACGGCCTTGCACGCGGCGCCGCGGTGCTCCTGGGCTACGGGCCGGCGATCTGGGCCTACTCGCTGAACCAGCTCTTCGGGCGCGCGTTCTATGCCCGGGGTGACACGCTGACCCCCATGAAGGTCGCGATCGCCATGGTGGCCGTCAACCTCGTCCTCAACTGGACGCTGATCTGGTGGCTCGGCGAGGCGGGCCTGGCGTGGTCCACGAGCATCTCCGCCACGGCGCAGTGCGTCACGCTCGCGTGGCTCTGCCGCAAGCGCCTCGGCGCGGCGCCGCTCGACCGTGAGGCGATCGCGGGGATCGCGCGCGTCGCGCTCGCCGCCGCGTTGATGGGCGCCGCGGTCTGGGCGACGCTGCGCCTGCTCGGCCCGGCGCAGCACTGGGCTGGACACGCCCTGCGCCTCGGCGCGGCCTGCGGCGTCGGGCTCGCCGCGTACGGCGCGCTCTCCCTCGCCCTGCGCACCGCCGAGCTACGCTGGCTTCTGCACCGCTCCGAGGTCGCGCGTTGATCGAGCTCGCCGGCAAACCCGTCGCCATCACCGGCGCCAGCAGCGGCATCGGGCGCGCCGCGGCCGTCGCGTGCGCCCGCGCGGGCATGCCCGTCTGCGTGGGTGCCCGGCGCACCGACAAGCTCGAAGAAGTGGTCCGCGAGATCACGCGCGCCGGCGGGCGCGCCGTCGCGGTCGCGTGCGACGTCACGAACCCCGCGGACTGCCGCGCGATGGTCGAACGGACCGTCGAGAGCTTCGGCTCGATCTACGCCGTCTTCGCCAACGCCGGCTACGGCTTCGAGCGGGCCGTCCACGAAACGACCGACGCCGAACTCCGCGAGATCTTCGAGACCAACTTCTGGGGCTCGATCAACATCATCCGCCCCGCCCTCGAACGCATGCTCGAGGCCGGCTCGGGGCACGTCCTCTGGTGCTCGAGCTGCCTCGCCAAGGTCGGCGTCCCCTACAGCGCCGCGTACTCGGCCACCAAGGCCGCCCAGGATCACTTCGGCCGCGCCATGCGGCACGAACTCGGCCCCCGCGGCATCCACGTCTCGACCGTCCACCCCGTCGGCACCAGCACCGAACTGTGGCAGGTCGTCGAACGCCGCAGCGGCGGCCGGACCGCCGTGGCCGGCAAGCCCAGCCGCGCGTTCCTCCAGACGCCCGAGACCGTCGCCGACGCCGTCGTCCGCTGCCTCCGCCGCCCGCGCGGCGAGGTGTGGACGAGTACAACCGTGCGGCTGCTCTTCGCGCTCGTGACCGCCGCGCCCCGGCTTGGAGATTTCTTCATCGGACGCGAAATCAGGAAGCGGCTGCGGGCCGCCGGCAAGCCCCCTTGACCAGGTCCGCCGCGACACCGGCCCGGTCGTTGCCCTCCCGCCCGCGACCTACCATTTCCACCCATGGCCGTTCTCATCCACCCCTCCGCGATCGTGTCGTCGCAAGCAAATCTAGGGGACGGCTGTGAGATAGGTCCGCATTGTGTTATCAGCGGCCAGGTCACGCTCGGTCCCGGGGTTCGCCTGATCGCCAACGTCCACCTGGCCGGCCCGCTCCAGGTCGGGTCGGGCACGGTCATTTACCCCTTCGCCTGCCTCGGATTCCCGCCCCAGGACTTCAAATTCACCCCGGGAATGCCCACCCCCGGGGTGGTCGTCGGCTCCGGTTGCGTGCTCCGAGAGCACGTGACGATCCACGCCGCGTCGAAGATGGACGCCCCCACGCGGGTCGGTGACCGGGCGTACATGATGGTCGCCTCCCACGTCGGTCACGACGCGCGGGTGGGGAACGACGTAATCCTGGTTAACGGCGCGGGGCTGGCCGGACATTCCGAAGTCATGGACAACGCCACCGTGGGCGCCGCGTGCGGGGTCCACCAGTTCACGCGCGTGGGCCGCTTCGCGTTCATGTCCGGGGGGACGGGGGTGTCGATGGACGTGCCGCCGTTCTGCATCGTAGCCGAACGCCAGCGCGTGGCGGGGATCAACCGGGTCGGGCTGCGGCGGGCCGGCATGCCCCGCGAGCACATCACGATGCTGGACCGGGCGTTCCGCGTGGTCTTCCGCGGCCACCTGCCGCGCCACGAGCAGGTGCAGCGCCTGGAAGAACTGGGACGCGACTGCCCGCCGGTCATGGAAATGGCGACGTTCGTGCGGTCGGCCCGTCGGGCGATCTGCCCCGGCCCGGGAAGGCCGCCCCGCCTGCTCACGACCTGGCTGCATTTCCGGCGGCGCGGGATCACGATCGGGGAGACGGGCGAGGATTCTGATCTGCTGTGATTCGCGCCGCTCCCCCCGGCCGACCCCTGCCGCGCGGTAGGATGATCTCACGAATGGACCCCGACGATCCTGGGCATGACTCGACGCGCCGGCCGGGGGCGTGGCTGTGCGTGCTGGCGAGCGGCTCGGGGGGGAACTGCTCGGCGCTGGTCCTCGAGGCCGGCTCGGACCGGCACGTGTACCTCATCGACGCGGGCCTCTCGCCCCGCCGCACCCGCCGCGACCTGGCACAGGTCGGGCTGTCCCTCGACGACGTGCGCGCCGTCCTGCTCACCCACCTCGACGCGGACCACTGGAACCCCGCGTGGATCGGTCGGCTCCCCGAGCGATCGACCGTCCTCCTGCACCGCCGGCACGCGGGGCGCGCCGGACGCGACGGCGCCATGTACCACCGCACCCGCCTGCTCGACGGGCCCACCGAGCTCGACGGCGGCGCCGTCGTGCACGCCGAGGTCCACTCCCACGACGACCTCGGGGTCAGCGTCTTCCGCTTCGAACTCCCCCGGGGCGCGGGCGCGCTGGGGTACGCCACCGACGTCGGGCGGGTGACCGACCGCCTCGTCTCGCACCTGCGCGGCGTGGACACGCTGGCCATCGAGTCGAACTACTGCCCGCTCCTGCAGGCCGGCTCCGACCGCCCCGCGTCCCTCAAGGACCGCATCACCGGCGGCGCCGGGCACCTGAGCAACGCGCAGTGCGCCGAGGCCGCGGCGGCGATCGGCCCGCGCCGGCGGGTCGTGCTCCTTCACCTCTCGCGCGAGTGCAACCGGCCCGAGCTCGCGCTGCGCGGGCACGCCGGACGCCCCTACGAGGTGACGCTCACCTCGCAGTTCGAGCCCACGCCGCCCATCGGGCTGTCGGGCCACGGGCGAGCCCCCGCCCTTCACCAGTGGAGACTCTTCGAGGCATGACGCCCGGCCCCGATTCCATGACGGCGAGCGGCGCACCGCCCGAGGCGCGGGCCTCGCCGCTCCGGCGCGCCGGCGACGCCCTGCGCTCGATCCTGGGGCTGCACCGGCGCTTCGTCGTCGACGGCGTGCAGTACACCGAACGCAGCGCCGAGCCGCTCCGCCGCGCGCTCTCCCGGCGCGGCACGGGCCGCAAGGACTACGACGTCGTCTTCCCCGGCGGACGCTCGATGCGCATCCGCGCCACACCCGAGCGCGAGTACGCCGACCTGGTCGGCTCGAAGCTGCACCCCGTCTACGCCATCCTCGAGCCCATGACCCGACCCGGCATGCGCGTGATCGACGCCGGCTCCGGCACGGGCTTCGGCGCGGCGTGGCTTGCCGACCGCGTCGGTCCCTCGGGGGCCGTGGTGGCCCTCGAGCGCGACCGCGAGAGCGTGCGCTACGCCGCCGCGCGCTACCCGGCCACGAACATCGCCTTCGAGTGCGGCTGGCTCGACGCCCTGTCGGGCGAGACGGACAGCTCGTTCGACGGCGTCCTCTGCGCCGACGCGATCAGGGCCTCGGACGACGCGGACAAAGCGCTGCGGGAACTCTGGCGGCTGGTCGCCCCCGGCGGCTGGATGCTGCTGGCGGCCCCGGTCGCGAGCGAGCCCCGGACTCTCCCCGAG
>CAZCPB010000203.1:0-8365 GCA_964500365.1 uncultured Phycisphaeraceae bacterium
CGTACCAGTTCTCCAAGGCCGTCGCAGAGCACAAGGACAACCTCGGGATCCTGGTGTGCGGCACGGGCATCGGCGTTTCGATCGCGGCCAACAAGTACCCCGGGATCCGCGCCGCGGTGGCGCACGACGAGCTGACGGCGCAGCTGAGCCGCAGCCACAACGACGCGAACGTCCTGTGCCTCTCGGGCGACCTGCTCGGGCAGCCCCTGATCGAGAAGATCGTGGACACGTGGCTGCACACGGAGTTCGAGGGCGGCCGCCACGCGCGCCGGATCCACAAGATCGAGGCGATCGAAAAGGGTAAGGACCCGGGGGCCGGCGGGGACTGATGCAAGAGCTCACGGTGCTCGTGCGGACCGGCCTCAGCGAACGGGCGAACGGTCCTACCAGATAAACCGCAAGCGACCGAAGTCCGGCATCCACAGGTTCTTCGTGGGTACCGGCGCGGGGAAGTAGACGAAGAACGCCCGCCCCACGAGCAGGTCGCGGTGCACGACACCCACGGTCGGGTCCACCTGCGCCTGCACCCACGGGTCAACCCTGTCCCACAGGCGGGCGTCGAGGCTCGCGGCGCTGTTGTCCCCGCACACGAAGAACTGGTCGCCGCTCAGCGTCGGCATCTTCGCCGGCGTTGCGCCCAGCGACAGCTGAACCTGGTCGTTCCTCGGGCTGCGCGGCTGGTAATAGAGATCGCGCCAGAGCGCCACACGCGCCAGCTCGAACGGGCCGCCGTCGAACTCGATCCCGAGGCGGGCGGTCGCGTAGTTGGCCGCATCGGCGACCGGGTTCTCCTCCGGCCGCACGCCGGAGACGGATTCGGGGCCCACGCCGATCGACGCTTCGAGGCGCTCGGCCGGGCTCCAGTCGTACTCGGCGTGGGCCGCGCGCTCCCCGCCCACGAAGAGCGTCACGGCCTGGTCGGCGTGCCAGAACTCGATGTCCGTGAACTCTCCCGCGGGCAGTTCGCGCCCCAGCGTAGATTCTCCGATGGTCCGCCATGGCTCTGGCTCGGCGCCGGCCGCCGGCGCGCGGCGCATCTTGATCTGGACCCTCGTCCCCGCCAGTTCGGCGCGGAACTCGTGCCGGCGCGCGGCGAGAGTGAACGCGACCGACTGGCCCGCCGACGCGGGCTTGATGCCCAGGCCCACTCGGACGTCGGACACCGGGTAGACCTTGATGCGGTCTTCCATCCGCGGCATCTCGTTGTAGGGGCAGAAGTCGGTGATCGGCCGAGCCTTCTCGTCCCAGCGCAGCGTGGCGCGCCCCGAGCCGGTGAAGGCGTAGTGCTGACGGCCCTGGATCTCCCAGCCCGGGCCGTCGCCGACCCACGGGGGCTGGAAGATGGTCGTGCCCGTGCCGCGGATCGAGGAGAGCGGCGTGTGGCGGCTGTCGAAGACCAGTTGCCACACGGCCCGCTGGACGCGCTCGGGCTTGCGGGCGATGCGCCAGGCGTCGCTCTCCCACGCCGCGGCCCCTTCGAGCGGGGCGGAGGGCGGGAGGCTCGCCAGGTCGCGCGCGAACACGTCGCCGTCGACGAGGGCGATCTGCTCGCCGGGCAGGCCCACGAGCCGCTTGATGTAGTTCTCCTGCGGGTTGCTCGGGTTCTTGAAGACGATGACCTCGAATCGGCGCGGGTCGAAGACGTTGTAGAGGGACTTGAGGACGAAGATGCGGTCGCCCGAGCGGCTGAGCACGCCGGGCTGCGGGAGTTCCTGGCCCGACATGGGGTCGTGGACGATGACCGGCCCGCCGCTGGCCGGGTTGCGCTGCACGCGCTCGGGCGTCTGGTTGTCGCGCGGGTCGACGTACGACCAGGGGCCGACGGGCCAGGTGTACCCGGTGTCGGGCCCCGTGAATCGCATGTGCGCGCCCATCAGCGTCGGGGCCATGGAGCCGGTCGGGATCAGGAACGGCTCGATCACGAACCCGCGGAAGACAAACGCGACCACGAACGCGATCACGATGGACGTGATCGTCTCCTTCACCGATGAGTCGTTCGTCTGGCCCCTGGGCGCTGCGGTCGGCATGAGGGCAACGATAGCGGGACGTCATGCGCCGGGAGCGGGCGGAGGCGGACCTCCCCCGCCGCGGCGGCGGCGACGCCGGCGACGCCGGCGGCGGCGGTCATCGTCATCGCCGCCCGGAGCGCCCGCCGGGCCCGGGGTGCCCGGACGCTGGCCGGGCGGGCCCGGGGGGGCATCGCCGACGTCGGTCTCGATGTCGTCGAACTCGTCCGCGTCGGCGGGGCGCGCCGGCGGCGGCGAGGTCGACGCGGTGCGCGCAGGGGGTGCGGCGGAGGGTTGGGGCGCCGGCGGTGGGGCGCGCTCCGGTCGGCCGGGGCGCTGCTCGCGCCGATCTCTCGGGGCGCGGTCCCGGCCGCCGTCTCGCGGGGGTCGATCGCGTCCCCTCGTTTCGCCGAATCCCGGCGGCGGCGGGGGTGGGGGCGCGGGCGGGGGCTCGGCGTTCACGGGCGGCGTCAGTTCCTCGATCGGGACCGCGACATCGCGGAACTTCCCGTCCTTGTCCAGCCCGTCCAGCCGGACCAGCACGAGCTGGGTCAGGATCTGCCCGTCGATGACAGTTCCGTCGCCCTCGGGCGTGCCGACGCGGGTTTTCTTGCGGGGCAGGTTCTTGCGCAGGTCCTCGTAGGTCTGGTCCTCGTAGCGCAGGCAGCACATCAGCCGCCCGCAGCGGCCCGAGATCTTGAGCGGGTCGAGCGTCGCCTTCTGAACCTTGGCCGACTTCATCGAGATGGGGCGGAGCACCTTGAGGAAGTTCTTGCAGCAGCAGTACTGCCCGCACTTCTCGTAGTCGGCGGTCAGGCGCGCCTCGTCGCGGGCCCCGACCTGGCGCAGCTCGACGCGCGTGCGGACGTCCGCCGAGAGCACACGGACGAGCTCGCGGAAATCCACGCGGTCCTCGGACAGGTAGAAGAACGTCACGCGCTCGCCGCCCAGGATCGGCTCGGCGTCCACGACCTTCATCGGCAGGCCCAGCTCCTCGACCCGCCGGCGGGCGTTCGTTCGCAGCTCGTGGCGCGACTGGTCGAGCGCGGCCTGGCGGTCAATGTCCTCGGGCGTCGCCAGCCGCAGCACCCGCCCCTCGGTGAAGAACGGGTAGTCGCGTCCGCCTGAGTTCTCGACGTACCGAAGGATCTCCTGGCGCGACACGCTCTTGGAGCACCCGCTGTTGGGGCACGTACTCGTGAGCATCTCGCACAGCTCGAGCCCGCGGTGCGTGCGGCAGACCAGCTTGCTCCCGCACCCCGGCTTGATCGACCCGTCGGAGGGGTACTCGCCGATCAGCTTCATGCTGCCGAAGCGCACGACGATCGTCTTGGGCGCCTTGAGCGACTCGTACAGCCGCCGGTCCTCCTCCTCGAGCTGGGCAAGGTCGGACTCGAACTGGGGGAGGGGGTGGATGGGCACGGAGAGTCGGGGAAGTGGGAGTGGGCAAGGCAGGTGCGGGCGGAATGATATCGCTCACACCTTGGTCGCTGCCGCGTGCGATTCGGGCGGGCCCGCGGCGCCCCGTCTCGCGCCTACTTGCCCGCGGCGCGGGCCTTGGCGTCCATGAACATGCGGGGCAGCGAGAGCTTCTGGTACAGCTGCAGGGACTGGGCGTTCTCGGTCTTGTACACCATCAGCTGCTCGTTGCGGTTGTCGAGCACGACGACGATGTCCTCGCTCCCGGCGTCGCTGGTCATCAGCGTGAACGGCCCGGACTGGCTGACCATGCCGGAGCGCGAACCGGAGGTGCCGCCGACCTGCGCCGCGGCCTGGAACACCAGGAGCGCCGCGCCCGCGATCGCCGTCACGGTCAGCGCCGCGCGGAGGTGAACGGTGCGCCGGTCCGGCCGTGGTTCGTGGGTGTTGTTCATGGCGCGGTCCTTTCTCAGCGCCCGGGCTGCAGGCGCGCGTCCAGGTCGAGGCTGCGGTACCCGATCCCCGTGAACGACCGGCGGCCGGTCTCCCAGCGCAGCGCGATCATCTCCTGGTTCACCGAGTCGAGGATGTACACGGCGCTCGTCGAACCCACGTTGATCTTCCCCGAGATCATCGTGTACTCGCCGCGGGCGCGCTGGCCGGGCTGCCCGTTCTGGGCCCCCGCCGGGAGCGCGAAGAAGATCGCCAGGAGCGCCAGGACCCCCGCGTTGACCGCGAGCAGGCGCTTGCACGGGGCATCACGCAGCACGCTCATCGCTCGCCTTTCCGCGCCGCTCGGCGCGCTCCCGCGCCGGGGCGGACGTGCCGCGCCGGCCGGTCTTCCTTTTCTATACGCCCGCCGGTCAGTCCTGGTGCCCGCGCTTCGGCGGGATCAGGTTCGCCCCGACCGCCGCGGCGAGCAGCACGATCCCCACCAGGTAGGTCATGACGACCGGGGCCGAGTCGTCGGCCTTTCCCGGGCGCGGCGGGGAAACGGGCTCCACGCCGTCCGAGGAAAACTGCGCGAGCGCCGGCGCCGCGGCCCACAGGCCGACGCCCGCCACCGCCACCATCGCCGACAAAACGAGCCGTGTCTTCGAGGACGTCATGGGGTGATGCTAACGCCCGCGGCAGAGCGAGTAAAGGCGGAGAGGGCGGCGTGGGGGGTCCGCCGAGCGTCCCCGCTGATTCGCGGGCGCCTCCGGGCTGCGGCACGGCAGTACGCTTCCACCATGCCCGACCGCCCCGAGCACGACCGGACCACGGCCGGCCACGACCGGGGCGATTCCTTCCCCGCCCCCCCGACGCGACCCGTCTACGTCCAGAGCCCCGGCGACCGCGTCGGCCCGTTCCGGCTCCTCGAGCTGATCGGCGAGGGCGGGTTCGGCGAGGTGTGGCTCGCCGAGCAGAAGGAGCCCATCGCCCGGCGCGTCGCGCTCAAGATCATCAAGCCGGGCATGGACTCGCGCGCGGTGATCGCCCGCTTCGAGCAGGAGCGCCAGGCCCTGGCGCTGATGGACCACCCCAACATCGCCAAGGTCCTCGACGCGGGCGCGACCGACGCGGGGCGGCCGTTCTTCGCGATGGAGCTGGTCAAGGGCCTGCCCATCACCGGCTTTTGCGACCGCGAGCGCCTCACCATCGAGGAGCGGCTCCGCCTCTTCAAGAGCGTCTGCGACGCCGTCCACCACGCCCACATGAAGGGCGTCATCCACCGCGACCTCAAGCCGTCGAACATCCTCGTCACGCCGGGCGAGTCCGGCGCCGCCCGCGCCGTCGTCATCGACTTCGGCGTCGCCAAGGCCATCGCCTCGCGCCTCACCGAGCGCACGGTCTTCACCGAGCGCGGCCAGATCATCGGCACGCCCGAGTACATGTCCCCCGAGCAGGCCGAGATGGCCGAGACCGACATCGACACGCGCACCGACGTCTACGCGCTGGGCGTCGTGCTCTACGAGCTGCTCACGGGCGAGCTGCCCCTCGACCCCGGCACGCTGCGCGACGCGGGGTACGCCGCCATCCAGCGCATGATCCGCGAGACCGAGCCGCCGCGCCCCAGCACGCGCCTGAGCCAGGTCGGCGAGCGCCGCGGGCGCGCGGCCGAGGCCCGCCGCCTGAGCGTCGCAGACCTCACCTCGACGCTCCGCGCCGAGCTGGAGTGGATCCCCCTCAAGGCTCTGCGCAAGGAGCGGGCGGAGCGCTACCGCTCCGCCGCGGAGCTCGGCGACGACATCGCCAACTTCCTCGAGCACCGCCCGCTGATCGCGGGGCCCGAGTCGGCGTCGTACCGGCTGAAGAAGTTCGCGCGCCGCCACCGCGTCGGCGTCGTCGCCGGCTCGCTCGTCGGCGTGTCGCTGATCGTGGGACTGGGCGCGGCGGTGTGGCAGGCCTCCGTCGCGGCGCGCGAGCGCGACGCCGCCACGCTCGCCGCCGAGGAAGCGCGCCGGGCCGGCGAACTCGCCGAGGAGCGACGCCGCCAGACCGAGCGCGTCGCCGAGTTCCAGGCCGCTCAGCTCCGCGGCATCGACGCCGAGGTCATGGGCCGCCGCCTGCGGGAACTGATGATCGCCGACGCCGCGGCGGGCCTGGCCCGCGAGGGGCGGACACCCGCGGAGATCGGCGACGCGACGGCCCGGCTCCGCGACCTGCTCGCGCGGGCCAACCCCACCAACATCGCGCTCAAGTCCCTCGACGAGAACATCTTCGAGCGGGCGCTCGCCGCCGTGCACGAGCAGTTCGCGGACCAGCCGCTGGTGAAGGCGCGCCTGCTCCAGACGCTTTCGGACACGATCCGCGGGCTCGGCCTTCCCGACCGCGCCCTGGCCCCGCAGGAAGAGGCCCTCGCGATCCGCCGGCGGCTGCTCGGCGACGACCACCCCGACACGATCTGGTCGATCAACGGCATGGCCGTGGCGTTGGAGTCCCAGGGGCGGGGTGCGGAGGCCGAGCCGCTCGTCCGCGAGGCGCTCGAGCGCGCGACCCGCGCCCACGGGCCCGACTCGCCCCAGGCGATCTCCGCGCTGGACAACCTCGGCACGCTCCTCCGCGTCTCCGGCCGCCACGAGGAGGCCGAGCCCATCCACCGGGATGTGCTCGAACGCTGCCGGCGCGTCTTCGGACCCGAGCACGAGGACACCCTCCGCGCGCTCAACAACGTGGGCGTCGTCCTCCAGACCCGCGGGATGTTCGGCGAGGCCGAGCCCTACGTCCGCGAGGCGATGGAGCTGCACCGGCGCGTGCTGACCGACCAGCACGCCGACACGCTCACGGCGATCGGCAACATGGGCTCGCTGCTCGACTCCATGGGCCGCTACGACGAGGCGGCGGTGTACTACCGCGAAGCGCTCGAAAAGCGCCGGCGCATCCTGGGCGACGACCACCGCGAGACGCTCGACTCGGTCCGGCGGATGGGACGCCTGTGCCGTCAGCAGGGGCTCTACGCCGAGGCGCTCATGCACTACACCGAGGCCGCCGACCGTTCCCGGCGCGTCCTCGGAGAAGACCACCCGGACACGCTCGACGGGGTCAGCGGCATGGGCTCGGCCCTGCAGTTGATGGGGCGCTACGCCGAGGCCGAGCCGATCCTCCGAGAGGCGCTCGTCAAGCGCCGGCGCATCCTCGGTGAAGACCACCCGGAAACCCTCGACTCGCTCAACACCGTGGGCATCCTCATCCGCTCGCAGGGCCGCTTCGCCGAGGCCGAGCCCTACCTCCGCGAGTGCGTCGAGAAGTGTCGGCGCATCCTCGGCGAGGACCACCCGACCACGCTGACGCGCCTCGGCAACCTCGGCGTACTGCTCCGCGACCTGCGGCGCTTCGGCGAGGCCGAGGCGTGCTTCCGCGAGACCCTCGAACGCCGCCGGCGGGTCCTGGGTGATGACCACCCCGAGACCATCTCCTCGCTCGCCAACCTCGGCGCTGTGCTCGAATCGCAGGACCGGCTCGACGAGGCCGAGGCTCTCATGCGCGAGGCCGCCGCGGCGTCACGGCGCGTCCTGGGCGATGACCACCCCGACACCCTCTCGACGCTCAGCGGGCACGGCGCCGTCCTCCGCGCGCTCGGCCGTCTCGACGAGGCCGAGCCGTTGCTGCGTGCCGCGCTCGAAGGACGCCGGAGCGCGCTCGGTGAAGATCACCCCTCCACGCTCATCTCGCTGGCCAACCTGGGCGGGCTCCTGCGCGCCCGCGGCGACCTCGACGGCGCGGAGTCGTGCTTCCGCGAAGTGCTCGAGCGCCGGCGTGCCGCGCTCGGCGACGATCACCCCAGCACGCTCCTCTCGCTCACCAACCTGGGCGTGCTCCTCCAGCAGCGGGGCAGGCTGGACGACGCCGCGGCGTGCTTCCGCGAAGTGCTCGACCGCCGGCTGGTGCTGGGCGCGTCCGGTGTGCCGCTCGGGCTCGCGCGGTTCAGCCTCGGGCGCGTGCTGGCGGCGCAGAAGCAATTTGCCGAGGCCGAGACGCTGCTCCTGGCGGCGGAATCCGATCTGACGTCTCAGCCGAGCGCCCACCGCGAGTGCCTCGCCGCCATCGAGGAGCTGTACGGAGCGTGGGAGGCCGCCGAGCCCGGGGGGCCGGTCGCGGAGAAGGCCGCGGCATGGAAAGAGCGGGCCCGCCCTCCCGGCGCGTGAAGCTTTCATCCTTCCGGCGATCTCGAGGAAACCGGGGCGGGGAGCCGTCCGAAACTGTCTTGCGCGCCGGGATTTCGCTCCCGCCGTTCGGGCCGAGGGGGGCCCGCCTCAAGCGTCGATTCTTTTCTTTGACGATCCCCTCTTTTCCTGTACAAAGTGTCCCATGAACAAGACTTGCGCTCTCCGTGCGTCGTTGGCCGCGCTCGCCCTCTCAGCCCTCTGTGGCACAACCCCCGCGCAGAGTCTGGACACCGTGCGGGTTGCCAGCGGGCTGGCGCGTCCCATCGGGGTCATCCACGCGCCCGGCGACAC
>CAZCPB010000204.1:0-8362 GCA_964500365.1 uncultured Phycisphaeraceae bacterium
GTGAAGCGAAGGAAGGCGAGCACGCCCTGCTCGCCGTCGTTGGCCTCGACCCACTCGAAGCCGCGCTGGTCGCAGTCGCCCTCGTGCAGGGCGGGGGTCGCGCGGTAGGCGCGGTTGAGATCGGCGACGAGGCGGAGGATGCCGGCGTGCTCGGGTCGATCGGCGAGGTGCCAGTCGAGGCTGATCGCTTCGCTCCATTCGCGCCACTGGGCGAATTCACCGCCCATGAAGAGGAGCTTCTTGCCGGGGTTGGTCCACTGGTTCGCGAGCAGGAGCCTGAGGTTCGCGAAGCGCTGCCAGGTATCGCCCGGCATCTTCTCGATGAGCGAGCCCTTCAGGTGCACGACCTCGTCGTGCGAGAGGGGGAGCATGTAGTGCTCGCTGAACATGTAGAGGCCGCGGAAGTTGATCTGGTTGTGGTGGTAGCGGCGGTGGACGGGCTCGCGGGCGTAGTACTTGAGGGTGTCGTGCATCCAGCCCATGTCCCACTTGAGGCCGAAGCCCAGGCCGCCGACGTAGGTCGGGCGCGACACCATGGGCCATGCGGTGGACTCTTCGGCGATGGTCTGGACGTCGGGGAAGCGGCCGTAGACGGCGGTGTTGAACTGCCGGAGGAACTCGACGGCCTCGATGTTCTCGCGTCCGCCGAAGCGGTTGGGGACCCACTCGCCGTCGCGTCGGCCGTAGTCGAGGTAGAGCATGGAGGCGACGGCGTCGACGCGGAGGGCGTCGGCGTGGTACTTGTCGAGCCAGAACATGGCGCTCGAGATGAGGAAGGCGCGGACCTCGTTGCGGCCGTAGTTGAAGATCGCGCTCTTCCAGTCGGGATGGAATCCCTGGCGCGGGTCGGCGTGCTCGAAGAGGTGCGTGCCGTCGAAGTAGCCGATGCCGTGCTCGTCGGTGGGGAAGTGCGAGGGAACCCAGTCGAGGATCACGCCGATGTCGTGCTGGTGCAGGTGGTCGATCAGGAACATGAAGTCCTGCGGCGTGCCGTAGCGGCTGGTCGGGGCGAAGTAGCCGGTGGTCTGGTAGCCCCAGGACGGGTAGTACGGGTGCTCCATGACGGGGAGGAACTCGACGTGCGTGAAGCCGAGATTGGCGCAGTGCTCGGCGAGCCGGGGGGCGAGCTCGCGGTAGCTGAGCATGCGGGCCGGGTTGCCGGGGTCGCGCATCCACGAGCCCGGGTGCACCTCGTAGACGCTCATCGGGGCCTTGAGGGTCTGGCGCTGGGCGCGCGACTTCATCCACGACGCGTCGCCCCAGCGGTAGTCGAGCTCGCGGACGATCGAGCCGGTTTTCGGGGGCGTCTCGTGCATGAACCCGAAGGGGTCGGCCTTGTCGGCGCCGTAGTCCGAGTTGCGCGCCTGGACGCGGTACTTATAGACCGTCCCCGGGGCGGCTTCGCTGACGACGCCGGCCCAGATGCCCGACGAGCCGACCGGCGCGAGCGGGTTTGCTCCGGGCCGCCAGCCGTTGAAGTCGCCGATGACGCTGACCTCGCGGGCGTTGGGGGCCCAGACCGCGAAGGCCACGCCGCCGCCGGGGAGCGGGTGGGCGCCGAGCTTCTCGTGGAGGTCGTAATGGGTCCCCTCGTTGAAGAGGAAGACGTCGTCGTTCGAGATCGTCCTCGCGGGTCCCGCGACGGGGCGGGTTCCCCTGGTGACGGCGCTGGTCATGCGGCACCTCCGCCCCCGGTCCGGGGCTCTTCGTGGCCCAGGAGGGACATCGCCGCGCGGAGCGGGATGTGCACCCAGGCCGGCCGGCTGTTCAGCTCGTACACGATCTCGTAGCAGGTCTTCTCGACGAGCCACGCGCGGAGAAGCAGCTCGTGGTCGGCGGGGTCGGGGCCGAGCAGGCGCGGGTCGAGCGCGGCCATGCGTTCGAAGTAGGCGGCGGCGAAAGCGCGGGAGGTCCAGGCGCTCCAGGCGCGTGCCGCCTGCGTAAGGGGGGCGAGGGCGCCGGCGCGCTCGCCGGGGATCAGGTCCTTGTGCCTGTCGAGCGCGGCCCACGCGGCGTAGTCGAAGGAGCGGATCATGCCGGCGGCGTCGCGGAGGGGGGACCGCTTGATTCGTCGCTCGCCGATCGAGCGGAGGGGCTCGCCCTCGAAGTCGATGATGATGAAGTCCTTGCCGGTGTGGAGGACCTGGCCGAGGTGGTAGTCGCCGTGGATGCGGATGCGCATGCCGCGGCGCGTGCCCTGGCGGAGGGGGGCGATGGACTGGGCGAGGGCGGTCTCGCTCTGGATGACGGCGCGTGCCATGGCTTGGGCGTCGTCGGGGAGCGAGGCGAGTGAGCGCGAGAGGGTGGCGGTCGCCTGGCGGATGGCGTTGCGGATGGACTGAAACACGGCGCGCTGGTACATGGGGGTGAAGGGCTCGGGCGTGAACGCCCCGTCGCCTGTGTCGGTGCCGAGGGCGGCGTGCAGTTCCGCCGTGCGGACGCCGAGCGTCTTGGAGGCCTGGAGGGGCTCGCCGAGCAGTTCGGAGAGCGCGGTGGGCGGCGTGGCGGCGCCGAGCAGGCCGCGCGGCGACTCGGCGGCGAGCTTTCCCGAGAGATCGCCGGGCATGGCGGCGACGCCCTCGAGGAACTTGACGGACCGTTCCAGCATCCAGCTCCACGCGTCGCCCTGCGAGGCGACGAACTTCATGGCGACCGCGAGGGTGCGCGGCACGGCGCCCTCGGTCTGGATCTCGACGACGCCGGCGAGCGGGGCGGTGTGGGCGAACCCGGCGCGCTCGGTGAGGTGGCGGCCGATCTCGGACTCGGGGCTCTCGCCGTCCTCGAGCTTGCGGAAGAGCTTGAGTACGTAGCGGTCGCCGAAGAAGACGGTGGAGTTGCTCTGCTCGACCTTGGGCATCTTGACCGGCAGGTCGGCGATGGCGGAGGCGCGTTCCTTCTTTCCAACCGGCTTGCCGACGATCCGGGTGGCGCCGGTCTCGACCTCCTCGCCGGTGAGGGCGAGTCGCAGCATGGTGCGGGCGACGTCGGGCATGGCCAGGGCGTTGACCAGCTCGCGGGCGTCGCCCTTGGAGTTGACGAGGCGCGCGGCGGGGGCGGGCGCGTTCTCGGTGACGTCGCCGCCGGCGGGGGCGCCGGGGCGCGGCTCGCGGAGGATCAGCGGGACGGCGTAGTGCTCGGGCTCGCCGATCGTGAAGTCGAAGCGCGTGATGAAGAGGGTCGCGCTCTCGGCGCCCGGTCCCGACGAGGGGAGCCGCAGGCGCTCGCGGATCACGGCGGCGCGGGGCCCGCGTGCCTTGGAGACGAACCATCGCTTGTTGGCGACGTACCCGAGCATCTGGCGCTCCAGGCCGCGCCGGAGCGTCTCTGAGTTCAGGGCCTTGTCCCACGCGCCGTCCACGCGGATCTCGGGGATCGACGCGGGCTCGGGGGCCGCGGCGGCGCCCGTGGGCTTTTCGAGGAGGAACCAGAAGAAGGCGTGCGGCCCCATGGAGAGGAAGTAGTTGCCGCCGGTGATGACGGGGAAGGGGACCTTGCCGAAGAGCTCGACGGGGCGGAGGCCCTCGAACTCGGCGAGGGGAACCTCAACGGGCTGCACGAAGCGGGAGAGGTTGGCGACGACGAGGATGGTGTTCTGGCCGTCGGTGCGCGTGAAGGCCAGGACGCGGGCGTTGGAGGGCTGGAGGAAGCGGATGTCGCCGGTGCCGAAGACGGGGTAGCGTTTGCGGAGGGCGATGAGGCGCTTCATCCACCAGAGGAGCGACGAGGGGTTGGCGAGCTGCGACTCGACGTTGATCGCCTCGTAGTGGTACTCGGGGTCGATGATGGCGGGGAGGAAGAGGCTCTGGGGGTTGGCGCGGCTGAAGCCGGCGTTGCGATCGGCGCTCCACTGCATGGGCGTGCGGACGCCGTTGCGGTCGCCGAGGTGGACGTTGTCGCCCATGCCGATCTCGTCGCCGTAGTAGAGGATGGGCGTGCCCGGCATGGAGAAGAGCAGCGCGTTCATCAGCTCGATCTTGCGGCGGTTGTTGGAGAGGAGGGGCGCGAGGCGGCGGCGGATGCCGAGGTTGATCCGCGCCTGCGGGTCGCTGGCGTAGACGCGGTACATGTAGTCGCGCTCCTCGTCGGTCACCATCTCGAGCGTGAGCTCGTCGTGGTTGCGGAGGAACATGGCCCACTGGCAGGAGCCGGGGATGGCGGGCGTCTGCTCGAGGATGTCGATGATCGGGAAGCGGTCCTCCATTCGGAGCGCCATGAAGAGGCGGGGCATGACGGGGAAGTGGAAGGCCATGTGGCACTCGTCGCCCTTGCCGAAGTAGGCGACGGCGTCCTCGGGCCACTGGTTGGCCTCGGCCAGCAGCATCCGGCCGGGCCAGCGCTGCTCGACGTGGGCGCGCAGCTTCTTGAGGAACGCGTGGGTCTCGGGGAGGTTCTCGCAGCTGGTCCCGTCGCGCTCGTAGAGGTACGGGATGGCGTCGAGGCGGACGCCGTCGACGCCCATCTTCATCCAGAAGTCGCAGACGTCGAAGACCGCGTCATGGACGGCCTCGTTGTCGAAGTTGAGGTCGGGCTGGTGGCTGTAGAAGCGGTGCCAGAAGTACTGCTCGGCGACGGGGTCCCAGGTCCAGTTGCTCCGCTCGAAATCCTTGAAGATGATGCGGGCCTCGCGGTAGAGGTCGGGCGTGTCGCTCCAGACGTAGAAGTTGCGCTCCGGGCTGCCCTTGGGGGCGCGCCGGGCGCGCTGGAACCAGGCGTGCCGGTCGGAGGTGTGGTTGATGACCAGCTCGGTGATGACGCGGAGGCCGCGCTTGTGGGCCTCCTGCACCAGCTCGCGGAAGTCCTCGACGCGCCCGTAGGAGGGGTTGACGTCGGTGTAGTCGCCGATGTCGTAGCCGTCGTCGCGGAGGGGGGAGGGGTAGAAGGGCTGGAGCCAGAGGGCGGTGACGCCGAGGTCGGCGAGGTAGTCGAGCCGGGAGATCAGGCCGTTGAAGTCGCCGACGCCGTCGCCGGTCGAGTCGCAGAAGGATCGGACGTGGAGCTGGTAGACGACCGCGCTCTTGTACCAGAGCGGGTCGGGGGCCGGGGCGCCGCGGGCGCCCCTGGCGCGCCTGGGCGCGGGGCGGCCCACGCTCTCGGCGCGCACGCTCGCCTCAGAGGAAATAGTCAAAGTCCTTCTCCGTTCGCTGGTGGCGCCGAACCCGGAAGACGTGGACGGGGCACGTGGCCGGGTCGAGGCCGACGACGTTGGTCCGGCCCTGCCAGCGGAAGCGGGCGCCGGTGATCAGGTCGTGCATCTGGTAGGGACGGTGCTCGTCGAGGCCGAGCGAGGCCGTGTCGAGGTGCACCCGGCTCCACTGCAGCGCGTGCGGGTCGAGGTTGGCGGCGACGACCACCGCGTTCTCGCCGTCGGTCTTGGAGAAGCAGACGATCGCGGGGTTGTCGCAGTCGTGGAATCGCAGGGTGCGGTCCTGCTGGAGCGCGGGGTTTTCGCGCCGGGCGCGGTTCAGCGCCGCCAGGAGCGGGGCGAGCGAGTCGGCGCGCTCGGTCGGCCAGGCGCGGAGCTGGTACTTCTCGGAGTCCAGGTACTCCTCGCTGCCCGGCTTGGCGGGGCGGTGCTCCATCAGTTCGAAGGCCGGGCCGTAGACGCCCCAGCTGGCGCACAGGGTCGCGGCGAGCGCCGCGCGGACGATAAACGCGCCGCGCCCGCCGTGCTGGAGGTACTCGGTCAGGATGTCGGGCGTGTTGGGCCAGGCGTTGGGCCGGAAGTAGTCGGCCGCGGCGGTCCTCGTGAGCTCGGTGTAGTACTCGCGGATCTCCCAGGAGCCGTTGCGCCAGGCGAAGTACGTGTAGGACTGCGTGAAGCCGAGCTTGGCGAGCCGGTGCATGACCTTGGGGCGCGTGAACGCCTCGGCGAGGAAGAGCACGCCGGGGTCGCGCTTCTTGACCTCGGCGATCAGCCACTCCCAGAGGGCGAAAGGCTTGGTGTGGGGGTTGTCGACGCGGAAGATACGCACGCCGCGCTCGACCCACAGGAGGACGACGCGCAGGACCTCGTCCCAGAGGGCCCGCCAGTCTTCGCACTCGAAGTCGAAGGGGTAGATGTCCTGGTATTTCTTGGGGGGGTTCTCGGCGTACTGGATGCTGCCGTCGGGGCGGTGCTTGAACCACTGGGGATGCTGGCGGACGTAGGGGTGGTCGGGTGAGCACTGGAGGGCGAGGTCGAGCGCGATCTCGATGCCGCGCAGGCCGGCCTCGCCGACCAAGGCGCGGAAGTCTTCGGGGGTGCCGAGCGCCGGGTGGATGGCGTCGTGCCCGCCCTCGGGGCCGCCGATGGCCCAGGGGCTTCCAACGTCGCCCGCTCCGGCGTTGAGCGTGTTGTTCCTGCCCTTTCGGAAGGTGCGTCCGATCGGATGGATCGGGGGCAGGTAGAGCACGTCGAAACCCATCGCGCTGATGGCATCGAGCCGCGTGATCACGTCGCGGAGCGTGCCGTGCCGCGCCCCGTCGGTGCCGACGGAGCGCGGGAAGAGCTCGTACCAGGAGCTGAAGCGTGCCCGCTCGCGATCGACTCGGACGCGGACCGGGGGCTCGGCGCGACAGACGAACCTGCGGGGGCCGGCCTGCTCCATGAGCAGCGCGATCCGTTCGTCGAGGGCCGCGTCGATGCGGTCGGGCTCGGACCCGTCGAGGAGGCGCGCGGCGTACGCGCGCAGGCTCGCGTCCGCGTCGCCGACCGCCTCGTCGACCAGCGCGGCGCCGATCTGGTATTCGACGGTGAGGTCCTGCCCGGCCTCGGCCCGGCGCCTGAGGTCGCGCCGCCACGTCGCGAAATGATCGACCCACGCCTCGACGGTGAACTCGTGCTCGCCCTCGGAGAGCGGGCAGAAATCGCCGGCCCACCGGTCGTTGACGAGCGGGCGGAGGCGCGACTCGCTCCATTCGGGCGCGCCGACGCGGCGATGGCGGATCACGGCGCCGATGGCGTCGTGGCCATCGCAGAAGATGTCGGCTTCGACCCTGACGGGCTCTCCGACGATCCGCTTGACCGCGAACGCGCCGCCCGGGACCGACGGCGTCACCTGCTCGATGACGACGCGGACGCGCCCGTCCAGCGTGCTTTTCTTCTCACGCGCGGCGGCGGGCGCGGAACTCGAGCCGACCGGGAGGTGCTCGGGATGCCTTTGGCGTGTTGCTGAGGGCATCGTGCGACTCTAGCGGAGGATCGAGGTCCCGACAACCGCATCGCGCGAGAGCTTTTTCATCTTGATCGCGCGCCGCGCGGCGGCGCGAGCGCCGCGCTCCGAGGTTCTTCGCACGACCCCGTGAGCCGGGATTCGCGCGCCGCGCCACAAACTCTCTGCTTTTCTCAACGTCCGGCGCGCGCCTCGCGGCTGAGCGCGACGGCGGTGTTGATCAGCGCGGCGTGTGAGTAGGCCTGCGCGATGTTCCCGAGGCCGGTTTCCTCGGTCGGGCACCACTGCTCGCTGAGCAGGCCTGTCGGCCCGACCGAGGCGCACAGTTTTTCGAAGAGCGCCTCGGCCTCGGCGCGACGGCCGAGCCGGAGCAACGCCTCGGCGAGCCATCCGGTGCAGAGGTGGAACCCGCCCTCGGGGCCGGGGAGGGCGTCGTCGTAGCGGTAGCGGTACACGGTGCCGTTCTCGAGCAGGCGCTCCTTCACGAGGTCGACGGTGCCGACGAACCGCGGGTCGGCCGGGTCGAGCATGCCGTTGAGCCCGACGGCGAGGGCGGCGGCGTCGGGTTCGTGCAGTTCGTAGGCGGCGACGAAGGCGTTGAGCCGGGGCTCGAATCCTTTCTCCAGCACCTCGTCGCGGATCTCGTCGCGGAGCGCGACCCAGCTTGCACGGCGCACGCCCACGAACTGGTCTGCGAGCCGGGCGGCGCGGTCGAGGGCGAGCCAGGCCATGACCTTGGAGTGCACGTGATGATGCTTCTCGGTGCGGATCTCCCAGATGCCGTGGTCGGGCTCGCGCCAGGATCGTTCGACGGCCAGGGCCATGGCCTCGACGAGGCGCCAGTGGTCCGGGGAGATCGCCGCGCCCGCGTCGGCGAGCAGGTACACGAGGTCGACGATCGGGCCGAAGACGTCGAACTGGACCTGCTGCGCCGCGGCGTTGCCGATGCGCACCGGGCGGCTGGCGCGATAGCCCGGGAGGTGGGAGAGCTCGGCCTCGGGGCCGAGTTCCTCCGCCGAGACCGCGTAGATCGGCCGCAGGCGCTCGGGCCCGGCGCAGCGGTCCACGATCCCCAGCAGCCAGTCGAGGAACCGCATCGCCACGCCGGTGTTGCCGAGCCGGACGAGCGCGGCGGCCGCGACGGCGGCGTCGCGCGGCCAGCAGAAGCGGTAGTCCCAGTTGCGCGTGCCCCCGGCGGTCTCGGGCATGCT
>CAZCPB010000205.1:0-8301 GCA_964500365.1 uncultured Phycisphaeraceae bacterium
GGTCGCCGCCCTGCTGACCCTTGACGACCTCGACGCCGAGCCGCTCGGCCCAGATCTCCAGCTGGCGCACGGCGCCGGCGCGGAAGGTGTCGCAGGCGCCGAGCATCACCCGGAGGCCACGGTCGCGGAGCAGGCGGCAGAGCTTGGCGATGCTCGTGGTCTTGCCGGCGCCGTTCACGCCGGTGACGATGATGACGGCGGGGCCCGCGCCGGGCGGGAGGAGGCGGAGCTCGCGGTCGGCCGCGGGCCACATCCGCTTGAGCTCGGCCTTCATGTACGCGAGGGCGTCCTCGCCGCTGGCCATGCGGCCGGCGCGGAAGTCGGCCCGGATCCCGTCGATCAGCTTGGAGGTCGTGCGGACCCCGACGTCGGCCTGGATCAGACGGCGCTCGATCTCGCCGATCAGCGCCTCGTCGAGCCTGCGCCCGGTGAGGAGCGACCGGAGTCCGGTGACGAGGGTCTGGCGCGTCTTGTCGAGCCCGTCCTTGAGCTTTGACAGGATGGATTTGAAGAACGCCATGACGCCTCAACTCAGCGATTCATCGGGGGAGAGCGGCGAGGGCTCGTCGGGATGCGCGGGGCCGCCGGGGGCCGGGTGCGAGGCGAGGACCTGCTTGAGCACCTTGTCGAGCAGGGCGTTGACGAACGACGGCGACTTGTCGGTGCTGAACTCCTTGGCGAGCTCGACGGCCTCGTTGACGGCGACCTTGGGGGGCGTGCGGCCCGACGTCATCTCGAAGTGGGCCAGGCGGAGGATCGCGCGGTCCACGGCGGCCTGGCGGTGGGCGGGCCATCCGGGGGCGAGCGCGAGCATCTCGGCGTCGGCGGCGGCGCGGGCGTGGTACGCGGCGAGGGCCAGGTCGAAGGCGCGCAGGGCGTCGGCGGGGTCGAGCCCGGAGGAATCGATCAGGCCGGCGCGGACGACTTCGGCGTCGGCGTCGCCCCGGGCGTCGAGCTCGAAGACCGCCTGGAACGCGGCACGGCGGATGTCGCGCGCCTGGCTCACGGGCGCTCCCCCGGGCGGCGCGGCGGCCGGGCTTTGTCGCGCGCGGTGGCGCGGCGGGCCGGGCGGGCCTGGCGCGCCCCGCGCCGGGCGGCGCGCATCGCCGCCGCGGCGTCGAGCGCCGCGTCCATCGCCTCCTCGCCCTTGTTGCCCATGGCGCCGCCGGCGCGGGCCGCGGCCTGCGCGGGCGTGTCCACCGTGAGGACGCCGAAGGCGGCGGGCACGCCGGTGAGGAGCGAGACGTCCACGAGACCGCGCGCGACGGCGCCGGCGATATGGGCGTCGTGGTCGGTCTCGCCCTTGATGATGCAGCCGAGCGCGACGATCGCGTCGAAGGCGCCGCTCTCGGCCGCGGCGTGCGCGATCGCGGGCAGCTCGAACGAACCGGGCGCGCGGTAGACGGCGGGCATCCTGCCGGTGCGTTCGCGGCAGCGGCGCACGGCGCCGCGGAGGAGGCGGTCGGTGATCGACGCGTTGTACGCGCTGGCGACGACGGCGACGCGAAGGGAGGCGTCGCGCGGCCGGTCCATCCCTGCTCGTGCGCTCGGGCTCATGGGGGGATCATCGTAGAATGACCGCGCGGCCCGGGCGCCGCGCTTCACTACGATGCCCGCGATGCAGCGGACGCTCGAGCGCCTCTCGCCGATCCTCCGGCTCGCCCGGGTCACCAGCGCGTTCGCGGTGGTCGGCAACTCCTGGTTCACGGTGCTGTGGGTGCGGGTCTCGGCGAACGAGCCGTCGCACGGGGCGTTCGCCGAGCGCCCGCTGGCGCTGCTGCTGGCGGCGGCGGCGCTGAACGCGCTGGGGCTGTACGTGTTCGGGGCGAGCGTCAACGACATCCTGGACCTGCGGCGCGACCGGCTGCTGCGGCCGGAACGTCCCCTGGCGGCCGGGAGCGCGCGGCTGGGGACGGCGATCACGCTCGTGGCGCTGACGCTGCTGCTAGCGGTGCTCGGGGCCTCGGCGTTCGGCACGCCCGGGGTGGTGCTCACCGTCGTGCTGGCGGCGGCGATACTCGCGTTTCACGGCGCGGCGCGGTTCGTCCCCGGGTTCGGGATCGTCGCCTTCGGCCTGATCTACGCGGGGCAGATGCTCGTGCCGGGTCCGGACGCCCGGTTCCTGTGGCCGGCGTGGACGGCGATGACGGTGATGAGCGCGGTCCACGCGTGCGCCCACGTGCTGGGGAGGAAAACGCCGCCGGTGTCGCGGCGCGCCTGGGTCGTGACGGCCGTCGGGTGGCTCTTCTGGACGGGGTTGATGCTGTGGCAGAGCGCCGCGCGGAACGAGCCCGGCGGCGGCGTCTGGCCCGCGTGGGTCTCGCCGTGGGCGTGGCTTGGGCCGGCCGGGGTGGTCGTGGTCCTCGCGGCGGTGTGCTGGAGAAAGACGCGCGCGCTGGGGCCGGGCCCGCGCCTGGCGGACAAGCTGCTGCGGTACGGGACGCTCTCGCTGAGCTTCTGCGCCGTCGGTTGGATGGGCGGGGCGGGGCACTGGCGCGAGGCGGCGATCCTGGGCGGCCTGGCGGTCGCGGGGTACCTCGGGATGACGGTGCTGCGCGAGCTGTACGCGCTGCTCGAGAACCCGGTCGGCTTCCGGCGCTGAGCGCGGCTCAGGTGAGCTTGAGGATGAAGAAGATCGCGGTGAAGATCAGGTCGGCGATGATGACGGCCACGACGCTCTGGACGACCGTGCCCGTGGTGGCCTTGCCGACGCCCGCCGCGCCGCCCGTGACTTTCAGGCCGTTGCCGCAGGCGATCAGGCCGATGAGCATGCCGAAGACGGCGCCCTTGCCGACGCCGGTGAGGAAGTCCACGAGCTTGGCCTGGTCGAGGGTGTTCTCGCGGTAGGTCGAGTAGGGGATGTCGAGGAGCGTGATCGACACGAGGCACGCGCTGCCGATGGCGACGAGGTCGGAGATGACGGCCAGCACGGTCATGCTGAGGACGGCCGCGACGACGCGGGGCACCACGAGGAAGCGGACGGGGTTGAGGGCCATGGCCTCGAGGGCCTCGACCTCTTCGCTCACGACCATCGTTCCGATCTCGGCGGCGATCGAGGCGCCCGCGAAGCCGGTGAGGACCACGGCGCCGATGAGCGGGCCGAGCTCGCGGAGCACCGCCACGCCGATGATGTTCGCGACGAGGTCCTTCTGGCCGAACTCGTCGAGGGGGGGCGAGAGCTGGAAGGCGAGGATGAAGCCGATGCAGCCGGAGACCAGCGAGACGATGCCCACCGCCCGCACGCCGACGCGGATGATCTGCGACACGATCGCCTGCATGCCCAGGCGGTGGCGCCGCCCGGTGAGGCCGCGGGCGATCCACCACGCCGCGTCGAGCATCAGGTAGACGAGCGAGCCGATGTGATCGAGCACGCCGAGGCAGCGCGCGCCGAGCGCCGCGACCGCTCTGACCGGTGCCGGCGCCGTGATTTCCGGTGCGTCGGCCATGCGTCAGGCCAGGGCTTCGTCGAGCGTGCCCGTGATCTCGAAGACGGTGTTGAGCTTGGCGATCTTGAGGATGGCCTCGACCTTGGGGTTGAGGTTGCACAGGACGAGGCGTGTCTTGCCCTTGCGGGCGGCCTGCAGCGCCTCGACCATGACGGCCAGGCCGGGGGTGTTCATGTAGTCCACGCGGGCGAGGTCGATCACGGCCCTGGCGGGGCGGCCGTCCATGACGCGCTTCATGGCGGCGCGGAAGGCGGTCGCCTCGCTGTAGGCGATCTCGCCCTGCGGCGCCACCACAACGCCGCCGGGGTGCGCGGTGACGAGGACTTCCAGTCCGGGAGACTCCGCCATCACTGGGTTCCTTCGGGGTCGGCGATCGGGCCGGAGAGGCCCGCCCGCGCCTTGGGGCCGTCCTTGAGCTTGACGAGCGTAAGGCGCATGCCGCCGCCGTCGCGGACCTCGTACAACGCCTCGTCCATGACTTCGCGGATGATGTGCACGCCGAGCCCGCCGGGCTTGATGTCCTCGAGGTCGCGCCCGCGGATCTTGGTCGGGTCCACCTGGCGGGCCTGGTCCTCGATCACGATCCGCAGCCCGTGCACGGCGCCGTTGGCCGACAGCGGCCAGATGTTGAGCCAGATGGGGCAGTCGGTGCGCCGGTCGTAGCCGTGCCGGATGATATTGCACAGCGCCTCGTCGACGGCCAGCGCGATCTGGGCCCGGTCGGCCTCGCCGAAGCCGAGCCGCTGGGCGACGACGGACACCAGGTCGCGCACCCCGGCAAGGTAGACCGGGTTGCTGAGCAGCTCGACCTTGATGTGCGGCCGATCGGTCATGTGGTTCCCGCGTTCGGAGCCCCCGGCGACGCGTCGGGCGTGTCCAGGACGTATCGACGCCATCGCTCGACCGCTTCGCTCCTTTCGGCGAACGGTGCCGCGTAATCGTACCCGAAGGTTTCGCCGGTCAGCCTTTCCAGCGTGCGGATGGCGAGGAGGCGGGTCGCCGGGTCGTCGCTCTCGAGCAGTTCGACGATCTCGGGGACGGCCGATCGGTCGGAGCGGCGCGCCGCGTCCAGGATCGCGTCCATGCGGGCCGCGGGCTCGGGGGATTCGAACCCGCGCGGCATGGTGGGCCCGCATCCCGCGAGCAGCATCAACGCCGTCATCGGCATCATCGCCGAACGAGCCATCGGGGCGGATGGTACCAGATTCGCCGGGGGGCCGGGGTGCGCGTACCGTCCCGGTCTTGCCCGGAGCGCCCGACGAATGACCGGACCGCAGCACGAGACGATCCCGGTGCTCGACTTCGGCGGGCAGACCGCCCAGCTGATCTGCCGCCGGCTGCGCGACGCGGGCGTGTTCTCGGTGCTGGTGGCGCCGGGCGTGACGCCGGCCGAGCTGGGCGCGATGAACCCGCGGGGGATCGTGCTCAGCGGCGGACCGATGAGCGTGTACGAGCAGGGCGCGCCGGTGTGCGACCCGGCGATCTTCGACATGGACCTGCCGGTGCTGGGCGTGTGCTACGGCATGCAACTGGCCTGCCGCGTGATGGGGGGCGACGTGCGGGCGGGCCGGAGCCGCGAGTTCGGGCGGGCCGCGCTGCACGTCATCGAGCGGAGCGACCTGTTCAACGCCGTGCCGGAGCGAACGACGGTGTGGATGTCGCACGGGGACCAGGTGACGGACCTCGACCGGGCGGTCTTCGAGCCCCTCGCCGAGACGCCGAGCTGCCCGTTCGCGGCGGTGCGTTCGCGGTCCGGCGGGCGGCGCTTCTACGGCGTGCAGTTCCACCCGGAGGTCACGCACACGCCGCACGGCAGCGATCTGCTGCGCAACTTCGCGTACGAGATCTGCGGGTGCGCCGGCACGTGGAAGATGTCGAGCTACGCCGAGGAGGCGGCGGAGGGGATCCGGCGACGCGTGGGCGATGGCCATGTGATCTGCGGCCTGTCGGGCGGCGTGGACTCGGCGGTGACGGCGGCGATCGTGCACCGGGCGATCGGGGACCGTCTCACGTGCGTCTTCATCGACAACGGCCTGCTGCGAAACCTGGAGCGCGAGCTGGTCGAGACGACGTTCCGCGACCACTTTCACATCGACCTCCGGGTGATCGACGCGTCGCGCGAGTTCCTCGCGGACCTGAGCGGCGTGACCGACCCGCAGGAGAAGCGCCGGCGCATCGGGCACCGGTTCATCGAGGTCTTCAAGCACGCGGCACGCGAGATCGAGGGGGCGTCATTCCTGGCGCAGGGGACGCTCTACCCGGACGTCATCGAGTCCGGGCACGGGCACGCGGGCCAGTCGGCCAACATCAAGCTGCACCACAACGTCGGCGGCCTGCCCGCGGAACTCGGGTTCACGCTGGTCGAGCCGCTGCGGGCGCTCTTCAAGGACGAGGTGCGGCGGCTCGGCGAGGTGCTGGGCCTGCCCGACCACATCATCTGGCGGCACCCGTTCCCGGGGCCGGGGCTGGCGGTGCGGTGCCTGGGCGAAGTGACCGAGGCGAAGCTGAACGTGCTGCGCGACTGCGACGAGATCCTGCTCGAGGAGATCGTCGCGGCGAACCTGTATCGCTCGACGAGCCAGGTTTTCGCGGTGCTGCTGCCGGTCCAGTCGGTGGGCGTGATGGGGGACGGGCGGACGTACGACTCGGTGGTGGCGGTGCGGGCGGTCGAGAGCCAGGACTTCATGTCGGCGGACTGGGTGCGCCTGCCGCACGAGATCCTGGCGACGATCTCGAGCCGGATCATCAACGAGGTTCGCGGCGTGAACCGGGTGGTGTACGACATCACGAGCAAGCCTCCGGGGACGATCGAGTGGGAGTGAGCGGTGGCCCGCTCTCGGGAGTCATGCGCCTCCGACATCTCACCATTCCGACCCGCGCCCAGGGCCTCCACGAGTTCACCGACCGGGTCCGCGCCGCCGTCGTCGCTTCCGGTGTCCGCGAGGGGCTCTGCACCCTGTTCGTCCAGCACACCTCCGCCAGCCTCGTCATCCAGGAGAACGCCGACCCGTCCGCGAAGCGCGACCTCGAGCGGTGGCTGAACCGGCTCGTCCCCGAGAACGACCCGCTCTACACGCACGAGAGCGAGGGCCCCGACGACATGCCCGCCCATGTCAAGGCCGCGCTTACCGCGACCTCGCTCTCGATCCCGATCGAGAACGGCGAGCTCGTCCTCGGCACGTGGCAGGGGATCTACCTGTGGGAGCACCGTGCCGCGCCGCACGAGCGGCGCATCGTCGTGCACATCGGCGGCTGAGCCCCCTCCCACCGGCTGCTCAACCCGGGGCGTCCCGATCGCGCCCGGCGCACACGAGCCAGCGATTGACCGCCTCGGACCGCTGTTCGAGCACGCGGTGCCAGCCGGATTCCTCGACGATCCGCGGGTCGTAGCCGTGTGTGCGCAGGATCGCGATGCAGCGGGCCTCCTGGTCGGCCCCGTGCGTCTCGATGATGATCGCGGGCTTTCTGCGGCTCAGGATCCCAGCGGCCCCCTCCAGCGCCCGGGCCTCGCCGCCCTCGATGTCCATTTTGATGAAGTCGGGGGTGAAGAATTCGCGGGCCGCGTCGTCGAGCGAGATGGTGCCGGGCTCCCCCGACCCGACGTAGCCCTGCTTGAGCGTGATGTCGAAGCCGTTGTGCCAGGCGTTGCGGCGGATCAGTTCCGCGGTGGCCGGGTTGGTGTCGAAGGTCACGACCGGAGCGGCGGTGAGTTTGGCGAGCACGAGCGCGTGCCACCCGCGGTACGCCCCGACGTCGAAGCACTTGTCGCCGCGCCGCACCAGCCGCCGGAAGTAACGGTTGAGGGGGATCTCGTAGTACCCGAAGTAGAACGACGCGTCGGCATCGAAGTCGATCTCGACCTTCAGCCCCGAGCCGGGCCCGAGCGGCACGCGCCGCACCCGGGCCCCCCGCGGCAGCACCGCCCGCCGGATCCGACTCAGCACTCGCCCCATCGCGCTCCTCGGCCCTCAGCCCGCCATCCCCGCCACCCGTATCGGCGTGTTCGCGCCCCGGTCATCAGCGGGCCTTGGAGTAGTCCGGCTCGTTCCCCGGCTTCCACTTGATGTTGCAGCCGATACTCGGCCACTGCTCGCCCGCGACGGGTCTGCCGGCGAGGACCGCCTCCACCGCCGCGCGAAGGTCGGCGCCCGTCACGGGCTTGCCGTTGCCGGGCCGGCTGTCGTCGAACTGTCCGCGGTACACGAGCCGCCGGTCGCGGTCAATGACGAAGAAGTCCGGCGTGCATGCCGCGCGGTAGGCCTTGGCGACCTCCTGAGACTCGTCGTAGAGGTAGGGGAACGTGTACCCCGCGGCGCGGGCCTCTTCGGCCATTTTCGCGGGCGAATCGTCGGGGTACTTCGCGGCGTCGTTCGAACTGATCGCCACCACCGCAGCCCCCTGGCCCTGAAGATGCTTCGCCAACTCCGCCAAGGTCCCACGGATGTGCTTCACGAAGGGACAGTGGTTGCAGACGAACGCGACGACCAGCGCCGGGGCCCGCTCGAAGTCCTTGAGGGCCCATGACTTACCGGCGGTGTCGGGGAGCCGGAAGTCAGGAGCCGCTGTGCCGAGCGCCAGCATGGTCGACGGGGTCTGCGCCATGGCGTTCTCCTGGACGGCCGGCGAGAGCGGCGGCCGGACTCTCCGCCATTCTTAGCCGGCTCACCCCTCGATCGCGCATTGACCGATATGAAATCCCCAATCACGACTATTGTTCCGCCGCGCCGCCGCGCGGCGCATGTATCGGGGCGTTCGCACACGGGGCACACGCCGCCCCAGGCCGAACTGAAGGAGGTTCGACGCATGTTCACCGTGAAGACGTTCGCTCTGTCCGCGATCACGCTGCTGGCGGGGG
>CAZCPB010000206.1:0-7952 GCA_964500365.1 uncultured Phycisphaeraceae bacterium
TCTGGTGCCGCGCGGGCGAGTGGCGGTCCTGCTCGGGTGCTCCATGGACGGATTCGCGGTGCGAACGGACAGTCTGTGCCGCACCTCCGTGGAGGGCGTCTTTGCCGCGGGCGAATGCACGGGCGTGGGAGGAGTCGAAAAGGGGATTGCCGAAGGGCTCGTTGCCGGTGCGATGGCGGCCGGTGATGACCGGCGCGCGGTCGAACTCGCGTCGACACTTCCCGCGGAGCGGGGATTCTCCCGGATGCTCGCCGAGACGTATGAACTTCGGCCCGAACTGAAGTCGCTCGCCGAGGCCGGCACGGTGGTGTGTCGCTGCGAGGACGTGGCGTTCGGCGAAGTGGAACCGACGGACTCGTGGAAAGAGGCGAAGCTGCACACGCGCTGCGGTATGGGGCCGTGCCAGGGGCGCGTGTGCGGTCCGGCGATGTCGTTCATCAAGGGCTGGCCGGTCGGAGACGCCCGACCGCCGGTCCTGAACGTGCCCCTCGGCGCGCTGGCCTGACGCGGCAACAATGCGTGTTCGCAGGAGAAGCGGCTTATGCAGGCATCCGACTGGCGCGGCGTCATCCCGGCGATCACGACGCCCTTTGCACCTGATCTTTCGATCGACCTGGCGTTCGTCGCGAAACACGTCCGCTGGCTGCTCGACTCCGGCTGCAAGGGCGTGGTGACGCCCGGGTCGCTCGGTGAAGGGTCGGTCCTGAGTCTCGACGAGAAGCGATCGCTGTGGAGCGCGTGCGTGCGCGCGTGCGGCGATGCGCCGGTCATCGCCGCGATCGCGTCGGCCTCGACCGACGAGGCGGTGCGGCTCGCGCGCGAGGCTCAGGCGCGTGGCTGCCGCGGGCTCATGGTCCTGCCGCCATACGTGTACAAGGGGTCTTGGCGCGAAGCACGCGCTCACTTCGGCGCGATCATCCGCGCGACTCCCTTGTCGTGCATGCTGTACAACAACCCCATCGCGTACGGCACCGACGTGCTTCCCGAGCAGGTCGCCGAGCTGGCCGCCGAGCACGCGAACCTCCACGCCGTAAAGGAATCGAGCGCCGACGTACGGCGCGTGACCGCCATCCGCTCGCTGATCGGTGACCGGCTGGCCATCTTCGTCGGAGTCGATGACGTGCTGGTCGAGGGTGTCGCGGCGGGCGCGGTCGGGTGGATCGCGGGGCTCGTCAACGCGCTGCCGCGTGAGTCGGTGCGGCTCTTCGACATGGCCCGGGAAGGAAGGCACCGGGAGGCCTTCGAACTCTACCGGTGGTTCCTGCCCCTGCTTCGAATGGACACGACGTACGACTTCGTGCAGTTGATCAAGCTGGTGCAGGCCGAGGTCGGGATGATCGGCTCGGGCGGCCCCGCGGTGCGCCCGCCGCGCATGCTGCCCGAGGGGGCCGAATCGGAGCGTGCGCTCGCGACGATCCGCGAGTCGCTGCGATCCCGCCCGCGCGTGTGACGTGCCCGCACGTCGCTACTTCGGGGCGAGAATCGGCCGCAGGAAGTCCGCATCGTCGAAGCCCAACCCCTCGCGGCCGGCCTCGGCGAACCGCACGATGACCAGCCACGAGTGCACCGTGGCCGAACGCCTTCGGCGGGCCTCCATTGCCGCGCGGCACGCGCGCCCGCGCCGCTAGAATCGCCCGGCCGGTGGGGTGGCAGAGTGGTCGAATGCGTCGGACTTGAAATCCGATAGGGGGCTTGTCTCCCTCGGGGGTTCGAATCCCCCCCCCACCGCTTCTATCGCGGCTTTTGTCGAGTTTCCTTGGGGTTGTCGCGCGGGTGCGCGGGTCGGTGGAATCCACCGAAGTCCACCGAGCGGCCGTTCCGTCCGCCCAGCGACGCCCGGTTTCGCGCCTCGCTTGACGCGAGCGTGCGCCGCGCCCCGGTCGAACGAAGCGCGCCCACAGCGCCCCACACGTGGAACAAGTGCGACCGCGTCGCGGCCTCGGCGCCCGGGGCGGGTCGCAGCAGGTTCATCGTGAGGGTGATCGTGCACTGCCGAGGCAGGCGCGGGGCGCGGGAAGCGGGACGGGGATTCCCGGACCAGGACATTGAAACGAGTCCGCCGGCGCCGGACACGGCGCGCTGTTCGTGCGTCCTGCCGTACCGGCGACGTGAATCGGGAGGACGCGTGAGCCGATCCCAGCGCGGTGCTCTGGAGATCGAAACTTGGCCCGCCCTGAACCAGCAGCGTCCGCCGGGGACTTCACGACCCATCGCATCGTCGCGTGTCTGGTCATCGTGGTCTCCGGGCTGGTCGCCGCGGTGACACTCCGCGCCGAGCCGGTCAGCGTTACGGTTGTGGAACAGGCAGCCCCCCAGGCGCGCACAACAGTGCGCGTCGAGCCCGGGGGCGAACGGTCCGCGTGCGCGAGTTGCCACGCCTTTTCGGTCGGATCATCGCACCCGATCGATGTCGAGCCCGCCGGCGCCGTCCCGGCCGACCTCCCGTTGACCGACGGGCGCGTCAGCTGCCTTACGTGCCATGACGAGAGCGCCACCGAGCCCCACGAGAATCGCGGCGGGCGTCGCGGGCCGATGCTCCGACGCGACCCCGATACCCAGGGTCTCTGCGCGGCGTGCCACAGTGCCGGCACCACAGATCGTCGTTTCCATGGGTCCGCGTTCACGCGCGCCCACACCGCGTCGGACGCACGGAGCCGGTACGCCGATTCCGCTCTCGACGCCGACTCGAACGCCTGCTTGTCGTGCCACGACGGCACCGTGGCCGGTGATGCGGGCCGTCACGTGACGTCCATTCGGGCAGGCACCGCCTTCGAGCATCCGCTGGGGGTCGAACTGCTGACCAAGAATGCCGGCCGACCCGATGAGGTCCGGTTCGTCTCCGCCGCGTCACTCGATCCGAGGATCCGACTCTTCAACGGCAAGGTCGGCTGCTTGTCGTGCCACAGCGTCTACTCGAAACACGAGAAGCTGCTGGTGATGTCCAACGCGCGCAGCGCCCTGTGCATGTCGTGCCATGTCGAATGAGTGCTGCATCCGCCCCGGACGCCCTGCACTCTTCGGCACGGGCCCCTGAACGAGGTCCAGAAAAGCGCTCGGAGCCGAGTTCGCGTCTCTGCCCCGGGAAATCTCGGGCACGGGTACACCCGATCGCCGCGATCTCCCCCGGGTTCCGTTCTCGAACCCAAGAACGACGAGCCCGAACCCATTCCAAAGGGGAGAACCGAGTCCCCTTATACTCACACAGGAGTACCAGAAGGGTTGCAGACCTGGGACATGCCCCGCGGAAAGCCCCCGGATGGCACGATGCTTGCAAGTTCAATCGCTGGGGCCGCAGGCGTGCTCATCGAACCGACCGCAATGAAACGATTCACGTTTGCCGCCGTGTCCATGATCGCCGTGCTTCGCCCGGCGTGCGCGCAAGACCGGTCGGACCAGCCCGCGATGCCCAACGACCTGGTGCACGCGATGGCCACGAGTTCCAAGGGCGCGCTTGCAATCCGGGCAGTCCAAGGCACGGAGGGGGGGCCGCCGGTTGCGGGCGACCCGGTAGAAGTGGTCGTGTTCCACCGCAATCAGGCGGTCAAGCAGGTCAGCGCCACCCTCGACGAGCGCGGCATGGTGATCATCAACGACCTCCCGGTAAGCATCGGGATTCGCGCCCTGGTGCGGGTTCGGCACGCGGGCGTGGTCTACCAGGACGCCGGGCCGTTGATGAACGACGGCAACCCGCGGGCGAGCATGGAGATCACGGTGAACGAGATCACCGACGACCCGCCGCCGTGGCGCATCAAGGTGCGCCAGGCCGCGGCCGCGGTTGTTTCGAACGGCATCGACGTCGCCGAGACCGTTGTGGTTGAGAACCCCGTGGACAAGACTTGGATCGGAGAGCCCGCGGACGCCCAAGGCCGTCGTGCGACCGTTCGGTTGACGCTCCCGGACGACGCGGTCGAAGTCGAGCTCATCCAGGGGTTCCACGGGTGGTGCTGCTCGGCGTATGTACCGCCCGTGCTCACGGTTCAGATGCCGATGATGCCCGGCCAGACCAACTTCAAGTTCGCGTACAAGATCCCGGTGCGGCACGGCGCGTCTTCACTCCTGGTTTCGTCGGCGGTGCCAACGGAGCACGCCGTGTTTGTGGTCCCCGCGCTCGGTGTCGTGGCCTCGGGCCGGGGCGCCACCCCCGCGGGGGCAAGCATCGTCGAAGGGGTCGAAACCGTGCGCTTCGAGGGTGGTCCGCTCGGGGCGGGAGAAGTCGTGGGTCTGGCACTCTCGGGCGTGGAGCTGCCCGCGTTGCCAAACGCCGCGGCGCACGTCCCGGAGCCAGCGCAGGCCGGAGGATCGCCGAAGACGGCGTACTGGATCATCGGCGGCACGGGACTCGCGTGCGCGATCGCGGTCGGAGCATGGACGTTGCACCGGCGGGGGGGCGCTGCGCGGCACGCTGAGAGCCCGCACGGGAATTGATCGAGTGCACCGAGCATGAGCCTTTCACCCGCCATCATGCTGAGATCGTTGACGGTCATGACCGCCTCCGCGTTCGTCGCGTGCGCGGCGCTCACCCTGTGGTACGCACCCGTGGATTTCGAGATGGGCCCGGTGCAGAAGCTCGTCTACCTGCACATACCGGCCGCCATCACGGCGTTCGTGGGAGCGATGTGCGTCTTCGTCGCGGGCGTCGCGTATCTGTGGTCGCGCGACGATCGCTGGGACGGGTCGGCCCGCGCCGCCGCGATGTACGTCGTGGCGTCCAGCGCCGTGGTGCTGATCACCGGCATGATCTGGGGCCATTCGTTCTGGGGATACTGGTGGACGTGGAGCCCCAGGCTCACGTTTACGCTCGTGCTCTTCGCGCTGTACCTGGGGTACCTGATCGTGCGCCGGTCGATCCGTTCGACGGCGCGCCGACGCGTGGCGGCCGCTGCGTACGGGCTCATCGCGTTTCTCGATGTGCCGCTCTTGTACCTCTCGGCCCGCCTGCTCCCCGACGTGCACCCGACCTCGGTCCCGTTGACGGACCCGATGCGGACGACCCTGGCGTTCTGCTTTGTGCCCGCGGCGCTGCTGCTCTTCGGCGCGTTCGCGCGACCGTGGTTCCGCGCCCACACCGAGACTCACTCCCGCCCCGGCATCGGGATTCACCCCGACGCCGGCGGCCCGCGGGTCGCCTGACTACTTCTTCTTGAGGCCCGAGACCATCTCGGTGAATCCCGGGCCGGCGGCGCGCATCGGTCCGGCGGGGCCGGTCATCTTCACGAACAGCAGGCCCTGCGCCGTTTCCACGATCGCTCCCCGCAGCATCCAGGCCGGCTGCGGCTGCCCGTTGCCCATCCCGACGTACTCGCCCTCGAACTCCACGATCGTCGCGGGCAGACCGTCGGGCGTGAGCTTCACCGCCGGCGCCGGTGGCGACGCCCCGGGGGCGGCTTTGACCTGCCCGGCCCAGCGGTCGATGTTGCCTTCGACCGTTCCCCCTGCGGTGGAAATCGCGATGATGCACTCCTTCGCGGCTTCGCCCGAAACGTCCGGCACGTGAATCTCCGCGAGTCGCATCGAGTTCGAGGGCGGGGTCGATTTCCAGCCCGCGGGGAGCGTCATGACCACGCCCAGGGCTTCGACTCTCGCACCATCGGCACCGGGCTTGGCGGCGCCGCCGTGGTCCGGCGCCGCGGCGCGCGGGGCGGTCGAAGTATTCGCACCCTGCCCGGTCCCGCTCTTGGAGGGCTGAGGGGTCGGCTTTGAATCACACGCGCCGACGACGCACGCGCACACGAGGACGCCTGCCGCGCAGATCTTCATCTTTGGTCCTTCGGTGAAAACCGGTCGTGCACAGTCCCGTCACGTGCCGGATGGTACCGCGCCCGTCGGCGTGTCGGTCGCCGGCGCGTGCGGGGCGGATCGCGCGGCCCGAGTGAGCGAGGCGAACCGAAGCCGGCTGACCACCAGCAGGGCCAGTTCGGCCCCCGCCCACAGCGCGACCCACACCTCGCCGCCCGAGCCGAAGCCGTAGCTGTGAAGCCCCGTCGCCATCACGTAGTTGACGCCGTAGAACGTCCACACGATGACGACAAAGCCGAGCACCGCGCACGCCGCGAGCCCGAAATCGCCGATCCAGCGAACGTACCGCGCGTGGAGCACCGCGAAGTACACCACGATGCTGATGAGCGCCCACGTCTCCTTCGGGTCCCATCCCCAGAACCGACCCCACGAGTCCGCCGCCCAGACGCCACCGAGTATCGTCCCCGCGGTGAGGAGCAGGAGCCCGACCTGGATCGTGCGGTACGTCTGCGCGATGATCGGGTGCGACAGCTTGGGCGCGGGTGCAGCGGACGTGACGGTCGAGCGCCGCGCAAAGAGCACCTCGCGGATCAGGTACACGTGGCCCAGCACCGCCGCGACCGCCAGCACCCCGTAGCTCGCCACGATCGTGAGGACGTGGACGATGAGCCAGTAGTTGCTGCGGAGCACCGCCGGCAGCGAGTTGGTCCGGTCGGTCAGCGGAACCAGGCCCGCGAACAGCACGCTGAGCAGCGCCGCGGAGACGCCGCCGAAGAGGTAGTAGCTCTTCCGGTTGATCGCTTGAGCGACCGCCCCGATCGCGATCCCCACCAGGCCCATCCAGAGCAGCGCCTCGAAGGTGTTGGAAACCGGGGCGCGGTTCAGGATCATGACGCGGAGCGAGAGCCCGAGGGCGTGTTCCAGGACGCCCAATGCGGTCGCGCCCAGAGCCAGCGCGATCATGAGCCGGCGCATGAACAGGCGCGATACGCCGAAGAACACGACGGCCAGCCCGTACAGGAGCTGCGTGTTCCGCCACGGGTCGTGCCGCAGGTAGAAGTTCTCGAGATCGACGCGCCGCGCCTCCTGCGGCGGAAGCGTGCCCGCCGATCGGATCGCGCTCCTCAGGTTCTCGACCGCTTCATCCAACCCCGAGCCGGAAACGTACGCGTCCCGGAGCCGGACGAGCGAATCGCGCACGCCCTCGGTCCCGACGTCACCGCCCGAGAGTCCCACCGAACGGAACGCCTTCCCGGGTTCCGACGGCACGATCGCCAGCCGCTCCCCGGAGGCGAGGCTCGCGATGCGGTTCGCGGCGTCGAAGAGTTCGAGGGCGCGACGTTGAACGGAGTCCGCGCGGGCGTCGGGGTCGGTCTGCTGCGCCCTCGAAAACTCCTGGAGCAGGTCGTTGATCCCCTTGCAGCCGGCGATCTCCCTGGCGCTGAAGAACTTTCGTTGCGGGTCGAGTCCCACGCGCTCCATGAACGGACGATTCTCGAGGCCGATGAGCGGCGTCGCGATAATCGTCTCCCCCGTGAAAAGGAGATCGCACAGCAGCGCGACGGGCTCGCGGCCGGAATAGGACTCCGGTCCTCGCCCCCCCGACCAGCGCTCGCGCCCGGTGATCTTCGCCGCCAGCCGCCGGGCGTACCCCTCCAGGGGCATGACGCGCCCGCCGTCCTGGATCGCGACCAGGCCCAGCTCGCGCTGCCATTCATCCGCCGCCGACGCCTGCGGGCACGCGCTCGCGCACAACCACAGGAGAAGGGGCAGGATCCACAGGCGCATGTTGCGACACATCGATGTCCCTCGCTTTCGGGGAAAACGCGGCGGGTATGCCCGGGTGTCCCCAGCTGAACCGCCGGCTGAAAAACGTCAGAAAAATACCCACGCAGAGGATGATCGACGCCGCGTACATCAGCGGCAGCCCCGGGTCCTTCATCACGCTGAAAATTGAGATCGACTCGCCCATGAAGCCCGACTGGTACACCTTCCAGGGGTGGCGCGCAAACGGCGTATTCATGTGGACCAGGAACGGGAACGGCTCCTTCCCCGGAGTGTTCACCGTCACGTCCGACTCGTAGGCCATCGCCATCTCGGTGCCCGGGTAGTCCGTCTTGCGGAAGTCGTTGAGAGTGAGCGAGAAGGGCAGTTCGACGACCCGCGGACCGTACCGCAGGAGAAAGTTCCCGCCGCTCCCCGTCAGCGGTGTGAAC
>CAZCPB010000207.1:0-7943 GCA_964500365.1 uncultured Phycisphaeraceae bacterium
GTAGCCACCACCCTGCCCGTAGCCACTCTGTCCGTAACCACCCTGGCCGTATCCGCTCTGGCCGTATCCACCTTGGCCACCATAGCCACTTCTTTGGCCGTAACCACTCTGTCCGTAACCACTCTGCCCGTAGCCCCCCGGCCCGTAGCTCTGTCCCATTCCGCCTTGACCGTAACCGGACTGGCCCTGAGAGCCGTACCCGCTCTGCCGTTGTCCGTACTGGCCGAATTGGCCGTAGCCGCTGCCCTGCTGTCCGTATCCGCCGTATCCGCTTTGGCCGTACTCCCCCGACTGACCTCCGCCCGATCGCTCGCGCTCGTAGTCATGGTCGGGTCCCCCCCGGCCACCCTCGAACCTCTGGTCGCCTTGCTCACCACTGTCGTATTCGCCGTAGCCGCCCTGTCGATTCCGGCGTCCTGCCTGCTGTTCCTGCGCATCGAATCGCTGTCCGTATCGAGAGCCCTGCATGGTTCATCCCTTTCTCGTTCGACGTTGAACCGCGGCACGCGCCGCGGGTAATGACTGCAGCGGACCATGAGGTGCCGGGGCCCCGATGGCGGGGGTGTGAACCCGTCATGAATGAGCGCTCAGCCCTCGCTCGGCCGGACCCAGTGTTCGAACTCCCGCCGGGCGCCGCGCGCGATCGACGCGGCGGCCTGCGAGCGCAGGGCTCGGACAAACACCACCAGGAACGCGGTGACCGCGCCCACGAACAGCGCGTCCCAGAGACTGGCGCCGCGGTGCCCGAGGACCGCCGCAGCGGCGAGCACGGCGATCAAGGCCAGGACGATGATCATGCCGGCGGAGAACTGGCTCATGGTGCTGTCCCTCAGGGCACATCCCGGTGCGCACCCTGCGGGGGGATTCGCGGCGCGATATGAGGGGCCCAGGGCGCGGCCGTGAATCGCAACTCATTGCAGATTATGAGATTGCGCATCATCGGCGGGGTGGCCCGCGGAGACGGGGAGCCTCACGGTGAATTCGCAGCCGCCGCTCTCCACGTTGGCGACGATGATTCTTCCTGCGTGCAGTTCGGCGATGCCCTGGGCGATCGCCAGGCCCAGGCCCTGCGACCGGGTGACGCACTCGCCGGGGGCTTCGCGGGACGGCTCGCCGTTCGTGATGGGTGGGTGCAGGCCCGTCCGGGACGAGTGGTCGAAGACGCGGTCGAGAAACTCGCCCGGGATCTTTTCCCCGAAATCGCGCACGGCGATATCGCACGCATCGCCTCGATCGCTCACCGTGACGGCCACCTTCCCGCCTTCCGGGCTGTGGCGGAGGGCATTGCGGATCAGGTTGTGCGTCATGACCCGGAGCAGTTCGGGGTCGCCGGTGACCCTCAGGGGCCGGCCGTTTTCGGCGAACCGGGCGGCGAGTTCGACATTGGCGCGGCGCGCGATCACCTGGCAGTCGCCGAGGGCTTCAAGCACGAACTCGTTGACGTCGTAGGGGCGTGGGTTGGGGATGGAGCCACCTCCGCGCACCCTCGTCAGCATCAGGAAACTGTCCATCATGCGCCCGAGCCGGCGCATCTCCTCGGTGACGCTGGAGACGAACTTCGACGCCTCCCCGCGGAACGATTCGGGAGGGAGCGTCTGTGCCTCGGTGAGCAGGATGGCGATCGGAGTCTTGAGTTCGTGGGAGACGTTGGAGAGGAACCGGTCCTGGGCGTGGAGGGCCGAGCGCAGCTTGGCCCGCGTGTCGCGGAGATCGCGCTCGAGATCGACGATCTCGCGGGCGCGGGCGGTGGTGCGGATGTCCTGTTCCAGGGTCTCGGGCGCGAGGCTGGCGGTGAGGTTCCGGAGGTGCGTGATGGGGCGGATGGCCAGTCCCGCGATCATCCATCCGGCGATCGCGATGGCGATGACCTCGGCGGTGAGCACGGAAACGAGCACGCGGGGCGGGATCGCGAGGGACAAGCGGGCGTCGTTGGCGGCCGCCCACACGAGCCGCGGTGAACCGTCATGGCCGCTGACCCGGACGAGGGCGGTGAGGCACTCGTCGTCACCGTCGGCCGAGCGCAGGGCGGGGACGCGCTGCGCGACGACGACGGGGGGCTCGGCGTGGTCGAGGGCGCCGCGGGCGGCGAGATCAACGCGGGGCGCCGGCCGCTGCGTGGAAGCGACCAGCCGCCCGGCGGCGTCGAAGACGGCCAGCGCCCGGGGCACGTCGGAGGGGAAAATCCGCGAACTCTCGCGGAAGGAGCTGAGGCTGTCGTCGGTGACCTCGGCCCCCGCACCGGCGACGAAGGCGCCCGCGGCGTTGGCGTACGAGAGAAGCCTGTCGCCGGCGGGCTCGCCGGCGCGGAGGCGCTGGTACACGAGCAACACCGCCATCAGCGTGACGTGGATCACGAGCGAGATCGCGAGGAACCAGAACGTGAGCTGGGCCCGGAGCGACACTCCGCGCCGCGGGCCCTGCTCAGCGCTGCCCGCAAAGGCACCCATCACGAGGCCCTGTCCACGATCCCGAAGCGGTACCCGACGCCCTTGACCGTGTGGATGAGCTCACGCGAGAACCCGCGGTCGAGCTTGCGGCGCAGGGCGGAGACGTAAACGTCGACCACGTTGCTGGTGGCCTCGAAGTTCATGTCCCAGACCTTCTCCGCGATGTGGGTGCGGGAGACGACCCGGTCGGGATTACGCATGAAGTATTCAAGGAGCGAGAACTCCTTGTTGGAGAGCTCGATGGTCTGGCCGGCGCGCGTCGCCACACGGGTGTACAGGTCCAGTTCGAGGTCGTCGCACCGCAGGTGGCGCGCCTCGGTCGCGTCGCCGCGGCGGAGCAGCGCCCGCATGCGGGCGAGCAGTTCGTCGAACTCGAACGGCTTGGTCAGGTAGTCGTCGGCCCCGGCGTCGAGCCCGTTGATCTTGTCGGCGGTCGAGCTCAGCGCCGTGAGCATGAGCAGCTTCGATTTGACGCCCCGCCGGCGCAGGTTCCGGCAAACCTCGAGGCCGTCGCGGTCGGGCAGCATCAGGTCGAGGATGAGGATGTCGTAGACCCCCGCGGCCGCCAGGTCCTCGGCTTCGAAGCCGGTGTGGGTGACGTCGGTTGCGAACCCGTGCTCTCGCAGACCTCGCTGAACGCCGGCGGCCATCTTCGGATTGTCTTCGATGACGAGCACTCGCATACAGAGGTTCCTCCGTTACGGGCCGCGTCCTCATGAATGGGGCGCGCGGCCACAGTCTACCCCCAGATATGCCTCCGCCAAGCCCTCGGCGCGCCGCGTGGGGCTGCCTGAGCGCCGATTCATTTGAGGCTCACCTCGCTCATCGCGGGTTCTCCGAAGCCCCTGCTGACACATCCGAAAAGAAGCGCCCCGCCAGGGGCGGTTTGGAGTTCGTTCGAAACCAGCACGCTTTGGAGCAAGGAGTCACGACGATGAAGTACGCTTCCGTTACCGCGTTGACGCTGTTCCTGGTCGCGGGCACCGCCGCGGTCGCGCAGGAAAGCAAGAACAGACCGCGCGAGAACGCCGGGCAGCAGCAGCAGCAAAAGCAGCCGGATCGGCCCGGCGACGCGCAGGACCGGCGCAGCCTTGAGAACACCGCCGAGAACACGGACTTCCGCAGCGCCGACGCGCTGCAGGGCCGTGACATCATCAACCACGGCGGCGAGGACATCGGGGAGGTTTCGGAACTGCTGATCAACCGGGGCTCGGGCCGGATCGACTACGCGGTCGTGAAGACCGGCGCGGTGCTGGGCATGGGCGGGAAGACGATCGCGATCCCGTACGGCGCGCTGCGCTGGAACCAGACCAATGACAAGTTCGTGCTCGACGCGACCGAGGACCAGCTCAAGCGGTACCCGGAGTTCTCCGCCGCGCGGTGGAACGCTCAGGACCCGGAGGAGCGTGCCGAGGAGCAGCGCGAAGCCAGGGAACGCCAGCGTGAACAGGCCCGGGAGCGTGCCGAGGAGCGGGCCGAGGAGCGCGACGACCGCGACGAGGACTTCCGCAGGTTCGACCGCTCGGACCCGTACGCGGGCTCGTTCGACGCGGCCAACAGGGTCCGCATCGAGGGCGAGATCGTGAGCGTGGACCGCGACCAGATGGGCTCCGACGACGAGACCATTATCAAGGTCAAGACCGCCGACGGGTCCGTGCGGCGCGTATCGCTCGGTCCCTCCTGGTTCGTCAGCGGGGGCGGGTATTCGCCGTCGCGCGGCGACCGGGTCGTGATCGAGAGCTTCTCGGTCCGCGGCAAGGACGACCTGTACACCGCGGCGAGCGTGCAGTCCGACGGACGCAGCACGAAGTACCGCGATACCGAGCACAAGCCCTCGTGGGCGGCCCGGGACATGAAGAGCGGCGACCGCGCGTACGGCGCCTCGCAGTGGCGCTACGTGATGGCCGACGACCTCAAGGGCATGAAGGTGGACTGCCGCGGCGCCGAGTGCGGGACGGTCGATTCGGTGATCGTCGAGCGCGGCTCGGGTCGGGTGGCGTTCCTGGCGGTCGACCCCGACGAGAACTTCCTGGGGATGGGCGACACGAAGCGGCTGGTGCCGTGGGCCGTCGCGTCGGTTTCTCTCGACAAGAAGGTCAGGCTCGACGCCGACAAGGACATGATCCTCGCGGCGCCCGAGGCGCCGTCCGACGCCGGCATGCTCAGCAGCGGTACGAAGGCCGCGATGGTGTACCGGGCGTTCAAGGTCGAGCGGCCCGACTTCGAGCGGCGCGAACGGGCCTCCCTGAACGTGCCGGCCCGGGGCGACGACCGGGGGCTCTGGGGCGGGGAGGGCCAGATCGCCAAGGCGATCGAGTCCGCCCCCACGCAGACGCTGACCGGCACCGTCCAGGGCGTGAAGACCGTCGAGTGCGGCAAGACGGGCCAGACGGCGAAGGCCATCACCCTCCGCACCTCCGACAACCGCGAGGAGACGGTCGTGCTCGGGCCCGCCTGGTACGTGGACGCGCAGCCGACGATGGAGTATGAGTCGGGCGACAAGGTGAAGCTCGAGGTCTGCAAGGTGAACCTCGACGGCAAGTCGTACTGGATCACCAAGTCGCTCGAGCACGACGGCCGGCGGACGGCCATGTGGGAGGACGACGGTCCCATCTGGGACCGGTAGGCCAAAGCGGGCGCACGGGCCCGGCCCGTTCCCGCCCTCCGCCTCCCCCGAGTCACCTGTCCGTTGCTTGCACGGCGGGTGGTTCCAGGGGTGATGGGGGGACGGGGTTCGGGCGGGCCCGCGTTCGGCCCGGCACGTTGACATCATCCGCCCGCTCGGCAGCTCTGCCACGCGGCCGCCGAGCGTCCGGCGGCGCAGAGGAGAGTAGAGCGGAGCGCCCGTGCACTCACGGGCGGGAAAGGCGACCCATGCTGTACTGGGCTCTGGTGTTCTTCATCGTGGCGGTGGTGGCGGCGATCTTTGGCTTCGGCGGGATCGCCGCGGGCGCCGCGCAGATTGCGCAGATCCTGTTCTTCGTGTTCCTGGTTCTCTTCGTGCTCTCGCTCCTGGCCGGCCTGGTACGGCGCGGGCGCACGAACGTCCCGCTGTAACCACGGCGCGGCGCGACCGGGGGGACGCGCGGTGTCCGGTGAACGCACGTGGCTTGACCCGTCCGAAGGGGAGTGCGCTCCGCCGCGGTTGCGGAGCGCGCCGAAGAGTCGTGGAGGTACCGCCGATGTCACCGATGAGTTTCGCCGCACTGTCCGCGTTGGCCATGGCCGTTCTCTCCGCTTCGTCCGCGCACGCCGGGAGCGTGCGGCTGGCCATGGTCCCGGTGGAACCGGGCGTGGCGCGTGACTTCAGCGCAGACCTCGCGCTCGACTTCACGTGGGACGACGACGACGCGGAGACGATCGAAGTCACCCTGTGCAACCTCGGAGACCGGGAGCTGTTCGTCCAGTCCTTTACCGCGCAGGACTCCGATTCTCTGCTCGTGTCGCCGACGCTCGTGACGCGGAACGGGGCCATCTGGCTGTCGGGCGAGCGCACGTCGCACGACCCCGCGGGGGCCCGCATCGCCCCGTTCGTCGTCGACGTCCTCCCCGGCCCGGCGGACCCCGCGTACATGCTGACGCTCCGGTTCAGCCTTGCCGAAGGCACGACGCCGCGCGAGGCGATCGATGCGCTGTTCGGGGCCGGGACGCGCCCGGCATGGGTCGACATCGACGCCGAGATCGCGATCGTCACCGCGCGGGGCCTGGAGGACAGCGGGCACTTCTCGCCCCTGGTGGTGGTGCCGCTTCCTCGTTCCGTCATGGCCGGGGCGGTGTGTATCGGGGGCGTCATGTTCGGCAGCGTCGTGCGCCGAAGGCGGCTCGCGGTTGGCTGAGCGCGGGCGGCATTTTACGAGAAAGCTCCGAGACACGCCTCAAGACAAGCCTGCAGACAGGGAGAGTTCCATGCCCGGCAAGCGAAGATCATCCTCGAAGTCCGCGCGGCGCGGCGGGGACGCGGCACGGACGCGATCGCCGGGATCCGCGCGGCCGCAGGACGAGCGATCGCGACGCGGCGATACCCCGGGCTCTCGCGACGGAGATCGTGAACGCGCCCCCGCCGTGGCGCGCGGGCCGGAAGAGACCGAAACCCAGACCGACGAAGCGAACCGGTTCGGCCCGGGCGCCGAGGGCCGGCCGCTGTGATGCCGTTGCAACGGTGGCGGAAGGAGCTCAGAGCCATGAGGAAGCAGTCGATCATCGCCGCGGCGTGCGTTGCCGCGGGGTCGAGCGCCGCGCTGGCCGACGGGGTCGTGACGTTCGCCCCGGGACCGTGGAACCCGGGCCTGGGCGGTGAGTACCAGGTGAACCGGGTCAGCGGCGATGTCGGTCTCCTGAACGGGCCGGCGTCCGCCGGGCAGCCGGACGGAACCTTTCAGACGTTCTGCGTGGAGCTGCTCGAGCCGCTGGCGTTCGACACGCCGTACAACGCGCGGTTCAACACGGTGGCGATGGGCGGGTCGTACGGGGCGGGTGAAGACGGCGGCGATCCGCTCGACCCGCGGACGGCGTTCCTGTACTGGTCGTTTCGTCAGGGGACGCTGGAGGGGTACCGCTTCGACGGCACCGACGAAGACCGGCGCGAGGACTCACGCGCGCTGCAGCGGGCCATCTGGTTCATCGAGGAGCCCGGGGCCCCGGAGGGCGAGAGCAATGCCTTCGTCGCGGCGGCGAACGCCGCGGGGTGGACGGACATCGGCCTGGTCCGCGTGCTGAACATCTGGTCGCGCAACCCCGACGGCAGCGACGGCCCGTTCGCTCAGGATGTCCTCACGATCATGGTGCCGACACCCATGGCCGCCTGCGTCGGGTTTTCGCTCATGGCGGCCATCTGGTCGGCGCGGGACCGCCGACGATGATCCCCGGGTCCGGCGGAGTGTCATCGGCTGTTCACCGCCGCTTCACCGCGGCTTCACGCCCTCGCGTTGATACTGGGTTCGGCGGGCCGCGGAAATCTGTGCCGCGGTGAAGGCCGGGACGCGTGCCCCTTTGCCGATCCGCCCTCACCGAGCCACGCGGGGATCAAGCCATGAACGCCGAATCCATGATGGAACTGTACGTGAGCGAACTGCAGGACCTGCTCAGCGCCGAGGAGCAGCTCGCCCGGGCGATCCCGAAGGTAGCCGAAAAGGTGTCTTCCCGCGGGCTGGCCGACGCCCTGCGTTCGCACCTGGCCGAGACGAAAGAACACGCGGCCCGCCTGAAGGAGATCCTCGCCCGCCTTGACCGCAAGACCGGGGGCCGCCATTGCAAGGCGATGGAGGGGCTGATCAGCGAGGGCGCGGAGGCGATGAAGGCCAAGGGAAGCGACGAGGTCCGCGATGCGGCGATCATCGTCGCCGCGCAAAAGATTGAGCACTACGAGATCGCCGGCTACGGGAGCCTGTGCGCCTTCGCGAAGCTGCTCGCTCGCGCCGAAGATCTTACGCTGCTGAAGATGACGCTCGACGAGGAGCGTGCCGCGGACCAGACGCTCACCGATCTCGCGGAGTCGAC
>CAZCPB010000208.1:0-7929 GCA_964500365.1 uncultured Phycisphaeraceae bacterium
GGTGGCCGGCGCGCAGCACGCCGTCGCGCCCACCCAGCCCCCCGGGGCGGCCTCCGGCTACGAGGGTGCCCGGGTCGTCACGATCACGGTGAGCAACCTGAACGAGTTCCTCGCGGTGCAGCACTTCTCCGCGATGCCCGGCAACTCGATGTGGACGCACACGCCCGGGCTGGGCACGCTCGACGTGCAGGTCGCGCCGGAGAACCTGGGCGCCCTCGCGCAGCTCGGCCTCCCCACGCAGGTGATGATCGACGACCTCAAGAGGGCGATCGACGACCACTTCGCCGAGATCGGCGCCCTGCGGCTCCGCCGCGACATCTCCTGGTTCCAGAACTACCACACACTCGACGAGTTCAACACGTTCATGGCCCAGCTCGCGGCGGCCAACCCGCAAACCGTCGTCATGGACGACCTCGGCGATTCGATCGAGGGCCGCGCCATCAACGCCCTGCGGATCAGCGCCCCCGACCTGCCCGGCAACCCCCGCAACGCCCGCCCGCAACTCCTCTTCAACGGCTGCCAGCACGCCCGCGAGTGGGTCAGCCCCGCCACCGTCATGTACATCGCCAACCAGCTCATCTCGGGCTACCCCGGCGATCCGCGGATCACGGCGATCCTCGAAAACGCCGAGGTCCTCGTCGTCCCCATCGTCAACCCCGACGGGTACGTTCACTCGTGGACCCCCAACAACCGCCTCTGGCGGAAGAACCGCCGCAACAACGGCGACGGCTCCTTCGGCGTGGACAACAACCGCAACTGGGGCTTCCAGTGGGGCGGGCAGGGGGCGAGCAGCTCCCCGAGCAATGAAACGTACCGCGGCACGGGCCCGTTCTCCGAGCCCGAGACCCAGCGCCTCCGCGACTACATCCTCGCCAACACCCGCCTGCGCGCGACGATCGACTTCCACAGCTACGGCCAGCTCATCCTCTCGCCGTGGGGGTACACCAGCGCGCCGCCCCCCGACGCCCCGACCTTCGACCAGATCAACGCCGACCTCGTGACCGAGATCCGGAGCGTCCACAACCGGATCTACGAGGCCGGCCCAACGTACTCGACCATCTACCCCGTGAGCGGCGGCTCGCTCGACTGGGCCTACGGCGCCGGGAGCACGCCCTACAAGATTCTGGGCTATTCGATCGAACTGCGCGACACCGGCGGCAGCGGGTTCGTCCTGCCGCCGAGCGAGATCATCCCGACCGGCGAGGAGAACCTCGCCGCCGTGCTCAAGCTCGCCGAGGTCGTCGCGTTCCCCGTCACGTTCTCGTTCCCCCAGGGTCTTCCGCAGGCGGCCGAGGCGGGCCAGCCCCTCGACGTGCCGGTGGCAATCACCGCGACGCCGGGGAACACGCTCAACACGGCCAGCCCGGCGGTCTTCGCCCGCGCCGCGGGCCAGGGCGCGTTCACGCCCACCCCCATGAGCTTCTCCGGCGGCGTCTTTCACGCGACGCTCCCCGGCGCCGAGTGCGGCACGTTCATCGAGTACTACTTCCAGGCCGCGAGCACGGACGGGCGCACGGCCGTGTCGCCCTCGGGCGCCCCGTCGATCTTCTACTCGGTCGCGCCGACCCAGACGACCGTCCGGCTCGACGACGAGTGCGAGGCTGTCAACGGCTGGACCGTCGGCGCCCCGGGCGACGACGCGACCACCGGCATCTGGGAGAACGCCGCGCCCCAGCTCACCAACGCCCAGCCCGGGAGCGACCACTCGCCCTCGGGCACGCGCTGCTGGATCACCGACTCGCGCGCCGGCAGCAGCGTCGGCCAGTACGACGTGGACGGCGGGACGACCACGCTGACCAGCCCGACCTTCAGCGCCCTGCCGCCCGCCGGGCACCTCGCCGGCGAGGCGTTCGTCAGCTACTGGCGCTGGTACTCCAACGACAAGGGGAGCAACCCGGGCACCAACTCGATGCCCGTGCTCATCTCGAACGACGACGGCGCGACGTGGCACACGCTCGAGAACGCCGCCGACAACGCCGGCGCCTGGACCAGCCGCACGATCAGCATCAACGACGCCGTGGCCCCCACCGCGACCATGCGCCTGCGCTTCCAGGCCCGGGACCTCACCGGCGCCATCGTCGAGGCGGGCGTGGACGATGTCCGCATCACCGTCCGCTCCTGCCCCTGCCGCCCCGCCGACTTCAACTGCGACGGCTTCGTCACCGGGGACGATTTCGACCAGTTCGTCGAGGCGTTCGTCACCGGCGACGGCGCGGCGGACTTCGACGGCAATGGCTTCGTCAACGGCGAGGACTTCGACGCCTTCGTCGCGGCGTTCGAGCTGGGCTGATCGTTCGAGCCACGACTTTGGCGGTGCCGCCGCCAACGTCGCGCCGGATCACGACAACGGTTCAAAGTCCGCGCGGATCACTCGCGCGGCGTCAGCCCCGTCAGCTCGCACAACGCCCCGATCGCCCGCGCGGTCTCCGGGTGCGTCTCGGCGTCGGGCAGCGCGAGGGTGAGCGCACGCCGGCACTTGGACAGGACCTTCTCGGTCACCCCCTCGCGCGTCGTGACCGCGTCGGAGTAGTTGTCGTACTGGTCCGCGAGCTTGATCAGCCGGGCCCGCCAGTCGGCGCGGGCCAGCCGCTCGTCGTACTCGGGCTCGCGGACGTGCTCGGGCAGCGCCATGGTCTTGGTGAGCGCCGCCACGCAGTCGGCGACCTCGGGCCCGAAGCGCGCCAACAGGTCGTCGTAGTCGGTCGTCGTGTCCTCGATCGTGTCGTGGAGCAGCGCCGCGGCAAGGGCCACGTGGTCCTCGCACCCGAAGACGTGGCGCACGGTCAGCGCCACCCGGAAGACGTGCGCGGCATAGGGAGTCTGGTTGTCCTTGCGGACGTGGTTGCGGTGGGCGCGCGCGGCGAACGACGCGGCGTCCTGGACGGGCGTGAAATCCAGCATGGGTCGAGTGTACCAGAGGGCACGCGCGCGAACCCCGGAGTCGCGCCCGACGTGTCGGGGTCGGCCGGTCCCGCCTCACGCGACCGGGGCCGACGGCCCGGGGCAGGCGGCACACAGGAAAGCGCGCCGCGCCGCATGGGGTACGTCGCGCACGGCGATCGGGTTCGCCCCGCCGCGTGCGGAGGCTCAGTACGTCGCGCGGATCGCCAGCTTCTCGCCGAACACCAGGCGCGCCTTGGTCGGGTGCGCGCCGTGCTCGTCGAAGAGCACGAGATCGTTCTCGGCCTCTTTCGCCAGCCACGGCGCCGGGAGCAGGTGTCGCGTCTGCGGGCCCACCGCCTTGCCGTCGGCCGTGGCCGCGAAGTACGGGCCCAGGTGCTTCCCGTTCAGGTAGATCTGGCCCTTGGAAAGCCCCGACACGTCGAGGAACAGCGGCTCCTGCGAGAGCGGGGTCTTGAACACGGTCTTCCACCACGTCGGCTGGTGGTGCGTCCGAGCCGCGCCCTTGTTGGGCTCGTACGCGCTCGGCGGCGGCGGCTCCCAGCGGGCGAAGGCCCAGTCGGCCTTCTCGCTCAGGTTCTCCGACGCCTCGGCGATGTGCAGGCACTCGGCGAACTCGCGGGCGAGGTCCGCCATGTCCGCGATCGGCTCGATCAGGCCGCTCGCGTCGGCGACGTCGGGCAGCAGCGCGAGCTGGATCGAGTTCACGCCGCGCGAGAGCGTCTCGGGATCGACGAGCATCGGCGCCAGCCCCGCTCGGTCGAAGTACTCGACCGACTTGTCGTTGATGACGAGCAGCCCGCGCGCCGGCAGCGGCCCGCCGCCCGGGGCCCGCAGCGTGATCACCAGCGGCGTCTTGCGCCGGTGCGGGACCGACCAGCCCAGCCGCTCGGGGAGCGTGGCGTCGCCCTGCCGAACCTCCCACAGGGGAGACCGGACGCTCAAGGGCTCCAGGGGCGCGCCCATCTCGACGGCCGGGCGGCCGACGCGGACCGGGTCGCACTGCCAGACGTGCCCGAACAGCCCCTTCCGCTCGCCCATCGCCGCGCCGCCCGCGAAGTGCCCGAAGTTCTCGGCCAGGACGACGATCGAGTCGCCGGCCTTGCGCACCGAAAGGTCGAGCGAGTCGATCGACCCCGGACCGACGCCGATCACCCCCAGCGCCGCCCCCGCGCGGAACACGTGCAGGCGGTCGCCCGACTGCGGGAACGCCGAGTGCCCGCGCGCCGTGCCCTTGAACGTCACGCGGTACCACCCGTACCCGTACGGCGAGCCCAGCGCGCCCAGGTCGGCCGGCCCGGCGATCGACGCGTAGCGCGGGCTGGTCCCGTCCACGTACTCCGACGTCGTCGCCATCGACCACGCGCCCAGGTGCGGCCGCTCGTTCTCGTGCGCCGGCGGGCGGGCGGCGTTGGTGACGCCCGTCGTCACCGCCCCGTCGGCCCCGATGCGCGTGACCGAGCGCGGCGAGGTGCCCGGCGGCACCACCGGTCGGCCGTCGGCCGTCACGCCCGACACACCCACGTACACCGCGTCGTCGGTGAAGTACGTCGCGTCCGCCTGCGCGAGGCTGCACACCACGACGAAAATGTTCTCGATCTCGATCACCTCGGGCGTCCTGCCCGAGGGGACGGTGAGCTCCAGCGGCGAACCGTTGACGGCCATCATCGCCCGCGCGCCGGGGGGACCGAAGCAGACGAAGACCTTGCCCACGACGCCCAGCGCGCTGAGGTTGCAGTAGTCGAGGCTCGAACGCGACCCGATCAGCACGTCGAACAGGCACCACGCCACCGGGCGCCCGCCCATCGGCACCCGCAGCGTCACGCCGTCGGGAAGGAGCAGGTGCGCCGAATCTTCCTGCGGACGCGCGGCATGCTCGTCCGCGAAGACGAACGCCACCGCGCCCTGAGAGCCCGAGACGTGCACCACCGAGTGCCGCGGCGACGTCCGGCGCGCCCCGCCCCGGGAACCGGCCCGCGGCTCGCGCGCCGAAGGATCGATCACCACCGACTGGTGCTGCGGCGTCAGGCTCGACAGCACCCGTGCGAACCGCGTCGCGAAGGTCGAGACGCGCCGCGCCGCGTTGAACAGCGCCCCCGGCGACCCGTCGGGCGCCAGCACCCGCGCCGAGTCCGCCGACGGGCAGTAGAACAGTCCCGAACCGTCGGCCGACCGCCCCGCCGAAAACCCCGTCGCCGCCCCGGCGTGGAACGGCCGCAGGTTGTACTGCCCCGCGCCCGCGAGCACCTCGCAGAGACGACGCTCCAGCGCGTCCGGCGTCAGCTCCGACTCCCCCTCTCCACCCCACGTGCGCCGGTCGCCCGTCGGAAGGTCGATGACGATCCGCGGCTGGCTGGGCCGGACCGTCGCGAGTTGGCGCATGGACGCCAGGAGGTCCGAAGACCCCGTCCAGCAGTCCATCTCGCCCTCGACGCTCTGCCACAGCCGGTTGGCGTTCACGACCGGGACCGTGATCCCCGCCTCGCGGATGTACCGCTGCAACTCGCCGAGGTAGGCGCGGGCGAGGTCGTCGTGCCCGCACGTCCACGCGTTCTCGATCTGCACGAGCAGGATCGGCCCGCCGTGCCCGGAACTGCTCACCTGAAGGTCGCGGACCTGCTCGGCCAGGGCCGTGAAATAGCGCGAGCACGCTTCCAGGAACGGCCCGTTGTTCGTGCGGAGCTTGATGTCCTTCTGCGAGAGCAGCCACGCGGGCATCCCGCCCAGCGACCACCCCGCCCCGACGTACGGGCCCGGCCGCAGGATGCAGTGCATCCCCGACCTGCCGATCAGCGTCACGAAGTGCCGCAGGTCGTCGTCGCCCTTGAACGAGAAGTGCCCGGGGCGCGGCTCGTGACGCGCCCAGATCACGGGCACCTCCACGGCGTTCAGCCCCGCCAGCCGCGCCGCGTGAATCCTGTCGGCCCACTGGTCGCGCGCCACGCGGGCGTAGTGAATCGTGCCCGCGGCGAGCCAGACCCGCCGCCCGTCGATCATGATGCTCTGACCGTCGTACGTGATGGACGCCATCGCTCGGGGACACTCCCGCGGCCCGTCGCAAGAAAGCGGCGTGCCGTTCGTACTTTGATCGGAATAGCCCGCTTCACAAGCCTCGTGCTGTGACGGGAGCGGGGATTGCGGCTGTCTGAGCGAAGGCCCAAACAATAGGTCGCCGTTGCACGACTTGCCACGCGAGGGCCGAAAGTCGGTACCATTGACCGCAAACATGCCCGCAGAACCGTTCAAAATGCGATCATTATCCAACAAAAATACCATCAATAAGCATGGTTATGAGACTATATGTTTGGTATACGTTTGTTTTATGATTGGTGGATGCTCGTGGAGCGAGTCCGCCCTCGATGAACAGCTCCGCGACCTGATCCGCCGCGAATCGGCCCAGCTGGGGACCGAAACCTCCGCGCCCGAACGGGATGTCCGCCCCGGGACCGCCCCGCAGAGCGCATTCGACAAGCACCCGGCGTCCGTCAACCCGGACTCGAAGGACCTGCGATTCACGCCCGCCGACGAGGCCCGGGACGCCGCCCGGAGGCTTGAAGTCCTCGACCGCGAATCGATGGGGCTGCCCGACCCCGACATCGAGCCCGACGATGCCGCGCCACCGCCGGCCGAAAAGCCCGTGATCGAGCTCGACTTCGCGGGGGCGCTGCGCACGGCGGACGAATCGGGACGGGAACTGCTCAACGCCGAGGAGGACTACATCACCCAGGCGATCCGGCTGCTGGTCGAGCGCCACCGCTGGAGCCCGCGTCTCTCCAACGACACCAGCGCGATCCTCGCCGGGAGCGGCGACTCGGGCGACTTCCAGCACGTCCTGGACATCATCAACACGCTCCGCGTCACCCAGCGCCTGCCCTACGGCGGCGAGGTCGAGGCCCGCTGGGTCTGGGCCGCGACCGAGCAGCTCCGCGAGCAGTCCTCGGGGCGCTACACGCAGTCCTCCGAGCTGATCTTCTCCGGCACGATCCCCCTGCTGCGGGGCGCGGGGACGATCGCCCAGGAGGAACTGATCCAGGCCGAGCGCAACCTCGTGTACGAGGCCCGCGCCTTCGAGCGGTTCCGCCGGCAGCTGCTCGTGCAGATCGCCTCCGACTACTTCGAGATCATCCAGACGCACGAGGAAATCCAGAACGCCGAGGCCCAGCTCGAAAGCCTCCGCGCCCTCGCCGTCGCCACCAAGGCGCGCGTGGACGCCGGGCGGATCAACCCCTTCGAGTACAACCTCACCGTCAACGAGGTGCTGCAGCGCGAGGCCACGCTCGCCGGCCTGCGTGAGCGCTACATCCTCCAGGTGGACCGCTTCAAGGTCAGGCTCGGGCTGCCCGTGGACGCGGCCCTCCAGGTCCGGGGCGGCGACCTCGACCTCCCCGAGCCCGACGTCACGCTCCAGGAAGCCGCGGCGCTGGCCCTCGAGTACCGGCTCGACCTGCAGAACCAGCGCGACCGGCTCGACGATGCGCGCCGGGCCGTCAAGAACGCCAAGAACGCCCTCCTCCCCGACCTGAACCTCTCGGGCAGCATCGGAGTCCCCACCGACCGCGACGCGCGCGAGGGCGGGCTGCTCTTCGATCCCGAGGACCTCAACTACCTCGCGACGCTCACCTTCAGCCTGCCGCTCGACCGCAAGATCGAGGCGCTCAACCTCCGGCAGTCGGTCATCGCGCTCGAGTCCCAGATCCGCGACTACGAGCGCGCCCGCGACGAGATCGTCGTCAACGCCCGTGCCTCCGTGCGCGGCGTGGAACTCGCCCGCGTCCAGCTCACCCTCGCCGAACAGGGCGTCGAGATCGCCCAGAAGCGCCTCGAAGAACAGGAGCTCAAGAGCGACCTCGTCGAGCCGCAGAAAATCGTCGACTCCAACAACGCGCTCGTGGACGCCAAGAACGCCCGGGACCGTTCCCGCACCAACCTGCGGCTGGCCGTCCTGGCGTACCTCCTGTCCACCGACCAGCTGCGGGTCTCGCCCGAGGGCCAGATCGTCCCGCTCCCGGGCATGGAACGCCCCCCACC
>CAZCPB010000209.1:0-7893 GCA_964500365.1 uncultured Phycisphaeraceae bacterium
TCGTCCTATATTGACTTTTGAAGTTAGTAGGTTGTTAACCATATTTCTGCCAACGGATTGGGGCTTTGCGTTCGGGCGGGTTTAAATGCACTGTCGCTTGGCTAATGTACAAAAGTTTTTAAAATGTACAAATGTTGAATTTTGCACTTCAGCCCGCCTGACGCAAAACCTGTGTTGTGCGTTCGTTTTTTATCCATTTTCATTTATATCTTTTTGCCAAATCGCCATATCAATTTGTTGAGTTGTAAAATTAAATTTGTCAGCAAGATATTTTATTCGTTTCAAATATTCGTTGTATTCGTTTGTCGTGTAATAAGTTTTCTTTGTCGCTGGGTTAAATACTTGTCGCCAATTTCTAAAATCTATTACTGAATATTTTTCTGGGTAACACAAAGTCAAAATTGAAGAGGCAACAGGAATTTCAACGCCATATAGTAATGTAAGAGATTTTAATTTTAGTGCTGTTTCAATGTCTTTGTCATAATGTGTCAGCAAAAATGTTGTCTTTGTTATAAGTTGTATATTTTCTTCTGTATTGTTCTGCCTTATTTTAGTTTGTCTGCCAAATTGAGTTCTTAATTTCCAATTTAAAATTTGTTCAAGCTCGTTTGCTGTCAAGTAAAAAGGTGTTCTCGTTTGTTTAAGGTCGTCAAATTGTTGAATTAAGTTTTTGGTTTCACTTTTATCGTCAGCCTGATTAATTAATTCTTCAATTTGGTTTCTGTCTTTAAATAAAGTGTCCATAATTGTTAGTTGCCAAGTATATTAATTCCTAATTTTCCCATTACGTAGAATGCAACACAACACCCAATTAAAAGTAAAAAATTATTCAGCAAAACATTTTTCCCAAGTCTTTTTCCTTCTGTTATCATAGGTGCAAAACCTGGTGCAATTGTCAGCCTAACAATTTGCATCATAGCAACAAATCCAATAATTCCTTTCAGTATTAATAAAATTAAAAGTCCTATCCACATAATTGTCTGTTTTGATTTTACGGTGTCGCTCTAAAATGACGCACAACGGTTCGGGGCTTTGCGAAGTGGCGGAAAATCGAAGACGAAAGTTTCGATTTAGACGGAACGTAGCAAAAGCCAATTTCTATTTGCTAATTTATGAAAAAAGCCAATAAAATTGGCTTTTTGCGGATTGCGAAGCACAAACTTTCAATTTAGCCGTTACCCCGCCATTTTGCAAAACCCTTGTTGTGCGGTCGTTGTTTTTTAGTTCCTCATTACATTTATTGGAAGAATTATTTTAACATCTACTGGTTTTCCTTCTTTTTTACCTGGTTTCCATTTTGGCGAACGACTTAAAACTCGTCTAATTTCTCTTTCTGAAAAATTTCCTGTAGTTGTTACTTTTAAAACATTGATATTTCCTTTTTTGTCAATTATAAATTCGATAATAGCTCTACCTGAAACTTCATCAAAGTTGAAATAATTGTCCTTAATAAATGGAATGAAATTATTATTTCCTTCTTTAAACAAGGGTTTCTCATCAACTAAACGATTGTCGATGAAGTTGTCAAAATTGAAATAATCTTGTGTTGCTTGTTGTTTTGGTATTACAGTCTGAATATTTGAATATAGAAATTCAGGATTATTTTTTAGTTCGATTGGTTTAAAAAACGTCCAGTTTGTATAATCAGAAATTTTCTCGTTTATTCTATCAGTTATGGCATCATAAAAATTTTGAAAGAACTGTTCTTTTTTCAAATAAGCTGGACTAACTCCATCTATTTTAAGATTGTTGATATAGTAGATTTTATCAACATCAAATTCTTTACTCATTAACCTAAAATTCCAGTCTAAATCGTATTCTTTTCTTATTATTGAATTCTCGGATAAGGACAATTTTGTAAAATCAATTGAATTAGTATTGGCTTGATATACATCAAGATATGTTCGGCTTGTAATGATTCCTCTATTTTCAAGTCTTATGAGAATATTATCTTTAAATATTGCAATGTATTTATCTCTGTCAAAATTGTTATTTACTTCCCAATTTCCAATAAATCGTCCTCTTTCATCAAATTCTCCTTTTAATCCATTCCAATTTATTTTTCCAATTAGAGTATCATTTTTAAAATCTAAAGAGTAGGTTTCAGAAACTCCATTTTCTTTAAAGTTAAATGTCCAAATTCCATTTTTTAAATCATTGATGTAATTTCCATAAAAATCAATTTTATAATCTTCATTTTCAAAATTATATTTCCACGTTCCAGCTTTTAAATTTTGAGAATATTGACCAATTTCTGATTGATTATTAGATTTAAAATATTCAAATTTTCCATTCAATATTATTTCATCATTTTTACCTTCATAAAAACTATATTTTGCAGTTCCCTCTTTATAATTCCCTTCAAATGTTTTTAGCTCTTGAGAAAAGATAGTAACTGAAAATATCAAAAAAAAGGTTGTAAAAATTCTCTTCATATTTTTCTGTGGTTTCTGATACAATGTCGCACAACGTTTTGCCGCTTGCCGTCAGGCGGGGCTTAGAAGCACTAAACTGTCAGCAAGCATAAATGTATAAATAGAAAGCACAAATGTTCAATTAACCACTGTCGCCCCGCTTGCGGCAAACGGCCTGTTAGCAGCATACCCGATGCCTTTGCTTTTATTATTATTGCTGCTTATTTTGTTGCTTTTGTCGCTCAAGCTCTCTTTGCCTTTCAATTGCTTTTTCACGTTCTATAAGCTCTTGTTGTTTTGCTGCCAGTTCCATTTCCAAGTTTTTTCTGCATTCTGTATCGGCTTTAGCCTGTGCTTCCTGCATTTCTTTCTTCGCCTGTTCCTGTATTTTATCTAATTGGTCTCTTTGCTTTTGATGTTCATCATTGTTTAAATCTTTTTGTCTTAATTCTTGGTCTTGCCTTACTTTTTCATCTTGCAGTTTTTGTTCCATTTCCCTTGCTTTTTCAATATTCTCTTTCAGCATTTGTTCGGCTTTATTTAATCTGATTGTTGCTTCTTTTTCAATCTCTATAGTTACCCTTCCTTTTTCACTTTCTATCGCTGCTTCATTTATTTTTTGAGCTAATTCATGCTGCTCTTTTAAATATTTTGCTTCATTAAGCTGCTGCCTATCTCTCTCTAATTGTAAATTAATTTCCATTTTTGCCAACTCAATAGCTTCCGCCCTTTGCCGTTCAATGGTTTCTTTGGCAATTCTATATAATTCATTTGCTCGGTCTTGTGTCATCGCTAAAAAATTTTATATGGTTTCTAATTTTGCTTTTAATTCTGCATCCTGATAAGCAAACTTTTTTCGTAGCCGAGCAGGTTTAGTATTTGTCGCAAGAACTAAAATTATGTCTCGGTAATTGGGTCCTGCCAATTCAATCGGCTCAACTAATTTCTCTTTTGAGTTAGTTAGTGAATCATGCTTGTGGCCAAGCTGGTCAGATATTTTCGTAGTAAACTCGTCATTTAAAGGAAGGTTCATGAAGGTGCGAACCACGCAACTTCCTATCAGTCCTTCGGGGTCAGGATAAGCATCTTTCAACTGTCCGTAGCTTTGGGCAAACATCCACAGTTTAATGTCGTATTGCCTTCCAATGTTTAATGCCTCATCAACAGGCGGCATTTTTTTCAATCTTGGCAATTCATCCAACATAAATAACACAGGACTTGAGCCTCTTTGCGGTAATTCTGTGGTTAGCATCCGTATATGTTGGGCAATGAATACTCTAATTACCGAAAGATAACTTTCAATTTCATTAGGATTGATACAGATATAAACGGTAGGCGTTCCATTGCGTAAGTCTAAAGGGCTCCAATCCGCTTTCTTAGTAACTTTTGAAATCCGCTCTCCCTGCCAAGCACTTAAACTGCTCTGGGCTGTTTTCAAAATACTGTCCCGTTGTTTAGCATCTAAATTACTTAATGAATATCCCGTTTGACGCATAGCCGCAACAGATAAGTTGGTTTTTAAAGAAGCTATCATTTCGTCCCAACCAATTCCATATACAAGGTCAAGTACTTTACTCATGGGGCGTTCATCAGGCTGATTCTTATATGTTATATAAGCGATTGCAGCAGTTAAAACATCACGTGCCATGTTTTCCCAAAAGGGGTCTTGCGCACCAGACGGCACAATCATCATGTCGGCTAAGAACCTCGAATCTTCCCAAATATAATCAGGGTCATCACGAACAAACGCCAAAGGATTATAGCTATTGCTGTTGCTGGGGTCAAGAGGACTAAACTTATAAACCTTACCTATATTTTTTTCTCTCCACTTATGCGTAGCTTCATAAATTTCTCCTTTGATGTCAAGAACAACAGCCGCACCTTTCCAATTCAGCATATTGGGAATTACAAAGCATTGTGTTTTCCCCGAACCGGGAGGAGCAATGGTAATCAACGAACCTTCGCCTGAATAATGAAGAACAGTATTGCTTTCTTCAAGATGCCCTAAGTTAAGTTGGTAGCTACCATTGCCGTTAAACACTGAACCATCCAATTCATCCAAGCTGAACCATGCGCTTCCTCCATGAATCCTGCTTTTAATTTCACCTACAAGTTTGTTTCCATGCAAGGTTTCGTTAGATTGGTCAACTATTGATAATATAGCACTGACAGCACTATCCACCGAAAGGGCTTTCATTTCTTTATAATGACGCACACCTCCTGACCCATCTTTGATTCCCAAAGAGTCATTAACCCAATACTTTGAATGATTTATGGTAGCCTTGCCATCACCATAAACAAAAGCAAAAAGAAAATCTCTGTATTGCTGATTATTTATTAGTTCATCATTGTATAGCAACATGGTTGTTTGCAAAAATTCTCTTTCTTTTGCATCCATTGCAACGATACTTCGAGAAATGGAGAACTCTATATAGCCCCATTCAGGAAAAGCATGATGTATGGAGCAATAAATTGCACCTTGCTTTTTATTGAAAATGTTTTTAATTTCCCTTGTTCTTTCAGTTTTATTGCTTCCTAATTGTTGAAAATCAGAATAAATTTTATTATTAAATTCATCTATCTGTTTTTGTTTTTCCTGTTCTTTCAATTCAACTTCTTTGGCTTTGTCCCTAAATAAAGGACGAAGCAAAAAATATACTACCACGAGCGGGATAATGTATTTTAAGAATGAAATCAAAAAGAATACGCTTCTGAAAATGTCGCCTTCTCCTCCTGAGAATATCGGCATAACGAATTTTATGAAAAAAATGGGTAAAATTGTAACCAACACTCTTGTAAAAAAACTAAACGATTTCCCTACCCACATATAAATCAACCCTATGGGGTAAAACAAAATTAAAAGTGCGATAACTATGCTTGGCTTTTGATACCATTTTTTGGGAGTAGGTTTATTGTCCATAAGCCTTGAATTGTTTGAAATGATTTGACAAAGAAAAGATTTTATTGTATAGATGCGGTCGTTTTATTTTGCATCTGTTTCACTTTTGTTGTTGTGTTATTCTGTTCATTTTTTTGTCCGTTTACGTTGTGCAGTGTCGAACGGGTTGCTGCTAACGGTTCGGCAGCTTGGCGAAGGAGCGGATTAGAAAGACGAAACTTTCAACTTTGCACCAACGTAGCAAAACCATTTTTTCTTTTTGCTAAATTACAAAAAAGAGCAAAAGAAAAATGGTTTTTGCGGATAAATATGTAGAAAGTTTCAACTTAGATGAAACTCCGCTCTTTTGCCAAACTGCTTGTTATCTGTCGTTCTTTTTTTTTCGTTTGTTTGTCAGTTCGGATTTTTGTCTTAAATTTGTAACCATTGTCTAATGTTGTATAATTTGGTTATGAGTGAATATTTAACAATTTCTGAAACAGCAAAAATGCTGAATAAAAGTACAAAAACTTTACGTCGTTGGGATGAAGAAGGTAAATTATCTGCTGTTCGTGAACCGATGAGTAATTACCGAGTTTATAGAAAAACGGAAGTAATGGAATTGTTCTCTGATTTTGTTCAAACAGACACAAAAGAGCCTGTTTCTAATTTCGTTGAACCCAATCACGAATACAAAGTTTTGGAATTATTTGCAGGTGCAGGTGGTTTGGCTGTCGGAATGGAAAAAGCGGGTCTGAAATGTGTCGCTCTCAACGAGATTGACAAATTTGCTTGTGCTACATTGCGTAAAAACCGTCCGAACTGGAATGTTTTGGAAGGCGATATTAAGGATTTTGATTTTTCGGAATACAACGAAAAAGTTGATGTTGTTACAGGCGGGTTTCCTTGTCAGGCGTTTAGTTATGCAGGTAAAAAATTAGGTTTGGCTGATGCTCGTGGAACGCTTTTTTATGAGTTTGCAAGAGTGGTAAAAGAAGTAAATCCACCGATTTGTATTGGCGAAAATGTGCGTGGTTTGTTGAGCCACGACAACGGAAAAACCTTGCAGGGAATGATTTCTATTTTAGATGAAATAGGCTATAATGTAGTTCCTGTAGAAGTTTTGAAAGCGATACATTATAAAGTTCCACAAAAAAGAGAACGTCTGATTTTAGTTGGTATTCGAAAAGATATTACGGTAAATTACGAATACCCAAAACCTTACAAGAAAATTTACAACCTGAAAGATGCTTTGAAAAAAAGCGAATTGTTTGATTGCAACGTACCAAAATCCAATGGTGCAAAATATCCGCAAAGTAAAAAAGAGGTATTGGATTTAGTGCCACAAAAAGGCTATTGGAGAGATTTGCCAATTGAAATCCAAAAGGAATTTATGGGAGGAAGTTTTTATCTCGGTGGTGGAAAAACGGGAATTGCCCGAAGAATTGGCTGGGACGAGCCTTGTCTGACTTTGACTTGCAGTCCTGCCCAAAAACAAACAGAACGTTGCCACCCTGATGAAACCCGACCGTTTACCGTTCGGGAATATGCCAGAATACAAACTTTTCCCGATGATTGGGAATTTGCAGGTTCATTGGCTCAACAATATAAGCAAATCGGAAATGCTGTTCCTGTCAATTTAGGTCGTGAAGTAGGATATTCAATTGTGAAGTTTTTGAATGAATATTACAGCTTGTCAAATCCCAAATAATAACTATAATTTTCAAAGGTTATTTGGTCGAGAATAGTACGTTTTGATTTTTCGGTTTCAGATGAAATTTCGTCCAAGGCCGAATTTTCTTTTATATCTTGTTCCGATTGTGCAGATTTCAGATAATCTTTAATCGCTTTCGGTAATGCTTTGTACAATTGAAAAAGTGCGTCATTTTGTCCCGAAAGTAAAGCATAAAATTGGTCGCCCGAAATTTTAAAAACTCTTGAATGGCTGTACTCTTTTCCGTTGATTTCGCCTTTCCAATGTTCATTGAAACTGCCTTTGGCTAAAATCTGAACCCAATAGCATTTTGCTTTTTTGTAGTCGTCAGCATAACGAGCCAATTTTTGAAATAAGGCTTCAGCCGAACTGCTGTTCATTGTGTTATGCTTGTTTTTGATGTCGGCAAAAAGCGTGTCGTCTATTGCTTTTATGTCAAAACCGCTTAAATTTCCGACTTCATAACCTTTTATTCCACCTAAAATTTGTTCGTGAAAAGTTCCGATTGAGTTGTTTATGGATTTGTCAATTTGTCGAAGAATTTCGGATTGGATTAAATCGTCTTCGTTGATGTCGTTGAATTTAGCGTCAAAAGTCAGTTTTATTGTATCGACTTTGTTGGTGTAAAAGCTCTTTTTTGAAATGTTGTTTTTGGCTCTCAAATATGCTTTATGCAAATTTTCAATGCAGTTCAATAAATGTTCGTCCGAGATAAAGTTTACATATTTGTTTGCCATTACGTTTCATCGTTAAAATTCGGTCGCTAAATTACGAAATTTAGTCTAATGTTTTTCGGTCGTTGATTTTAGCACGGTCGGTTGTAGAATGACAGATAACGGTTTCGGGCTTTGCGTTCGGGCGGGTTTAGGAGCACTTCACTGTCAAGC
>CAZCPB010000210.1:0-7879 GCA_964500365.1 uncultured Phycisphaeraceae bacterium
GTCGAGCACGGCGCGGACGATCTCACGTGCCTCGTCGGGGCGGCCGGCCCGCACCGCGAGAACGGCCCGCGCCGGCACGATCCCCGCCCGCAGCGAGCGCCTTGCCTCGGGGTCGTCGACCCGCTCGACGTGGCCCGCCGCCGTTTCCAGGCGGCGCGCCAGGTCCGCCGGGTCGCCGGGATTGCCCGTTCCGCTCTCGATCACGGCCGCTTGCGCGTTCAGGAACGTGACATTCGCCGCCAGGCTGCTGGGGAACGCCCGCATCGCGTGCTCGGCCGCCGTGAACGCTTCGGCCGCGCGACCCTCGTTCAGGCAGGCGCGTGACAGCTCGATGAACGGCGCGGCCCAACTCGGCGCCGAATCGGTCGCGGTCTTGAAGGCCTCGAACGCCTCCTCGGTCCTTCCCAGTGAGAACAGCGCCTGACCCAAGAACATCGCGACCGCGGGCTCGGCGGGCGACTCCTTGAGCGCGGCGCGGAGCTTCTGGACCCCTTCGGCCGGCGTGGGCACGACGCCCCCCGTCATCCCGGGGACCGCCTCGAACGCCAGCGACCACGTCTTGGCGCGGTAGTCGATCTCCGTTCTCGACTTCAGCGCCTCGATCAGCGGGGGGAGTTCGTCCCGGCGCCCGAGATCGCGGAGCGCCATCGCCTTGAAGGCGATCAAGTCGGAGTGCGCCCCGCCCGGGCCGAGGTCCAGGTCGGCGAGGCGCGAGGCCACGTCGGCGTTGCGGCCGACCTGCCACGTCCGCCTGATCGAGAGACGGAGCACGTCCGGGTCGGCGTCGGCGGACGCCGTCGCCGCCCGCAGCAGCGACTCGGAGTGTTCGAACCGCGAGAGCGAATCGAACAGGCTCACGAACCTGAACACCAGGTCCTGGTTGTGCGAATCCAGCGCCGCGCGTGGCGCGCCGGTCTGGGCGTCCAGGCCCGCGGCCTCGCAGGCCGACGCGAAGAGCGCCGACGTATCGCCCGAGCCGGACTCCTGGAACGTGACCAGCGCGCGGAGCAGCTGGAGACCGCGGTTGTCGGGGAACCGCTCGGCCGCGCCCCGGGCCAGGGTCAGCGCTTCGCCGCCCCTGCCGTTCTCCCGGAGGTGCGCGGCCTTGATGGCGTTGGCGCCGAAGTCGTCCGGCCGGAGCGCGAGCATCCGGTCGGCCAATTCGCCCAGACGATCGTCGAAGAGCTTGAGCGACGTCCGCGCGGCCGCCTCCTCGCGGAGCACGTCGAAATCGGCTTCGCCCGCCTGCGCGATCGACGGCGGGCGGAGCCGCCCCGCGTGCGTGAGCGCCTCCTGGTAGAGCCCGACCCGGTTGTAGAGCGAGAGCAGCTTCACCGCGGTCGCCCGGTCGCCCGGGTCGAGGTCGTAGACGCGCGAGTAGGCGTCCTTGGCCGCGTGCAGGTTCTTCAGGTCGGGCAGCTCGGTCTTTTCCCAGCACTCGCCGAACACTCGCCAGGCCTCGGCCGCGGGCCTCCTCGAACGTGCCATCGGCCAACGCGCGGAGCCGCTCGGCCGCGTTCACGTAGCGGCCCTGCTCGAACAGCGCGAGCCCCTCGGCGCGCGCCGTCCGGGCGGCACGCTCCCGCTGCCACTGGCGCACGAAGACGAACGCGACGACCGACCCCACCGCCAGCACGAGCAGCACCGCGGCCAGGGCCAGGCGTCGTGAGGTCTTGGGTTTCAGGCTCATGGCTTGATCACCTCGCGGAAGACGAGGGCGATGGTGCGCCAGATGATCCACGCGTCAAGGGACGCGGACTGGCGCTCCACGTACTCGATGTCGTACTTGATCCACTCCTGGAAGTCGGCCCCCTCAACCCGCGTCCGGCTGGTCTGCCACAGCCCGGTCACCCCCGGGCGGACGCTGAGGCGCGCCTCGCGCCACGCCGGGCAGAACTGGTTCTCCCGGTTGGGGCTGGGACGGGGGCCCACCACCGACATGTCGCCCTTGAGGACGTTGATGAACTGGGGCAGTTCGTCGAGCTGGAACGCGCGGAGGAACCGGCCCACGCGGGTCAGGCGGGGGTCCTCCTTCATGTAGAACTGCGGACCGTCGGCCTGGTTCTTCTCCGCCAGGCGGGCCTTGATCTGCTCGGCGTCGCGGCGCATCGAGCGGAACTTGAGGCAGGTGAACTCCCGCCCGCCGAGCGTCTGGCGCCGGTGCCCGAAGAAGACCGGGAAGCCGTCCTCGATCACGATCGCCAGCGCAATGAGGGGGTAGAGGGGCAGCGTCAGCGCGAGCGCCACGAGCGAGAACACGACGTCGAACAGCCGCTTGAACGGCCGGCGGGCGTGCGCGTTGGGCGACAGCGGCCGGTTCATCGTCCCCGAGACCGGCTCGAGCTCGAGCCACTCGATGGTGCGTTCGGCGGGGCGCGCATCCGGCCGGTCCCACATCACCGCCGGGCCCACCGCCGAGGTCTCCCCGGGCAGCTCTCGCCCGGCCCCGATCCACAAGGGGCCGCGCACCCCCGGCCCCACTCTGACCCGCGCCGTTTCGTCCGCCCACACCCCGGGCTGGAGCTGCCGGATCCGCCCGATCGTCGAGTCCGGCCGCCGCCACGACTGCTGCAGTTCCCGAAGGAACCGCGCCGTCTCCTCGGGGTAGGACGAGTCGTACACCTTGGCCTTCACGGTGGTCGCGTACCGTGCTCGGCGCGGCACGAGGCGCCGCAGACGCATCCAGCCTTCCCTCGGGTCGGGCGACGCCTGCCACACCTGGGCCAGCTCGCGGTCGCCGGTCAGGCCCAGGCGGGCCTTACGCGGATCGGACCCGTGGTAGATCCGCTCGAAGCGGCGGAACCGGCCGTCCTGCCCGGAAATCACCCGCTCGCGATAGCCCTCCCGGGGCGCATCGACCAGTCGCACCGCGACCAGATCCGCGTTCATCCAGCAGAGCATGTCGAGGATGGCGGCCGGCCGGAACAGCGTCAGCGTGCGCGGATCGCAGAGCAGGAACAGCTCGGCGTGCGGGACGATCTCCGATCGCTCGCCGAGGCGCACGACCTGGATCCCGCGCGCGGCCCAGTACCGCGCGTGAAGATCGAACACGTCGAGTCCCCAGAGCGTCCTGTCGGGGTTGGTCGCGGTCACGGTCATGCGGCGTTGGGCCGATCCTGGCGCCTGATGTCGAGGGCAACGGTCCGGGCCACCGGCTCGAAGTCGGGGACGGTCCCGGGGTCCACCGGCGGCGCGGGCTCGTCCCGGACCGACCGGAACGACGTGCTGGTCGCCGACTGCATGAAATCGGTCGTCGAGGCGCGGTTGAAAACCATCCCGGCCACGCGGGCGCCCAGGGCGTGCAACTGCTCGAAGGCCCGGTCCACGTAAGACCGCTGCTGGCCGCGCCCGACCACCAGCACCACGGCGTCGGCCTCGGAGGACACGAAGTTTGCTTCGAGGCTGCCCAGGATCGGCCCGGTGTCGATCACCACGACGTCGTACTCGGCGCGCGCCTGCTCGACCAGGTCGCGGACCATCGTCCGCGAGAGGCGGCTCACAAACCGCTCGTCCTCGCGCCCCGACGGGATCAGCCACAGGCGCTCGATCCCGGTCCCCACCACGCTCCCGTTCATCGAGCCGGCCTCGAGCGCCGCGGCGAGCCCGTGGGGCTGGCGCAGCTTGAGCGCCGCCGAGAGGCCCCGACCGATCATGTCGAAATCGATCAGCAGCGTCCGCGCGCCCGACGCAGCGAACGACATGCCCAGCGAGAGGGCGAGGCTGGTCTTGCCGTCCCCCGCGGTCGAGCTCGTGACGGCGTAGACCTTGCGGGCCTCGTCCCCGATCTGCAGGAGCGTCCGCATCTGGTGCACGCAGTGGGCCGCCGCGGCGGTCTGCTCGGGGTCGGACAGGTCGCGGGGCAGCTGCGGGAGGATACCCAGGAGCGGCGCGCGCGGGCCGCGCTCGCGAGCCTCGTCGGAGTACGTGAACCTGCGCTTGTGCTGCCAGAGCCCGAGGAGCGCGATGACCGCGACCGGGAGCCCGCCGCCGCCGATCGCCCCCAGCGCACCCATCCGCAGGCGGCGGTCGATCGAGGGCAAGGACGGGACGTCCGTGGGCGTGTAGATGCTGATCCGCTGCTGCGCGTCGCCGCGCCCGCCCGATTGCTGCATCCGCAGCGCGAGCCGGCGGTCTTCGATACCGAGAAGGTCCGACTGGAGCTGGTTCTTGCGGCGGCGCAGCTCGTCGAGGTTGATCTTGTCGTTGCCCAGCTGGATCGTCTGGCGGCGCCATTCCGCGAAATCGGCCTCGGCGCTCGCCAGGGCCGCCTTGAGCTGGTCCGTGTTCATGATGCGTGCCTGGTCCGACACGTTCGTGTCGGGCACGACCCGGCCTTCGACGAACTTGAGGGCCTGCTCCTCGATGGTCTTCTCGAGCGCGGCGAGGCGGTTCTTCGCCAGCTTCACCGACCGGTGCTCCTCCGTGACCGACTCGAGCAGCTCGTTGATGTAGGCCTCGTTGGCCGATTTGTCCTCGAGGTACTTCCGCATCTGCGGGTCCAGGACGGCGATCTCCTCGTTGGTCATCGTGGACTTTGGCGCTTCGCCCTGCGCCGTATCGGCGCGCGACGGGACGTTCGGGCCCGCCTCACGAAGGGCCACCTCGCGCCGGAACTCCGCCACGATGCGTTCGAGCTTGATCTGTTCCCCGATCCGCGATTCGAGCAGCACGCCGAGGTCGTCGGTCCCGTAGGGGCCGGCGATGATCTTGATCTGCTCGTAGAGGGCCTGGATCGCCGCGTCGAGGCTCTTCCGCTCCTCGTCGAGCTTCTTGAACTTGAATTCCTCGGCCGACGACGCCGCTCCCTTCACCCAGATCTCGTTGTACGCGTTCAGCACGGCGTCGACGGCCGCCTTGGCCACGATCGCCTCGCGGTCGGTGAACGACACGCGGATGAGCTCCGCGTTGTCGCGGTTGGCGATGACCTGGAGCGATTCGCGGAACTTCCTCTCGACCTGCGGGCTGCGCCCTCGCCCGGTGGCGCGCCAGTCGTCGCTGTTCATGGCGGCGCTGATCGTGCGGTCGGAGGCGATGAACGCGGCCTGCGTGTTCACCTCGCGCTCGTTGACGGGCTGGTTCTCCGGCGTCACGCGCAACACCACCGGCGGCGTGGTCACCTGCACCTGTCCCTCGCAGCGGTACATGGGGATCTGCGAGATGTACCCGCCGACCCCGCCGGCCACCGCGCCCGCGCTCCCGAGCACGAACACCCACACGTACTTGCCGCGCAGCAGCCGGTGCAGCATCGTGAGCGCGCCAACCTGCGGGCGTTCGTGCGTCGTGCCCGTGAGCAGGGGGATCTCGCGCGTCGCGCCGGCCTCGAAATAGCTCACCGCCTGGGTCATGGCGTCGCCCCTCCCCCGGATCGCCCGTCGCCCTCGTTCGCGATCGCCGCGAACACGGGCGCGAGCGGGGCCAGCAGTTCACGCACGGTCGCCCGCTCTTCCTCCTCGCGAAGCCCCGCGCTCATCACGACCTGCACCTGGGCCGCGCCGAACGCCCGCGTCGGGTAGTCCGAGGCCGCGGTCCGCACCGCGTCCATGGTCGTCGCGAAGCCGCGGCGGGGGAGCACGAACGCCTGCGCAATCACGATCTTCTGGTGGCGGTTGAAGCCGCTGCGCTCGAAGACGTACCGGGCGATCGGGATGTCCATCGATCCCACCCGCACGACCTGCTCCGAGACCTCATGCTCGCCCCGCCACCCGTGCGCAGGGTAGCAGACCGGAGGGTAGTGCCCTGACATGTCCCTGGAATCCCGGCAGTGCACGAACAGAAGGCTCGCGGTCTTGCCCGTCTCGGCGTTCCGGTAGGAGCGGCTCACGAGGACGTTGGGGCGGAGGAGCTGCTGGGCCGCGGGCGTCGGGGCGTGGTCGGTCCCCACCCACGGCCCGACCCGGTACGGCAGCGAATCGAAGAACTCGCGGACCCGCCGGTGGAACGGCGCGGCGTCCTCGGGGCGGGGGCGCGCACCCGTCTCCCACGCCACGCCGGCGAGCAGAGCGATCGAGATGGCCAGGGGCGCGAGCTTCATTCGGGCCGGGTTCACTGGTACGCGAGGGTGAAACGGTTCACGGGGATGAGCGCCCACTTGAGCACGCGGAGGACGCCCAGGAGCAGGAGGAAGGCCACCGGGAGCATCAGCCACCCGCTGGCATCGTGGAACAGCGAGGCGACGTTCCGATCGGCATAGCCGTAGAGGAGCACCGTCGGCAGCAGGCGGATCACGTTGCAGATCAACGCCGCGACGGGGCTGGCCAGCAGCACGACGACCCGGGCCGAGTTCCTGAGCGGCAGGCCGAACGCAAAGGCGTACGAGACGAGGATGAGCGCGAAGACCATCCGCATGCCGTTGCACGCCTCGGCGACCGCCACCTCCGCGCCGTTGATCGTCAGGACGTTCCCGGCACGCTCCAGGGAGAATGAGAACGTCTCGAGGATCGCTTCCGTGACCGCGGCCGTGTAGGTCTGGAGGGGCACCGCGATGAACTGGCGCAGTGAGCTTGGCACCGGCACCAGGAAGATCAGCACCAGGAACGCGGGCAGGAAATTGAAGACGACGTTCTTCCCCAGCACCGTCAGGGGCGCGCCGACGACGATCATCACCGCGCCCATGTGCCACGCCGCCTGCACCATGTGGTGGTACCCGAACCACGAGAGCGCCCACCCCGCCGCGACCATCAGCGGCCCGATCCACTCGCCGGAGGGCGGGCAGTGCCGCAGCCTCACCCGGCGCGACCACAGCATCCACGCCGCCACGATCGGCACCAAGATCACGTGGCTCTGCTCGGCGTCGTCGGCCGCGATCTTCCCGATGTCGCGCCACGCGCCGAGCGTGACCGCCACGCCCGCGGCCAGGAGCGCCGCCGCGGCCGCCCAGTGCCACGCCGTCCAACCTTGCCTGGCCAGGACCCCCGGGATCACGCCGCCGCCTCCCGCGGGCGCGCCGGCGCGGAGCCCGTCACCACTCGGTCAATCGCCACGCCCCCCGCGGGCACCACGGCCCCCTCGCAGACCAGCGAGCGCACCACCACCGCGCCCCGCCCGACCCGGGCGCCCTTGAGCACCACGCTGTCGTGCACCCGGGCGTCCGGCGCGACGTCCGCGCCCGGTTCGACGAGCGCGAACGTGCTGAACCAGTTCTCGGCCAGCGGGTCCACGTCCGACCCCGGCGGCGCGTGGAGACGCCGCAGCGCCCCGAGGTAGCCGTCGAGCGACCGGACCGACGCGCCGCGCGCCGCGGGCGACACCGCCACGCGGACATCAAAGCTTGCCGCGATCAGCGGGATCGCCTGTTCCTTGAAGTCCACGAACCCCTTGGGCTTGACCAGGTCGAGCGCTGCACGCCGGACCATGTACAGCCCGCTGGGCTCGCCGTCCTCGCCGGTAAGGATGACCACGTCGCCCCCGACCCGCATCATGTCGCGGACCAGCAGCGAGAGCGGGTGCAGGAGCAACTGGTACGCGTGCCCGACCAGCACCATCGCGTCGGGCGCGAGCCCCTCCGCGACGTCGCGGAGCACCCCAGCCGTCCCCCTCAACTCACGCGGATCGAACTCGGCGCTGACCCGGATCCCCTCCTCGGGCGCGATCGATTCTGGCAGGCGCGCGTTGCGATCAACCAGCACGCGCACCGGGAGTTCAGCCACGCCGAGCCCACGCGCGAGTTCCGACGCGTGCCGGCACCATGCCTGGACCACGGTCCGGCCCGCCGTAAGTGGCAGGTCCAGCGGCGACCGCCCGAGTTCTCTCGTGAGGTCGCTCTCGCGGACCGAGCCGGCCAGCAGCACGAGCGCCCCGAGAGAGAACGAAGGACCTCCGGGCGCGTCCGCGCGCACGGACGGCACCACGTCCTCCCGACTCGTTTGCGCAACCGGGGCGT
>CAZCPB010000211.1:0-7874 GCA_964500365.1 uncultured Phycisphaeraceae bacterium
TGATCAACGACGGCGCGCAGGTCCTGGTCGGTCCGTTCGACTCGGGCGCGGCCGCGGCGATCGCCCAGGTCGCCGAGCAGAAGGGCGTGCCGTTCGTGATCAACATCGCGGCCGCGCCGCAGATCACCGAGCAGGGCTACAAGTTCACCTTCCGCAACTTCCCGACCAGCGTCGAGCTGGTGCGCAACGGCCTCGGGCTGATGCGCGACCTCTTCCAGGCGACCAGCACCGCGCCGCGCACCGCGGTCTTCATGCACGTGAACGACACCTTCGGACAGGCGAACCGCAAGGCGATCGACGCCATCCTGCCGCGGCTCGACTACCTGCCGTTCAAGATCGTCGAGACGATCGCCTACGACCCGGCGACGAAGGACCTGTCGGTCGAGGTCGCGCGGGCGAAGGCGACCAAGGCCGATTTCCTGCTGCTCGTGTGCCGGCTCAACGACGCCATCCTGCTGCGGCGCGAGATGGTCAAGCAGCGCTGGGAGCCGATGGGCATCATCGGGCCGGGCAATCCGGGGATGTACGAGGCCCAGTTCTACAACGCGCTCGGCAAGCTCTCCGAGTACTGCATCTCGAACGTGCCCTGGTACGACCCGAAGGCCGCGCTCACCAAGCGCATCGAGGCGCAGATGGCGAAGCAGTTCCCGAAGGAGAAGCTGATGTTCCACGCGCTGAACGTCGGCTACACCTTCGAGGCGATGCTCATCGCCGCGGACGCGTTCAAGCGCGCGAAGACCGCCGAGCCCAAGGCGCTCACCGAAGCGATCCGCCAGACCGACATCAGGCAGCGCATGATGCTGGGCGGGCCGATCAAGTTCAACGCGAAGGGCCAGGTCGACGGCAACCTGTCGGCGTCGATCCAGAACCTGAACCTGCGGCCGACGGTGGTGCTGCCGGCGGCGGCCGCCGAGGCGAAGCCGGTGTTCCCGGTGCCCGGCTACAAGCCGGCGTAAGGCGTCGCGACGGGCGGCGGGGCGCGGCGCGGTGCCGCGGCCCCGTCCTGCGCCCGCGCCCATCCTCGTGCCGCTCGACCTGGTCGCCAACGTCGTCGTCGCGGGCCTGCTCGCCGGGCTCGTATACGGGCTCGCGGCGCTCGGGCTGTCGGTGATCTTCGGCGTGGTGCGGGTGGTGAACTTCGCGCACGGCGAGATGATGACCGCCGCGATGTACCTCGCGATCATCGTGGTGGGGGCCACCGGGATCGACCCGCTCGTCGCCGCGGTGCCGGTGGCCGCGGTCCTGTTTCTCTTCGGCTACGTGCTGCAGCTCGGGCTCATCAACGCGTTCGTGACCCGGCCGGAGCACACCCAGTTCATCCTGCTGGTCGCGGTCGCGATCATCCTGGTGAACGCGCAGCTCATGATCTTCGGGCCGAATGCGCGCAACGTGCAGGTGGAGTACGCGCTCGACTCGTTCGAGCTCGGGCCGCTGATCGTCGACAAGGTGCGGGTGTACGCCGCGGCGGCGGCGATCGCGGTCTCCGCCGCGCTGTTCGCGTTCTTCCGCCACACGCTCGTCGGCAAGGCGATCCGCGCCTGCGCCGACAACTACCTCGGCGCGCAGGTCGTGGGCCTGAACGTGAAGCGGCTCTACGCGCTGACGTTCGGCCTCGGCGCGGCGTGCGTCGGGGCGGCGGGCTGCATGATGCTGCTGCTCGTCGACGTGACGCCGGTGCAGGGGCCGGCGTACACGCTGCTCGCGTTCATCATCGTGATCGTCGGCGGGATGGGGAGCCTGACCGGCGCGCTCGCCGCCGGCGTGCTCATCGGGATGTCGGAGGCGCTCGCCGGGCTCCTGATCGTCCCGTCGGCGAAGAGCATGGTCACGTTCGCGATCCTGATCCTGGTGCTGCTCTTCCGTCCGCAGGGGCTGCTCGGAAAGCCGGCCTGACGTGCGCGCGCTCTTCTCCGGCCTCCCGCCGCGCGCGCTCGCCGTCCTGGCGCTCGCGGGCGCGGCGCTTCTCGCCGCGCCGCTGGCGGTCGACGCCTATGTGCTCTCGGTGCTGATCCTGTGCCTGTATTTCGCCTACGCCGGGCAGGCGTGGAACATCATGATGGGCTTCGCGGGCCAGCTCTCGCTCGGGCACTCGCTCTACGTCGGGGTCGGGGCGTACGCGGCCGCGGCCCTGTTCGTGCATTTCGGCGTGAACCCGTGGCTCGGTGCGATCGCCGCGATCGCGATCTGCACCGCGGCCGGGCTCGTGATCGGGTTCCTCGCGTTCCGGTTCGGCATCGGGGGCGTCTACTTCGCCATCCTGACCATCGCTTTCGCCGAGTTCACCCGCATCGGGTTCGATCACTGGACCTGGCTCGGCGGATCGGGCGGATTCTTCCTGCCGGTCAAGACGCGCGGCGTGACCGACCTCGCGACGCTGCGCGGACCGCCGGTGATGTTCTACTACGCGATCCTCGCTCTGACGGTCGGCGCGCTCGTCCTCTCGCGCGCGCTTCTCGCGAGCCGGCTCGGCTACTACTGGCGCGCGATCCGGGAGAACGAGGAGGCCGCCCAGGCGCTCGGCATCGACACCTTCCGCTACAAGATGATCGCGGTCGGGCTGTCGGCGGCGATGACCTCGCTCGCCGGGGTGTTCTTCGCCTTCTACTACAACAACCTCTTCCCGGAACAGATCTTCTCGATGGGGCGCTCGATCGAGATCATCCTCGGGCCGATCATCGGCGGCCTGGGCACGCTCGCGGGCCCGATCGTGGGCGCATTCGTGCTCACGCCGCTCGCCGACGGCATGACCGAGCTGATGCAGCTGCTCGGGATCGACATCCCGGGCGTGAAGCAGGTGTTCTACGGGGTGTGCCTGCTGGCGGTGATCGTGTTCCTTCCGAACGGGATCTGGCCGGCGATCGCGCGCCGGCTGGGTTTCGCCCCGCGCTGACATGGCCCTGCTCGAGGTCCGCGCCATCGGCAAGTCGTTCCGGGGCCTGCGCGCCGTGCACGACGTGAGCTTCGACGTCGCCAACGGCGCGATCGCGGCGATGATCGGGCCGAACGGCGCCGGCAAGACCACCTGCTTCAACCTGATCGCGGGCGTCTTCGCGCCCGATGCGGGCACGGTGTCGCTCGGCGGGCGGCCGGTCACGGGCCTGCGCCCGCACGAGGTTTGCCGCGCCGGGATCGGCCGCACCTTCCAGGTGGTCAAGCCGTTTCCGCAGATGACGGTGCTCGACAACGTCGTGGTCGGGGCGCTCAACGCGTCGGGGCGCGTGGCGGATGCGGAGCGCGAGGCGCGGCGCGTGCTGGCGCTGCTCCACCTCGAGGGCAAGGGCGGGACCCTGGCCGCGAGCCTCACGCTCCCGGAGCGCAAGCGCCTCGAGGTGGCGCGCGCGATGGCCACTCGCCCGCGCCTCCTTCTCCTCGACGAGGTGATGGCGGGGCTGCGCCCGACCGAGATCGACGAGATGGTGGGGGTGTTCCGGCGCATCAACCACGAGACCGGGCTCACCATCCTGCTGATCGAGCACGTGATGCGCGCGGTAATGGCGCTCGCCGCGCAGGTGATCGTGCTCCACCACGGCGAGAAGATCTGCCAGGGCACGCCGGCGGAGGTGGTGCGGGATCCGGCGGTGCTGGAGTGCTACCTCGGGGAAGAGGCGGTGTGATGGCGCTCCTCGAAGTCGACGCGCTCGATCTCTACTACGGCGATGCGCAGGCGCTCGATGGCGTGTCCATCGCCGCGGACGAAGGCGAGATCGTGGCGATCGTCGGATCGAACGGGGCCGGAAAATCGAGCCTGATCCGCACGATCGCCGGGATCGAGACCCCGCGGCGGGGAAAGGTCCGCTATCGCGGACGCGACATCACCGGGCTGCCGAGCCATGCGGTGTGCGAGCTCGGGGTGGGGCAGGTCGCCGAGGGGCGGCAGGTGTTCCCGACGCTGACCGTGCGCGAGAACCTCGAGATGGGGGCGATGCTCGCCCGTGCGCGCGCGCGCATGGCGGCCACGATCGAGGAGGTCTTCGCGCTCTTCCCGCGCCTGCGCGAGCGCGAGCGCCAGGCGGCGGGAACGCTTTCGGGCGGGGAGCAGCAGATGCTCGCGATCGGGCGCTGTCTGATGGGCCAGCCCGAGCTCGTCATGTTCGACGAGCCGTCGCTCGGGCTGGCGCCGGCGGTCGTGCAGGAGGTCTTTCACACCATCAAGGCGCTCCATGGCCGGGGCCTGACGATCATCCTGGTGGAGCAGAACGTCGCGGTATCGCTGCGGCTCGCGCAGTCGGCGTACGTGCTGGAGAACGGGCGGATCGCAATGCGGGGGAGCGGGGCGGAGCTGCTCGCCGACGACCGGGTGCGTCAGGCGTACCTCGGACTCTGACGCAGGAGGGCGGCCCTCGAGAGGGTTCGCAGCGGCGCTACGTGCGCCGCAGGCGGTGGCTGGCCAGCAGCAAACCGAAGGCGAGCAGCGCAAGCAGACTCCCCGCCGGTTCAGGCACCCGCGCCGATGCGGTCGCAATGCGGACGTCGAAGCTGCCAGAGTTGTTGTACCAGCCGAAGCCGTCCCCGGTGCCCAAGAAGAGCCGGGTCGCCCCCGCCGGGACGACGAACTCCTGACGGATACCCGAGTAGTCCCCTGCATTGGTGTCGGACGTCAGGCCGTCGCCGATGAAGAAGATCTGTCCGATCCCTGGCGCAAGCTCGGTGAAGCCGAGCCCGCCAGCGAAATTCAGCTGCGCGGGCGTCGGCGCGCCGGTGGGCGAGGCGGCGGTGAGGAATACGCCGACGAGCGAGTTGAAACGAACGCTCAGGGGTGCGGAAATCCCGTCGCCGTAGTTCGTCATGCTTCCCGCGCTGTCGCCGTCGGGGTTGTTCCCCGGTGGCACCGCGGGCGTGAACGAGACGCGCCCCGTGACGTAGAACTCGAGCCGGTCCCCTGCGGTGAGCGGAAGACCCAGCGCCTCGGTCGGCGCTTGGGCGGGTGCCGCGTCGCCGCTGCAGCACGCATAACCGGCGGCGCGGCCAGCGAGGTTGGGGTTTGCGTTGCCCAGAACAAGGTAGGCATGGGCAGGGGTCGCTGCGAGCGCCATTGCCATCGAGACTGCAAAGACGAAACCGCCGCCAAGCGATGTCATCGTCGTCCTCCTCCAGGCCTCGTGGAGGGGCGAAGCACATTCCATGCTAGAAGAGTTAACTCTCTGAATCTGAGCCACGGTTCGAATGCCGGGAAATCCGACACCGGTTCCACCGTAAACAGAATCGACACCCAAGACCGGCTCCCTGGCGTGCGTCACCCGCCGACAGCGGGTTCGTCAGGCAAACCTCGGGTTCTGACCGTTCGACGACACCGCCGCTGGCGTTTGCGCGCGACTTTCTTCACGCAGAGATCCCTCGAGTGCGGCAAATGTCACGCAGTTGCGATGGCTGCGGGGCTGGCACGCCTCCTGCTAGGTACGAGACAGCTTTCGCCTTTTTCCTCCTCCTTTGGGGTGAAAGTGTTTTGCCCCCGGCCTCGTCCGGGGGCTTTTTCTTTTTTCGGCGGTAGGTGTCGGCGAGGTTTACACCGCCGACGCAGGGCTCCCCGCACGGCGTCGCAATCCATTGAACGTGCAACGCTTTCGAAAGCGTGGCACGGACAATGCTGCGCCGGCCCGACGGTGGCGGGAAAGCGCGTGAAGGCTCGCGAGGCAGCCACATCTTCCCGCAGGATTGCCGTTGCGGTCGATTGCGAAAGCAGGGAGGGCGAGATGCGGACGTTCCAAGCACGGCGGGTAGGCTGGATATCCGCGTTGGTAGTCGGCTTGATCGGAGCGCCGGCTGCGCTCGCGGTGCCCGTGACCTCACCATCTGACCTGAATGCCGCGCGCACGATCGTCGACTTCGAGTCGTACGCGGTCGGCACGATCGGTCCGATCGCCCAGTCCGGGGCTACGATCTCGGGCAGCCCTGCCGGGTCGGTCGCTATTGCGTCATCGCTCGCCTACACACAGTACCCGGGAGTCGTCAGCGGCAATATCTTCGGTTTCGTCCCGAACGTCGGTTTCTTCGTCGATTTCGCGCAGCCGGTGGCCGAGTTCGGCATGGGCGTCTTCGATCCGAACTTCCCGGGGACCTGGCCGGGCTATGGCACGGTCACGTCGGTGAATACCTTGAGGGCGTACGATGCAGCGAACGTCCTGCTCGGCGAGACGCTTTCGGGGAGCGCAGATTTTCCGGTCGGTGCGCCCGGTGGAGGCTGGTCCACGTTCGTCGGGTTCCGGTTCGCCACGGATCAGATCGCGCGGATCGAACTCCTCGGCGCGCCTGGTGACCTGCTCGGCATCGACAATGTGTCCTTCTATCGCCTCAGGACTGTGCCCGAGCCGGGGAGCCTCGCACTCCTGGTGGCGGGACTTGCCGGGATCGTCGGCTTCGGGCGCCGGCTCGTAGGGTGATAGGCCGGAATAGCCGAGGACGCCACCTCACGATCGAGCGACGCGAGAGCAGTCAGGAGAGGTAATGGCCTCGTCCTCGGTCTCTCGTTCGGGTTCGGAAAGACGGGCGGCCCCCCCCCGCTGTCGGTCCGCCTTACACCTTTCCTCGACGCCCATCCTGGCCGTTTCGTATTTGACCCGTAACTCCATGATTCGTAATGGTGCGCAAGCTGCTCTTGCGCACTGGTCCCGATTTTGCTGAGGGTGCGGTGCCTACGCACTACAACACCATATCGGAGGCCTGTCATGAGTTTGCGTTCGATGATTCGCGGCCCGCTGGTGGCCGCAGCCGTCGCGCTGGGTCTGTCCAGCCATGTCGCGGCATCGGAGCTGTACGCGGTGAATTTCAATGGTCCAGCCAGCTTGTACTCGCTGAATCAGGCCACCGGCGCAATCTCCCTGATCGGCGCATCGGGCGTGGACGACATGGGGGATCTGACCAGCAACCCCGCGGCGGGCACGCTTTGGGGGGTGCAGATTGTTTCGGCCAGCGCGTCGACCCTCTATAACCTCGATCCCGCTACGGGTGCCGCGTTCAATCCCGTTCCGATCGTGGGAACGGACCGAGGCTTGAGCATCACCAGCATCGCGTTCGATGCGGTGACGAACGTGCTCTACGGCAACACGACAGCCTTCTACAGTGGCGGGCTTCCTGACCGGCTCTACAGGATCGATCCGGTCACCGGGCAGACGACCCTCGTCGGGACGATCGGATACGACAACGTCTACGGACTTGGTTTCGATAACAACGGCGTTCTGTTCGGTCTGGTCCCGAACTCGAACGCGTTGATCAGCATCAACACAGGTACTGGGATCGGGACCGCAGTCGGCGCGGCATTGCCGGCGGGCGGCAGTTATTTCGATCTGGCAGCCCGGCCCGAAGACAACTTGATGTTCCTCACGAACACGCTCTTCGGAAGCCCCGCATTCAGTCTGCTCACAATCAATACGGGCACCGCAGGGATTTCGACCGTCGGCGCGTTCGGTTCGGGGGTCAATACCGTCGGATTGGCGTTTCTCGCGACGGTGCCCGAGCCCGCATCGCTCGCGCTGCTCGGGCTCGCGCTGGCTGGTCTTGCCTTCTCACGGCGCAGGGCGGACGGACAGTAGGCACGGCGCTGGGCAGCCTGTAGCGCGCGGGCGCCCCGTCGGGCGCTCGCTCTCGTCTTTGCGCCCGGGAGGGCGCGTCCACTTGCTAGGGATAGACCGTGTTCGCCAGACGATGCGGTCCCGACGCTGCAATCTGTGGGTTGCGTCAGCGCGGCTTGGATTGCTTGCTGTGCAGGGCTCGACTTCGCGAAGACCTTTGTCGGCCTGCATTACAGGTATCCGGCACACGTCGCACGCAAGGCAGGCAACCCTCTGAATCGACTCATCTAGTCGTCTTGGGCGTGCTTTTTGCTCAATGGCGATGCTTCGGACCAAATCGGGAGAAACTCACGTGCGGCGGACCCCTGC
>CAZCPB010000212.1:0-7865 GCA_964500365.1 uncultured Phycisphaeraceae bacterium
CCCACGACCATTCGCGAGGAACTTCAGATGCACCTGATGCGTGGATTCTGCCGCAACGCCGGCCCGGTGGCCCTTGCCGCCGCGCTGGCCGCCCCCGGCGCCCTGGCCCAGCAGCACTCGCCCCTGCTCCATCGCATGAAGGGCGGCGAGGCCCCCTGCTGCAAGGCCGGCGCGATGCTCGTCGCCCACGAGCTCGGGCTCAACCCCGACGGCTCGGTCCGCGTTCCCCCCTCGGACGGTGGCATGCGCGAGGCGAGCACGGCCACCGACCTGCTCTCCTGCTTCCTCGACATCGAGCTGATCCCCGGGGGCTCACCGAACATCATCGGGACCAACACCATGTCCGTGAAGAGCCTGGTGAACGGCCTCACGCAGTTCACCTTCCGGCTCCGCTCCAACTACACCGTCACCTCGTGCACGGTCAACGGCGTGAACGCGACCGTGTCCGCGACCGGCACCTACGGGCGCACGGTCACGCTCCCCACCCCACGCAACGCCGGCGACATCTTCACCGTGGTCGTCGCGTACAACGGCGTCGCCGTGTCGCGCGGTTTCGGGTCGATCGAGTTCACCACCCTCAACGGCAACACCGGTGTCTTCACGCTGAGCGAGGCGTACTTCGCCGCGACGTGGTGGCCGGTGAAGGACGGCGACTTCGGCCTCCCGGGCGACAACTCCGACAAGTTCCTGCCGACCATCTGGATCACGGCCCCCTCCTCGCTGACCAGCGTGTCGCAGGGCCTCCTTCAGGGCGTGGACACCCTCTCGGGGAACCGCCGCCGCTTCCGCTGGCAGAGCAGCTACCCGATCGCGCCGTACCTGGTTTCGATCGGCTCGACCGTCTACGCCAACCCCAACGGCAACAACCTCGGCTACCAGTACACCTACAACCACGCCGGCGGCTCGATGCCGGTGAACCTGTACATCTCCCCCGCCAGCAACAGCGCCTCCAACCGCAACGCATGGGCCGAGTGCGTGGACATGCTCGAAGCGTTCGCACCGCACTACGGCGAGTATCCCTTCATCAACGAGAAGTACGGGATCTACGAGTTCGTCTTCGGCGGCGGCATGGAGCACCAGACCATGACCGGCCAGGGGACGTTCAGCGAGAGCGTCACGGCCCACGAACTCGGCCACCAGTGGTGGGGCGACAACGTCACCTGCAAGACCTGGAACGACATCTGGCTCAACGAGGGCTTCGCCACCTTCTCCGCCTGTCTCTGGGAGCAGTACAAGCCCGGCTCCAGCGGGTGGCCGGCGTACTACAGCGCCGTCGCGGGCGAACGCCCCTCGAGCCCCGGCGTCACCCTCCGCCTCAGCGACGCCGAGACCGCCGACATGAACGCGATCTTCAATTACAACCGCTCCTACGCCAAGGGCTGCTGGGTCGTCCACATGCTCCGCGGCGTGATGGGCGAGTCGCTCTTCTGGCAGGGCATCGCCAACTACCGCGCGGCGTTCCAGGGCTCGGGCGCCACCACCGACGACCTCGAAGGCATCATGTCGGGGACGATGGGCGAGGACCTGACCTGGTTCTTCAACCAGTGGGTCAAGAACGGCGGCAACCCCGTCTACCAGTACGCCTTCCAGAACGTCACCGTCAACGGCCAGCCCTACCTCCGTCTGCTCGTCAAGCAGAACCAGGGCAGCCCCCTCTTCAAGATGCCGGTGAAGGTCCGCGTCAACTACTCGGGCGGCAACCAGCAGGTGATCGTCCCCAACGAGGCCCTCGCCAACCAGTGGTTCGTCATCCCGATCAACGCCCCCGCCACCTCGATCGTCTTTGACGAGAACGACTGGATCCTCGACAACGGCCAGTCGGCAACGTCCTACGTGCAGGGCCCGCCCAAGATCCTGCAGACCACCCCCGCGCTGGGCGCCGCGGTCCCGGCGCAGTCCGCCCCCTCGGCGATCACCGTCACCTTCAGCGACAACGTCACCGTCGCCGCCTCCGACATCACCGTCACCCGCGATGCCTCCCCCGAGGGCTTCGGGTTCAGCTACAGCGCGGGCACCTTCACCGCGACCCTCACCAACGGCGGCCCGCTCCTCCCCGGCGCGTACGTCGTGACCGTCAAGGACACGATCAAGACCGCCGTCGGCGCGATCTCACTCGACGGCGAGATCGACAACGGCTCGAGCCCCGCCTCGCTCCCCTCGGGCAACGGCGTCGCTGCTGGCCAGGGCGTCTTCACCTTCACCGTCGCGGGCTGCCCTTCCGACGTGAACGGCGACGGCTTCGTCACCGGCGACGACTTCGACGAGTTCGTCGCGGCGTTCGAGCTCGGCGATCTCTTCGCCGACTACAACGGCGACACCTTCGTCTCGGGCGACGACTTCGACGCGTTCGTCAACGACTTCTACCTCGGCTGCTGATCGATCGAGCGAACCGAAGAGAGGGCGCGACGGGACGGACCCCTGCGCGCCCTCTCTTTTTCTTTGGTGCGCTGACGCCCAGCCGACTCAACGCAACTCGCGCTCCACCTCCGCCGTCACCGACACGGGCTCGATCGAGATCACCCGCCACCCCGCTCCGTCGCGCCGCCAGCCGATCCGCCACCACGAGATGTTGGGGAACCCCACCGACTCGGGCGTGACGCGGACCTTGACCTGCGTGCGCCCGCTGTCCCCGCTCGCCGCGCTCTGCGTCTCCAGCACCGCCCACTCGCGGAGACGCCACCGCCCGCCGAGGTCCTCGCGCACCCGGGCCATGACCCGGTCGCGGTCCAGCGCCGACCCGCCCCCCGGCGGGTACAGCACCGCGTCGGGCGCGAGCAGTTCGCCCGTTCCCTCGGCATCGGCCCGTGCCGCGGCAGAGACCAGCGCCAGCGTCGCGCTGCGCAGCCGCTCGCGGGGCGTCTCGACGAGCGCCCCCGCCAGCACCACCCCCGCGCCCGCCGCCAGCAGACCCCCCGATATCAGGAACGCACGCCGCGCCGGCGGCCGGTGACGAAGCGTGATGAACGCGCCCACCGCGCCCAGCGCAAGCAGGACCGCCAGGGGCCACGGGTTTTCCAGAACGAACCGGTCAAAGACCGGGGGAGACGGCAGCGGCGGCGGCGCCGGGGGATCGATCATGCCGAACCCGCCCTGGAGCGCCGCAGCAACCGGCGCACCGATCACCACGCACGCCGTGAACCCCAGGACGCCGACCGTTCGCCATCCCATGACCAGAGTGTTCGCACGCACGCCGCGCCGGACTCCATCTTTCCAGTTCGGGGCGCGATCGGGCCGAAGAATGCCGGAGCGCCGCGGCTCGGCCGGTGTTGCCGCGCCCCGGCGCCCCGGGAGCGGAGTCTTCCATGAGCGGTCGGGTGCCTGCGCCGGAGGCCGGGGTTCTCGAACGGAACCTGCGCGCCTTGGCCGCCGTCTCGGCCCGCAGTCTCGCGGCGGTGCGCAGCGCCCCGGCGTGCACGGGGCTCGATCTCCGGATCGCTGCGGACGGCGGCCTGACCGGCACGCTGGACGGCCGCCGCCTGGCGAGCCTCCACCGGCCGATCGAGGAGGGCCGCAGGCACGCCGCGGCGGTCGCTCTCGAGCAGGCAGCCGGCGTCGCCGTGCTCGGCTTCGGCCTCGGTCATCACCTCGAACCCCTGGCCCGTCGACTCCGGCGAACCGGCGTCGTGATCGTCTTCGAGCCCGACGTGTCGCTCCTGCGGGCCGTCCTCGAGCGCGTGGACTGCACCCCCTGGCTGAACGAAACGAACGTGTGCCTGGTCACCGACGCGGACGACTCCGGCGCGATCGCGGCGGCCGTCTCCGGCGTCGAAGGGTTGCTCGCCCTCGGCGTCAAGTTCCTGGCCCACCCCCCCAGCCGCGCCAGGCTCGGTAGCGACGCCGATCGCTTCAGCGGACGCTTCGCCGACGTGATGCGCGCCGTCCGCACGACCATCATGACCACGCTCGTGCAGGTGGACGCGACGTTCCGCAACGAACTGGGCAACCTCGAGGCGTACGCGCGGGCGCGGGGCGTGGCCGAACTCGCGGGAACGCACGCCGGCAGGCCGGCGGTGGTCGTCGCCGCGGGCCCGAGCCTCCACCGCAACGTCGACGAACTGACCAGGCCGGGCGTGCGAGAGAAGGTCGTCGTCGTCGCGGTGCAGACCGTTCTGAAGACCCTGCTGGCCCGCGGCATCCGGCCCGACTACGTCACGAGCCTCGACTACGCCGAGGTGAGCGCCCGCTTCTTCGAAGGACTCGCGCCCGCCGACGTCCAGGGCATCGAGCTCGTCGCCGAGGCCAAGGCGCACCCGAAAGTGCTCTCGTCGTACCCCGGCATCGTCCGCTGCCCCGCGGCACGCGTCCTCGACCAGGTGCTCGGGCCCGCGCTCGCCGCCGACAAGGGCGCGCTGCGCCCCGGCGCGACCGTCGCGCACCTGGCGTACTACCTCGCGCGCCACCTCGGCTGCGACCCGGTCATCCTCATCGGCCAGGACCTGGGATTCACCGACGGCCAGTACTACCACGCCGGCGCGGCGATCCACAGGGCCTGGTCCGGCGAACTCTCCGGCTTCAACACCCTCGAAATGCTCGAGTGGCAGCGCATCGTGCGCTCACGGTCCATGCTCCACCGGCGCGCCGACGTGCTCGGGCGGCCGATCTACACCGACGAGCAGATGACGACCTACCTCGCCCAGTTCGAGCGCGACTTCCTCGCCGACTCCGAGCGCGGGCTGACCGTCATCGACGCGACCGAGGGCGGAGTCGCCAAGCGGCACACGCGTCCCATGACCCTCCGCGAGGCGCTCGACCAGGCGCCGGGCGAGGTCAAGCCCGCGCGCGAGTCCACACCCGCCGGCCGCGATGGGCCCCCGCCGGCCGACGAATCGCTCCGCTCGAGAATCCGCGCCCGCGTCGCGGACGTTCGCAAGGACGTCTGGACCGTCGGGACGCTCGGCCGCGAGACCGCCGGCCTGCTCAGGGACATGAAGGACTCGCTCGGCGATCCCCGACGCGTCAACGCCCTTATCGAAAAGGTCTACTCGCTCCGCGACAGGGTCGAGTCCCTCGGCGCCGGCTACGAACTCGTGCAGTTCCTGAACCAGACCGGCACGCTCAACCGCCTCAAGGCCGACCGCGCGATCGAACTCGACGACTCGATCTCGCCCGAAGACCGCCAGCGCCGCCAGATCGACCGTGACATCACCAACGTCACCTGGCTCGCCGACGCGGCGGACGACCTGGGCTCGATGCTCGACGACGCCGCACGGACGCTCGACGGGCGCGCGCGGGCCGGGCCGTCGCGCGCGACGACGAACTTGCCCCGCGGCAGGCCCGCCCCGCGGGTCTGGGCCGTCGTCCACGCCGACACCCGACTCTCGGGGCTCGGCGCCGAGCGCGACCTGGGCGCGCCCATCGCCCGCGGAAAGTCTCCCCTCGAGATCACGCTCGGGCGGCTCCGGGCCTGCCGCGCCCTCGACGGCGTGCTCGTCATCGGCGACGACCTCGCCCGCCTCCGGCACGCGGCGGGCCGTGCCGCAACGGGCGCCCAGTTCCCCGTCGAGCTCGTCGAGGCCGACTTCTCCGCCGCGCGCCGGCGCGCCGCGGCCATCGCGCCCGCCCGCCTCGTCGCCCGGCACGCGTGGCGCGGCGGGATCGGCAATGCCTCCGTCTTTGATGAGGCGTGCTGCCCGTCGCTGATCGCGCCGCTGCTCGACCGCTTCGCCATCGACGGCGCCGCCCTCGTCGGCGCGGACTGGTGCCTGATCGACCCGGCCCTCGTCGACGCCGTTGCCGCGCGGTTCCGCGAGAACCCGGACGTGAACCAGCTCACGTTCAGCCAGGCGCCGCCGGGCGTCGGGACGTGTGTGATCGCCGCCCGCGGGCTCCGGGAACTGGCCGCCAACGAGCCGCGCGCCGGCGCCTTCGGCACCATCGGCGCCCTGCTCGGCTACATCCCCGTCGCGCCCCAGGCCGACCCCATCGGCAAGCCCGTGTGCGTGACCATCGCGCCCCGCCTGCGCGACCTCGGGCTGCGCTGCATCCCCGATGCCCCGTTTGAGCGCGCGGCGCTCGCCGAACTCCTCGAGCGTGCCGCGAACGACGCGTCCGCGCCGTCCGCCGATGACCTCGCCGCGTCGCTGGGCGGCGCGTGCGACCGCGAGCGGGCCGAGATCGTCCGCATCGAACTCTGCACGCACCGCGCGGGCGCCGGCGAGCGGGCCCTCTGGCTCGGGCACGACAGCGGGCGCGGGTCGATCATCCCCCTCGCCCAGGCTCTCGACGCCGTCCAGCGCTTCGCCGACCCGCACGCGGTCCTCAGCTTCGAGGGGCGCGGCGATCCTCTTCTGCACCCGGAGTGGCGGACGATCATCGCCTCTGCCCTGCGCGCGGGCTACGGGACGGTGCACGTGCGGACCGATCTCCGCGCCTCGCCCGACGTGCGCGATCTCGCCGCGCTGGCCCCCCACGTCGTCAGCGTGGATCTCCTGGCCGACACCGCGCGGACCTACGCCGCGATCACCGGGTGCGACTCGTTCGAGCAGGTCCGCGCGAACATCGAGTCGCTGCTGACCGCACGGGCCGCCGACGCCGGGCTGCCCGCGACCTGGATCGTCCCGCGGATCACACGCTGCGACGCGGTCTACGAGGAGATCGAGCCGTTCTACGACCGCTGGCTCATGAGCACCGGCGCCGCGGTGATCGACCCGCTCCCGGTCCCCATGCCCGGCCAGCGGATCGCGCCCCTGCCGCCGCCCGAGTGCGTCCTGGCCCGCGACCGCGCGCGGATCGTCACCATCCGCTGCACGCGGAGCGCCGACGACCTCCCGGCCCCCGAAGAGTGCGAGGCCGCCGCGTGAACGATCCCGTCCAACACGGCACCGTCGCGCTGGTCCTGGCCCGCGCCGGCAGCAAGGGCCTGCCCGGCAAGAACCTGGCCCCCGTGGGCGGACGACCCTGCGCCCTCTGGACGCTCGACGCCGCCCTCGCCGGCACGGTGAACACCGTGGCGCTGACCACCGACGATGCGCGCCTCAAGGAACTGGCCCGACCCCTCGGCGTGCGCATCATCGATCGGCCCGCGGCCCTCGCGTCGGACGCCGCGACCGTCGACGACGCCGCGCGCCACGCCGTCGAGTCACTCGAGCGCGCCGGCGTCCCTTGCGGCGTGCTGGTCATTCTCTACGCCAACGTCCCCGTGCGGCCCGCGGGCCTGATCGACGCGGCGGTGCGGCTGGTGCGCGACACCCGCTGCGACTCCGTGCAGAGCTACTGCCCCGTCGGCAAGCACCACCCCTGGTGGACCGTCCGCGTGCAGCGCGAAGGCACCGACCGCCCGGGCGCGGTCCTGCCCTGGGAGGGCGACACGCTGTACCACAACGTCTTCCGGCGGCAGGATCTCCCCCCCGCGTACATCCCCGACGGCGGCGTGTGCGCCGTCACGCGTCGGGCCCTGTTCCGCGAGATCCCGGGCGTCGCGCCCGGCCCGCACGCCTTCCTGGGGCGCGACCGGCGCGCCGTGATCACCGCCGAGGGCGCGGTCGTGGACATCGACTCGAAGATCGACCTGCTCGTGGCGGACGCGATCCTCCGCGAGCACACCGGCGAGGCCGCCGCCAGCGCGCGACCGGCATGAAGATCCGCGACCGCCACATCGGGCACGGCCTCGAGCCCTACATCATCGCCGAGCTCGGCGTGAACCACGACGGCTCGGCCGCCCGCGCGCTCGAACTGGTCGACGCCGCCGCGTCCGCCGGCGCCGACGCCGTCAAGCTCCAGCACTTCGAGGCCGAGCGCCTCATGAGCCGCGCATCGCGCCTGGCGTCGTACCAGGCGTCCGCGGGCGAACGCGACCCGATGGCCATGCTCAAGCGACTCGAGCTCCCCCTCGACGCCATGACCGGAGTCATCGACCGGGCGGCCTC
>CAZCPB010000213.1:0-7795 GCA_964500365.1 uncultured Phycisphaeraceae bacterium
GAGCGCTGCCGGCATGGGCCGCCGAGCCTCGTCCGCGGCGCTGGGGGGCACGACCGCCGCGGCATTGCCCGTGTCGCTCGCCGAGGGTGCGAGCGACGGTTCGTGGGCGATCAAATACATCGGCGCCGAGAAGAACATACCCCTGCGCGGCGCGCTGCTCGACGACCTCGGAAAGCAGGCCGGTCCGCTGGGGCCGGTCGACGCCGACGTGCTGGCGGCCGAAGCGTTCCGCGGGGCTCCCGCCCAGGTGCGCCGCGCCGCCGCCGACCTGCTGGTTCGTTTCTCCTCCTCCCCGGCGGTGATCAACGCCGCCCTCGAGCAGGCGCCGCTGATCGGCGCGAGCGACGAGAACGCCGAGTTGATCGCCAAGCTGAGCCTCGGGCGCGTGCCGCCGGTGCGCGACCCCGCGTGGCGGCTGGCCGTGCGCCGCGCGCTGGTCGAACGCTTGCTCCAGATGCTCGCCGCGCGGGGCGAAGACCGCTCCGTGGACGCGCTCTCGGAGGTCATCGGCGACGCGTACGCCGGGCGCGCCTCGGTCGGCGCGGTGGACCGCCGCTCCCCCGGGGCCGGACCCCCGGCCGGCGCGGAGGCCGCGGCCCGGGAGGTCCGCGCGGCATGGCGGCGCTGGGCCGAGGGATTGACGCCGACCGGGCGCGAGCCCCTCACGCTCGACCAGATCGAGCGGCGCCACGCCGGACGCGCGGGTCTCGCCGAAGGGCTCGTCCAGGCCTTCGCCGCCGAGCAGGTCGCGACCGTCGAACTCATGGCCTACGTCATCGCGGCCGAGCGGGCCGAGTCGGCGCGCGAGGTGCGAGAGATCCTCGCGCGGATGGCTGAGGCGCGCCGGCAGGCGGAGCACGTCTTCACCCAGATCCTCGCCGCCGAACGGGCCATGACCGAATTGTGGATGATCCGGCTCAACGTGGGAGGCCCGGCGTGAGTGCGCTCGTCCTCATCCTCGCGATCGTCCTTGCCGCGGGGGCCCCGGTGGTCCGCGCGCCCCGGCAGCCCGCGACGGGCGAGCCCGTGATTCCGCCGGAGATCACCGCCCGGCTCGCGTCGCTGAGTCCGTCCGACCCGCGGGCGTACTTTGAGCTCGGCGAGGAGATCGCCGACATCGCCGCGGACCCCGCGACGCTGAACCTGGCGCGCCGCCTGCACGTGCTCGCGCTCCACCTCGACCGCGCCCGCTCGGGGCAGCGCCTGAGCGCCAGCGCCTGCCTCGCGCTGGCCGATCTCGCTGTTCGCGAGCGCGACAAGCGCTGGCTGCGCTCGCTGGCCGGGACGCTCGATCAGCGGTTCGCGGGCCCGGGCTGGGTGCGCCAGGCGGAGGAGCGGGCTTCGAGCCAGGCGGGCTACACCGCCGCCGCGGCGCTCGGGCTCGTGCGCTCGGGGGACGGCGTGCGTGCCCGGCGCGCGTTGAGCGACCCCGGCGCAAAGGCGCTGCTCCGTTCCTACGAGCGGTCGCTGGACCCCGCGGGACTGCCGGGGGCGCTGCGGGTGCTCGAGCGCGAGGCCGACCGCTGGCCCTGCCCGGAGTGCCACAACCAGCGGATCGTCCGCAAGTTCGGCTCGGCGCGCGACCCCGTGTTCCGCCTGTGCACCAACTGCTCGGGCGACCCGGGCCCGCCGATGAGCGTGCCGCAGTTGATCGCCCACCTGCGGCTCGAATCACAGCTCCTCAGCGGGGTCCAGCGGTCGTGGTCGGCGCAGGTCGCGGCCGATCGCGGGGCGCCGCTGCGCGACCCCGACCCCACGGACGTCGCTCCGGCCTTCGGCGTCGATCCGGCGAAGACCGTCTTCCGTGACGGTCAGTGGGTCGAACCCGGCGCGACGCCGGCGACGCCGCGGCGGCCGGACGATGCCGTCGAGCCCGTGTCGGGGGCGGACCCCGCGACCGGCGCTCGGTGAGACCGCTCCCCGGGCTCGGGCGGTTCTGCGGGCGCTGCTACAGTCCGCGCGGCACGCCGATTTCGAAAGGTCACGGTGCGATGCAACTCCCGACCCCTCCCCAACCCGCTCCGATCCCGACGGGCAGCGCCCCCGAGCCCAAACCGCCGGTGACGTTCGAGGAGTTCGCCAGGCTCGATCTGCGGATCGCGCGCGTCGTCAAGGCCGAGAATCACCCCTCCGCCGACCGGCTGCTGAAGCTGCAACTCGACGACGGCTCGGGCCAGGCGCGACAGATCTGCGCCGGGATCCGCGCGAACTACTCGCCCGAGGAACTGGTCGGCAAGCTTATCGTCATCGTCGCCAACCTCGCGCCGCGGATGATCCGGGGCGAAGAATCGCGCGGCATGCTGCTGGCGGCGAGCGACCTGCCGAAGGACGCCGCCGAGCCCGCGGCGCCAAGGCGGGTCGTCGTGCTCTCGCCCGCGGGCGATGTGCCGCCGGGCGCGACGGTCTCCTAGGTCATTCGCGCGGGCGTTCGTCCCCGGAGCGGTCGCTCTCGTGCTCGCCCCGGCCGGGGCGCCAACGGTCGCTCATCTCGCGCTCCACGATCTCCGCGCGCTGCGCCCGCCGGTCGTTGAGGTCCTTGCGCAGGCGTTCGACGCGCTGCGCGAGCCGATCGATCTCGTGCTCCTGCAGGGCCGACTGGGCGTCGAAGTGCGCGCCGAGCGCGGTGCTCAGCTCGTCCCGCGCGGCCCGGACCGCGCCCTGGTCGTGCAGGGCCAGGGCGCCGTCGAGCTCGCGCCGCGCCCACATGACGTCGAGCGACGCGCGGAACTCGGCGACGCGGAGGTCCCGCCCCTTGGGATCCGAGGCCCCGGTCTGCATCACCTCCCGCACGCGCGGACGCATCCGCGTGAGCAGACGCGTTACCAGGTCGGGCGTGGTCCGGTCGAGTTCGCGGAAGCGCAGCCCGACCCGCGGGGCGTGTTCGTCCAGGAACGTGAGCATCCGGGCCCGCTCTTCCGGGGAGAGATCGAAAGTGGCATCGCCAGGGAGCGGCCGGACCGGGGAGCGATCGTCGAGCGGGCGGAACTCGCGGGCGGGGCCGTCGGCTCGGCCCGCGCGCCCGGGCCGATTGGCCCGCGGCGTCGCCCGCTCGAGTTCCTCTCGGATCCGCGCGGGGTCGCCGCCCTCGTCGAGTCGCCGGATCGCTTCGTCGAGGCGATCACGCGAATTCTCCAGTTCCGCGCGCAGACGTCGACGCACCTGGTCGCGCGGGGGGCGGTTTGACGGAGTTTTTTCCGCCGCGCGGTCCGACGGAGGCTGCGGGGACTCGGGCCCGGGCATCGCCACCGCGGTCCCCGCGACGGTCAGGCCGGCGACCCCGATCACGGCCGCCCCGAGGACTCGCGTCGTTCGGATGGTCACAGCGCCCCCTCCTCTGCCCACGCATCGAACGAGCCCGGGCCCTTGCTGAGGTCCTCGCGGAGGGCCGACATCTCGGCGTCCAGCGCGCTGACGCGGGACGAGAGCCCGTCGAGCCCGAACGAGCCGGACGCCCACGCATCGATGTATGTCTCGATCGGCGCCTCGGGCGCACGCGCCGTCGTCACGGGCGCGGGCTGGGTGCGAGTCGCGAGGATAGAGGCGGCGCCGGTCGCCGCCAGCGCCAGGGCCGCGGCGGCGCGCAGGGGCGTGAGCCACGCGGGCTCCCGGCGGGCCGGGGCCCGCGGGCTGATCCGCGCGGCGACCGGGGGGCCGAGCTCCCCGCGCGTCGACTCGAACACCCGGTCGGCGAAACCGGGCGGCGCGCCGGCGCGCTCCGCGACGGCGAGGCGGTCGAGCATGTCCGCCACAGCGCTCGATCCGGCGTCGATCTCACGCGGGTCGGCGCTCCGCCGCAGGTCGGCGGCGCGATGGTTATGCTGGTCCATGGCTGAGTCCCTCACGATTCTAACCTCGCCGTCCCCGCCGTCTGCCCGCCCGGGCGGCGTTCCATGATCTCTCGGATCTTGCGGAGCGCCCGGTGGTGCCGGGCGAGCAGCGTCCCTACCGGTTCGTCGAGCAGGTCGGACATCTGCTTGAAGCTCAGGCCCGCGTGGTGTCGCAGTTCGATCACCTCGCGGTCGGTCTCGCTCAGCTGCTCGATCGCGCCGCGGAGAGCGTCGAGATCCGCTGGAGCCGGCCCGCGCTCGGCCGCGCTCGTGCGGTCGGCCTCGCGCGCGAGCACGTCGTCCCCCTCGGCGACGACCGGCTGGCGGCGCCGCCGGCGGGCCTCGTCACGCACCCGGTTCATCGTGACCCGGAACAGCCACGACTCGAACCGCCCGCGCTCCGCGTACAGCCCCTGGCGCAGCTTGGCGGCGACCGTCGCGAACACGGATTGTGCGATCTCTTCGGCCACGTCCGAGTTCCGGCAGCGGCTGCGGGCCAGGGCGAAGACGCGCCCGCCGAACCGCTCGATGATCTCCTTCCACGCCCGTTCGTCCCCGCGGGCCGCACGGTCGAGAACCGCCGCGAACGGGTCCGGTTCAGGTTCTCGCCCCTGCCAGTGCGCCACGCGCGACATTCCTTTCCGCTCAACGACGGGGTTTCGCCGGCATTGCGGCCCGGGCGCTGAAATCGGCCGAACAGGCCGGCACGCGTGACGGTATGGTGGAGTCCCATGCCCGTCGAACCCTCGTCGACCCCGGTGGTGTACACCGTCACCGCGACTCTTCCGGATGAACCGACCGCCGCGCGGTATCTCGACTGGCTCGTGAAGGTCCACCTCGAAGAGGTCGTGCGCGCCGGAGCCGTCAGCGCCTCGGCCGCGAGGCTCATCGATCCCGCCGACCCGGTCCGCGTCGAATCGTCCTACGTCTTCGGTGGGCGGGCGGAGTTCGACAGGTACGTCGCCGAGCACGCCCCACGCCTGCGGGCGACCGGGGTTGCCGTTTTCGGACCGCTCGGCGTCAGTTTCGAGCGGCGGCTGGCCCGCGTGGAGGCGTGCCTCGGGCCGGACGGTGCGGCCGACCCGCGCGCGTCAACTCCAACGTAGACTCGTCGTGCTCGGGAACGACCCCGGGCCGTCTCAACCACCCCGGGCGTCCGTTGTGAAGCACTACTCCGACGAAGAGCTCTTCGAACTTTACCGGCGCGGTGAAGACAGCGCCCTCCGAACGCTCATCGAACGCTACCAGGACGATCTTTATCGGTTCCTGTACAGGCTCCTGGGCGACCGGGCCGCCGCCGAGGACGTGTTCCAGGAGGCGTTCCTCCAGGTCCACCAGTCCGCGAACACGTTCGACGCCACCCGAAGATTTCGCCCCTGGTTGTTCACGATCGCGGCGAACAAGGGCAGGGACTTCCTTCGTAGGAAAGGGCGCAAGCCGACGCTCGATCTGTCCGCCCCGGTCGGCGGGGCGGGCTCGGACGGGGATGGGTCCGGGGGACCGACGTTCGTCGATCTGATGGAAGTGGACGTCCCGGCTCCGGATTCGAGCCTCGGCGTCGAAGAACGCGACCGTCTCGTGCAACGGGCGCTGGGCGAACTCTCGCCCACGCTCCGGGAGATCCTGCTCTTGGCCTATTTCCAGCGGCTGAGTTACGTGCAGATCGCCGAGGATCTGAAGATCCCGCTGGGGACCGTCAAGTCGCGCCTGCACGCCGCCGTCGCCGCGTTCGCCAAGCGGTGGAAGGCAATGAACCCGGACGACGGGACCGACTGACTTTCGCGCGCCCAGCCTTTGCTGCTCACGGGGAGAACGATGGATTCACACGATCAACACCTCGGCCCACTCGACGCGCAGGCCCTCGACGCGCTGGTCGACGCGGGCTTCGACCCGGCGCGGACCCCCGGGGAGGTCCGGAACCGTTGCGAGAAACTCGCCCTCCTCTTCGGCGTGCTCGGCGACGCCCCGGGCGCGGGCGCGCCGGGGGCCGATCTTTCGGCGCGGACCATGCAGAGCGTCGTTGCACGCAGGGCGCTGACCGAAGACACCCTGTGCGAAGCCGACGGCGCGGCGCTCGACGCCCTCGTCGCCGCCGGGCTCGACCCGGGTGCGGTGGATGCGCAATACCGCGGACGCGCTGAGCGGCTCGCGGCGGTGGGGGATGTCCTTTCGGGGTCGCGCGCCGCCGCGCGTCCATCGCCGGACCTGGCCGAGCGGGCTTTCGGCCTGGTGATGCTCGCCGCGGACCGCCCGCTGGCGAAGCTGGACGCGTCGAGGCCCGCGCCCTGGGCGCGCTGGCGAGACCTGGTCGGCGTCGCGGCGGTGCTCCTCGTCGGCGCGTCGGTCGTCGTTCCGGTCATGTCGGCGTCGCGCTTGCATCAGCTCCGCGGCGGGTGCGCGGCGAACATGGCGTCGATCGCCTCGGCGATGTCCAGCTACGCCAGCGCGTACCGCGATTCGCTCCCCGTGGCCTCCGCCTCGATGGGGGACCGCTGGAGCGAGGTCGGCGGCTCGCCCGGCCGCTCGAACTCGGCGAACCTGTACACCCTGGTGCGCACGGGCTTTGCGAAGGTGCGCGATCTGGCCTGCCCGGGGAACGACCGTGCGTGCCGCGAGGCGCTGTCGCCCGAGGCGATGGACTGGCGCTCGATCGAGAGCGTGTCGTACAGCTACCAGGTCATGTTCGGCGACCAGCGCCCCGGATGGCGCGACCCGAGCAAGACCGCGGTGCTCGCCGATCGATCCCCGGGGGTGCTGCGGGCGCTGGCCGGCGAGCCGGGGATCCCGCTCGAGAACTCGCCGAACCATTTCCGGCGCGGGCAATCGGTCCTGTTCTGCGACGGTTCGGTGTCGTGGCAGTGCACGCCGGAATTGAACCGCAACGGCACGATCGACAACATCTGGCTGCCCTGGGCGATCGAGGAAGTGCTCCGCCAGATCGGGGCGGGCGAGCCCGTCACCCTGGAGGGCAAGGAAGTGCCGGGCCCCGACGGGGACGCGTTCCTGGCCCCGTGAGGCGGCGCGGCCCTGGAGTCGGCATGTTCGGTCTGTAGTCTCCGCTCCCGGCGCGGTCTATAGTCGAGGCCCGTCGGAGTTTACGGCCATGTCCAAGAACAAGCAGCACAAGGGTCTGCTCAAGCGGATCCGGATCTCCAAGACCGGCAAGGTTAAGCACCGGTCGGCCAACCACAAGCACCTCCGCTCCGGCAAGGGCGGCAAGCGGCTCCGCAAGCTCCGCAAGGACCCCCTGATGAGCAACGCGGACGCCAAGCGTCTGCAGCGGCTCCTCTTCCGTCGCCTGCGCGGGCGCGACCAGCCCCGCGCGGCGCTGCGCAAGAGCCCGACCCCCGCCGAGAGCAAAGCCATAAAGGCCGAGAAGAAGGCGGCCCGTGACGCCGCCTCGGCCGAGATCGCCAAGTCCGGCGCCTGATCGTGGCGCCCGCACCGGCCCCGCGATGAGGGCCGACCACCCGCGCGTCGGGATACAAGCCGGGCGAAGGCACCCCTTGCCCGCCCCGCACGAGCACCCGGAGTTTCGACCATGCCCCGCGTTCGCAAAGGCGCCGCACGAGCCCAGGCCCGCAAGAGAATCCTCCGCGCGGCCCGCGGCTACTACGGCACCAACCACCTGCACAAGTACCGAGCCCGCAACGCCGTCATCAAGGCCGGCGTCTACGCCTACCGGGACCGGCGGCAGCGCAAGCGCGACTACCGCGCCCTCTGGATCACCCGCATCACCGCCGCGTGCCGCATGCGGGCCACGCGCTACAGCCTGTTCATGAACGGGCTTCGGCTCGCGGGCGTCATCCTGAATCGCAAGATGCTCAGCCAGATCGCGATCGATGATCCCAAGCTCTTCGACGGCCTGGTGAAGATCGCCCTGAAAGCCAGCCGCGCCACCCCCGCCAAGGCGGCCTGAACCGGCGGTGACATTCGAGCGCAGTCCCGACGGCCCGGCGCCCCTCGCC
>CAZCPB010000214.1:0-7751 GCA_964500365.1 uncultured Phycisphaeraceae bacterium
TGGTTGGGTACCGCTTCTTTCGGTCGGGGCATGGCGCGGAGCGTCGGTCTGGTGACCGTGTAGCGCGTGCCACGACCGACGCCGGTGGAACGGAGTCGGCCAGCGTTGGCGAGCTCCCGGAGAACCGGCGAGAGCATCGCGGTCGTGACGCCCATGGCCTTGGCGAGCTCCTCGGACCTCAAGGCCGGCACCGTCGAGAGATGGGACAAGACGATGTCGCGGAGCGCAAACGCGTCGGCATGCTCGCCGCTATCGGGCTCGGACTCCTGGTCGGCCTGGTGCGCAACCGCTGGCTCTGGCGTCGCGGGCTCCGCGGCCACCGGAGCGCCTCCGCCTCCGGGTGGCTCGGCCTGCCGCGGGCTGCCCGCCGCCCTTGTGGGCAGCACGCCGAAGACGCGGGCCGCGTCCGCCAGTGTTGGGTCTGCCGCAACCGCCCTGGCTCGAAGGACTACGGCAATCTGCTTGGCGTAGCCCTGCAGCAACTTGGCGGCCTCGACGGTCTCCGCCGCCGTCATCCGCCCCGATGCAGCCTTCATCGCGAGCGCGACGCCGAGCGATCGCTGGCTCGCCATCCAACCGGAAGGGCCGTCGGTCTTCGCGACCGAGGCTCGTAGTTCGTGACGCGCCTGCATGAGCGCGAGGCACTCGTTGACGAACGCGGCTTCGTTCTGGAGCCGCCGCCGGATCTCGGCTTTCGTCACGAACGGGTACATGTTGTCGCTTGCCATCCTGTCCTCTTCACCGTTTGCTCTGAACCAGCACGATCTGGAACTCGCTGCCGTCGGCGAGAGTGACGACGAATCCGGCGTCCTCGGTGAGCACCCCGGCGTCGCCGAACGCCTCGACCTCTGCGCCCGTGAGCTCGTCGGCGGGGAGCCCGGCGTCATCGAGGTCGGCGACGTGCTCGTCGAGCAGATCGACAAGGATCTCGGTGAGCCGCGTGACGTCCACGTCCTCTCGTACTCGGCGCTTCTGGCGACCTCCGCCCGTTTCGAGGACGACGGTCATCGCCCGACCCTGAGCTTCTGCTGCTCGGCGATGTTCCGCGCCCACATCGAGCAGAACGACGCGAGGTCGCGCTGCTGTCGACGGTCGACGCCGACCGTCCCGTCGTCGCGGAACTCGACGTACTGCCTGTGCCCGAAGCAGTTCTCGAAGCTCAGCGGGTACCAGGTGCCGTCCGGCGTCCGGAGCATGTCGACGATCGGGTCGCCAACGAGGTCGCCGTTCTGCTCGTAATGGTGGGCGAAGGAGTAGATCACGCCGTGCTCGTTCCTCGCCACGCGTGAGACGTGGAGCGACATGAACGACCCCGGGGCGTTATCGATCTTGACGGAGTCGGAGCCCTCGGGGATCCTTGAGATGACCGTCTCGAAGACGATCGCGGCGCGCTTGCGGACGGGACGGAGGATCGCTTCGAGCTGCATATCGGGGCTACGTGATCGGAGGAATGACTTTCGAGACGAAGCCGGGCGGAAAGCGCTTTGGCGGCGGGGAGTTGGACCGGGTCGTGGTCACGGGACTCGGATTGCGCGGGACGGGATCACGGCAAACCTGGAACCCGTGGGCGCGCTCCAGCGTTCATAGAAAAGGTCCGACAATGAGCAAGCGTTCCGACGCCAACAATCACGCCAATCAGCTGAACCCAAACAACGGCGCGTACCGGTCCTCGCGCGGCCTTCCGACGCCTCCCGCGCAGGGCGGCGAAGCCCAGCCGGCGGGGCCGGCGCAGCAGTCGCCACCGGCCGCGGCACCACCGCCGCCGCAGCAAGGACAGGTGAAGCGATGAACGACGCGGGGTCCCCGCGTACGCCGTCGGGGACCCCGCCGCCCCCCACGGGTGTCGGAACGGGTAGCGCGCCAGCCCTGCCCACCGCGATGGCGCTGCTCTCGTCGGTGAAGAGGGCGTTCGACGCGTCGAGGGATGCGCCGGCGTCCGCCGCGCGCGTGCTCAAGGCGAGCACCTCGTGCAAGGGCTTCCAGGGGAAGCACCGGACAAGGCGGTGGTGCTGCCGCCTTACGGCGGTGCTCGACGTCCTGATCGAGAGGGATGTGGTGCCCCACGGCATCATCGCGCCCCTCGAGACGCACTCGGCACTCTTCTTCCTGCTGGCGCCGGAGATGGCTTGGTGGGAGCGACTGAGGACGAGGGGAACGCCTTCGAGCGCCCGCGCGCACGTGCTTCACCTCACCGTCGACGCGGCGCTGCGCCTCGGAATACTGCTCGGGAGGCGCGAAGGGCCGGTCTCGGCTCCGCTACTCGAGCCCAGGCCCGCGTGGGCCGCCCCCTCGCGGCGCGGCGAGCTCATAGAATCCCTGATCCGCGCTGCGGGCTACCCGACACGGAAGGAGTTCTGCGGCGCGACAGACTTCGACGAAGACACAGTGACGGGATGGATCAGGCACGGGACGCGTCCTACGCCGGAAAGCATCGACCTGGTGAGCGCAGCGGCCGCACGCAGAATCCCCGGAGCCAGCCGATCGTCTCTCGCCCGTCTACTCTGGTGGCACTACGCGCTGTCCTCACTGGTCGAGGAGATAGCAGCGCCGTTCGGTCAGGAGTTCGCGATGGACCTTGCCCGTCTGTTCGTCAAGATGACCGCTCATGTTGCCGCGAACGTGCGGTCAGCGGTGGCGGTCGGAAAGATCGACGATCGGGTCGAGGTCGAAGGGTTGTTCCACAGCCTGCGCACCTGGCCTGACGTCTCGCCGCCCGTGGCGCTCCTACGCCACGTTGGAGCCGACGAGCAGGTTGTCGCAGACGTGGAGGCCGCGCAGATCGCATGGCAGACTGTCGTCGGTCCAGTGCGCGCGGTCGACTCGCGCGCGGATCTCGTCGTTCTCCTCACCGACATGCCGAGACTCAAGAATGGCGAGCGACGGCGGCGAAAACGGCGCCAGGGATGAGCACAGATGGGCGGGCGCGCCGTGGGCACCTCCGCAACCATGAGTTCATGGAATCATGCCTTCGCCTTGCTGTTCCGGCTTGGCGCAGATCCCCTCGCCGGGCCCGTACGCGACGGCATGGCGATACACAGTTGGAACGTGATCGGCACGGGGCCCGACAGCGCGCGCGTCGTCCTTCGGCTCTGGGGCCACTCGGAGCTCGAGGTCAGGGCTGCGGCGTTTCGGGCCGCTGCCTCGCTCTGCGATGCCGGATGGGCGTCATACGTCGACTACTCGACGAGCCGTGACGGCCTGTCCGCGGACGTCGTCTATGAACTCGTCGACGGAAGTGAGCGGCGACAGCGCGACGCTGTCGCCGCGGTGATGTACGACTTCGGGCGCGGGCCGTCCCGCACCTATGGCGATGGATGGGGTCATGAACTCATGCCCCCACCACCCCGGGTCGGAAGCCGAGGGCGCGCGCACGTATCCGCGTAGGTGAAGTGCGCGCGCCGCCTGACCACCAAGGACTTCCGCGACGACGCCACGCTGGCCGAGGCCGTCTACCGCGTGCTCGAAAGACAGCGCGGCCGTCGCAATCGGTCGTGCAAGATCCGGCAGCTCCAGCGACAGCTCCGGAAGCTGGTCGATGACCGCGCATGGGCGACCTACCTCAGCATCGAGGAGGCTGTGAACGATCGAGCTGACCGCAAACTCATGTTGATCGCGCGGTGGGCGTTCGGGGAGGGCGTCCGCGCCGCGCGCGCGGTTAGCCGGCGTCGAAGAGGTCGCCGAGCGTGACCTCGAGCGCCCTCGCGACCGCGACCAGCGTGGCGACGGTCGGGTTCGTCCGGCCCGCCTCGAGTTCCTGCCAGTGCTTCGGATCTAGCTGCGCCCGTCCGGCTGCCTCTTCCTGTGTGAGCCCGGCTTCGTCCCTGAGGGCTCGTATCGCCCGGCCCAGCCGGCGCACCGCCGCCTCCGCCGCGCGGGTCCCCCGCGCGGATGACCGCCACGACCGCTTCCTCTGGGCCGCCATGCCCCCCGAGGGTCGTGCCGGGCGGGCACACCGGACACCGGACTAGTCCGGTGTCAGGAACCCCTCGGGCGCCCCGGGCGCACGACGCGGTCCCGGGGGGTCCTGAAGAACTCATCGAGACCGACGCCGAAGAGGCGGGCGATGGGCACGAGAGTCGCGACGGTCGCGTTCTGCCGCCCCTGCTCGATCCGGGCGTAGTTCGACTCCTCGATGTCGAGCGCCTCGGCAACCTGCCGCTGCGTCATCCCGTGCCGTCGTCGGACCTCACGGAGCCTGAGCCCGAGATCCCTCAGCGCGGAGTCGATCGAGCGCGGAGGGGCAGCCACCGGACGCAAAGTCGCCGTGCTTGCGCCTCAGAAACAGAGTACTTTATGATTAGTTCCCGCGCCCTGTGCGCGCGCGGAGGGAGGCCCACGTGATCTATCCGCCCAGAGTCCCTCGTCGGCCGAACGGGAGGCGCGCGCTGATTGCCGCGGCCGGCGCCGTTTCCCTGATCGCGCTCGTCAATTGCGGCGGCGACGAAGAGGGCGGGGGTTCGGGGGCGGCGGGCGGAGCCGGGGGATCGGGTGGCGGCGGTCAGACCGGAGGGAGCGCCGGCGTCGATGCGGCAACGGGCGGTTCCGCCGGTGCTTCGAGCGGCGGGACCGGCGGTGGCTCGACGGGCGGAATCGGTGGGGCTGGTGGCACCGCCGGAACGAACTCAGGCGGGACCGGCGGGTCGGCGGGCGGGTCGGGGGGCGGTGTGACCGGAGGGACCGGAGGGACCGCGACGGGCGGCACCGGCGGTTCTCCAGGAGGGACCGGTGGGGTCGGCGGGGTCGGCGGAACTGGAGCCACCGGCGGCACGACCGGAGGGACCGGCGGCACTGGCGGGACGCCGTGCGTCGAGCCCAGCATGAACGAGATCATCCAGCTCTGTCAGGGCAACTGCGGGACCGTCCCGCACAAGTGCGACGCGGGGACCTACAACTGCTTGGTCTACGTCCCGGCCAACGCCTGCACCACGGCTCACCAGTGGTGCCAGCTCAAGGCGGACGGATCCGGGACGTGCGGCGGCTGCACGAGGAAGACTTCGTCCGACGTGTACTGCGCGGGGATGGTCCAGCCCCAGCCCTTCTACTGGACCTGTCCTACCGAGTCGGGAGACGGCGTCCAGAACTGGGGCGAGACAGACATCGACTGCGGCGGGCCGTACAGCCCCGGGAAGTGCTCGTCGGGCGTCTGCGGCGGGTCGTCGGGCACGCCCGGGTACTGCACGTACAACGGGAAGTCCCCGTACAAGACCTGCTCCACGAACGCCGACTGCACTCAGGCGTGCGCGGTGAACTCGGACTGCGAGCTCCAGACCTGCTTAAGCGGGAAGTGCGCGAACTCCACCAAGGCCAAGATCGGCTGCGCCCTCAAGCCTGGTTTCACCGGCGGGTGGTGCTGTCCGGAGAGCCAGAACGGCTGCTCGCGCGCGCCGTCCATGGACTCCCCCATCTGCGGCTCAGTCGCAGGGAAGCCCTACGCGATGCAGTGCCCGGCGGGCAAGACGCTCGCCTCGGCGGGCTGCACGAGCTCGAGCGGCTTCTGGTGCTGCGCCTCGACGATGCCCTGACGGTGAGCATGACCTGTCGTTTCACGTTCCAGTCGTCCAGAGTCGGGTTGCGCCGTGAGGCGGCCGCGTGGGTCGTCGCCGCCCTGATCACCGCGTGCCAGCTCGGCGCGTGCAGCTCCGAGAGCACGAACCAGGCTCCGCCGTGCACCGCCGGCGACAGCCTCGTGTGCTCCGGCCCGAACGGATGTGACGGCGTGCGGGCCTGCCGGTCCGACGGGAGCGGCTACGGCGAGTGTGTCTGCAAGGACGGCGGCGCTGGGAGCGGCGGCACGGCTGGGTCCGGCGGATCCCCGGGCGGGGGCGCCGGTGGATCCCCGGGCGGCGGCGGGACTGGAGCGACGGGCGGGCTCGCGGGGACCGGAGGTGCGAGTGATGCCGCGCTGGACGCTGACGCTCCCATCGACGCCCCCGTCGACGCGCCGACCGACACCGCCACGGACGCCACCTGCGGCGGAGCGAACCTGGCGACGGACCCGAAGAACTGCGGCGCGTGCGGATACGCCTGCGTCGGTGGTCGGAGCTGCGCCGCGGGGCGCTGCACGCCGGCGTGGCTCCCGCTGCCGGCGACCGGCGCGCCGACGCCGCGCGTCTCGCACGCCGCAGTGGCCCTGGGCGGGAAGGCGCTGTTCTTCGGCGGCTCCCCGTTCCCGCAGGCGGCGTCGTTCGCCGACGGCGCCGCGTACGACCCCGCGACCGGCAGCTGGTCGGCCATCTCAAGCATGAGCGCCGGCCGCTGCGGCCACGCGGCGGTTTCCGGTGGCGCCAAGGCGTACGTCTTCGGCGGCCTATCGAACTGCGCGAGCGGGACAAGCGTCGTCGCGACGACGGAGGCGTTCGACGGCGCGGCGTGGTCAAGCCCGAGCCCGGGCGGCGCACCCGGGGGGCGCTACAACGCCTCGGCCGCGTGGACGGGGACGCGGATGTTCGTGTTCGGCGGATCGTCGAGCACGGCGTCGTACACCGCCCAGACTGCGCTGCTCGACCCCGGCGGGAACGCATGGTCGGTGTCGACGTGCGCGCTGTCGGGGTGCGAGCGCGCCGTCGCCGTTGCCTTCGTGGACTCAGGCTTCGTCCGCTTGATGGGAGGCGCTGGAGGCAACGCGCCCGCCGGTCTGCAGTTCAACCTGTCGACCTCCGCGTGGAGCGCCTGGGCGCTCCCGGCCGGGACGCCAACGCTGTACGGACTGTCGGCGGACGACGGGGCGAGGCTCTTCGTGCCGACGGATGGCGGCGGCTGCGGCAGCGTGAAGGTCATGGCCTACAGCCGCGCGACGAACTCGTGGACGACCGACTCCGCCCCCGCGGTCACGGGGCTCGCGCCTGGTCCGTCCGCGTGGGTAGGCGGCGAGATGATCACCTGGGGCGGATCCTGCGGCGGCGCGGCGACGGCCGTCGGCGGAAGGTACCAGCCGCCGGCGCCGTGAAGAGGAAGCGGATAACAGGGGCGTGTCGTAACGCACGGTCGGGCAGACTCGACGCGCATCGCCCTGGCCCCGCCGGCGCCGCAGTCCTTGCCGCTCACGCGGGTCAAAGCGAGCTGGCCCGTGGTCCTTATGCGTTCGATGAAGCGTCCGGTAGCTCCAGAACGGCGGATCTCCCCGGGAAGTAGCCGACGCGCCAACCGTGGCCTTCGGCACGCACGACCGGATTATCCCGGCCGAGCGCCGCGAGCGCGAGCCGTAGGTTCGCCTCCGTAAGGAACGCCGTGGTCTCCCGGACCCACGCGGCAGCTTCGTCGGCGCGCCGATCTGCGGACCTGGCCATCGCCTTTAGCTCGCGTGCGGAGCCGCCGTCGAGCGGAGGCGCAAGGCGTTCCTGCTCGCGGAAAGCCACGAGTGCGCTCCTGAGGCGCGCGAGCCGCGGCACCTTGCGGAACAGGGAGAGTCCCGAAAGCCGGAGGACCTGGTCGCCGGTGCCAGCTCGTAGCTCTTCCGGCACGCGGCCGGACCGATCGCGGGAGGCGACGCGCACCTCAGCGCCCCGTGCGCCCTCGTCGCACCGCCTCCGCAACTCTGCCGCCAGCTCCGGCAAGTGCTTCGTCAGTGTCTGTAGGAGTTCGTCGCGCGTCGCGAGTGGCCGCTCGAGTTCGCGGATGCGCCGATCGAAGCGGTCGGCCCATCCGTCGAGGTACGCGACGTCGCCCTGGAAGCGCACGCGGCGCGCGACCGACCGGTGTTGTAGGGCCTCGGTTCCCGTCGTGATCCCCCGCCCGGATCGCGTCGGTCTGCA
>CAZCPB010000215.1:0-7751 GCA_964500365.1 uncultured Phycisphaeraceae bacterium
GTTCAACGGGCGGCTCTGGATCGGCCGGCCGATCATCGGCGGCGTGAACACCGGCTACCCCTACGGCTGGGCCGATCCCGGCCCGGCCGAATACGGCGCCGCCGAGGACGACACCCAGCAGGCGTGGGTCCGCATCGGCAACACCGCCGTCGCGCTGACGCCCTGGGAATACGTGCAGGGCAGCGGCCTCAAGAACCTCGAAGAGGGCCGGCGCGCCTGGCTCGCCGAACGCGGCTACACCGGCGGCGTGCGCACCTTCGTCAACGACCTCTACCTCTACGCCCCGGAACTCGCCGAGGCCGAGGAGGTCGAGGGTGACGAGGGCGCCGCGGCACCGGCCGAAGTCCAGCCCCGCGCCACGATCCACCTGTCGCCCGACCAGCCGCGCTTCAAGGCGCGGATGCGCGTCAACAACGACCGCGCCAAGGCCGCCGCGGCGATCGCGCTGCTCGGCGACGGCGCGCCGCTGCATGTTTCCTGGCCCCAGACCGCTCCCAACGGGGACTCATCGCTCATCCGCGTGATCACGCCCGGCGTGACCGCCGCCGCGCCCGCGAGCGAGGAGAAGAGGGGAGCGTTCACGCCCGACACGCAGGCGCCGGCGAGCGCGACGACCGTCGCGAGCGCGGCGCGCTAGCGGCGAAAGCCGAGACCGCGTGGGGTGGGTGGTGCGGCCGACGGGGTTCTCCCGTCGGCCGTATTTTCTTTGGTGCCGGGTGCCGGGTGCGCGCAAAAACGCCGGCCTTCTGGCCGGCGTGGTGTCGCCCGGATAGCCCGGCGCTCAGTTGCTCAGGACGATGATCTCGACGCGCCGGCTGGCGCTCTTGCTCGACTTGGGCTTGGCCGAGCCCATCCCCACGGCGGTGATCATGTTTGAACTGATCCCTTTTTGCACAAGGTAACTGCGCACCGACTCGGCGCGGGCCTCGCTCAGCGCCTCGTTGGTCTTGTGCTTGCCCTTCTTGGGCTGGTCGGTGTCGGTGTACCCCTCGACGCGGACGTAGTGCCCGGAGTACTGCGTGTTGAGCGTGCGGACGATGCGGTCGAGTTCCTTCTTGGCCTCGGCCCGCAGCGTGTCCTGCCCCGAGGCAAACAGCACGTCGCCCGCGACCTCGAGGACCGCTTGGGGACGGCCGCCACCACCGCCCTGGTTCCCGCGCCCGCCGCCGCCCGTGTCCCCGGGGTACATCTGCGGCACCTTTTCCGCCTGCTTGGCCCGCTCCTCGGCCGCGGCGATCTGCGCCTCCTTGTCCCGCAACTGCCCCTCGCTGGTCGCAACGCGCTGGCGGAGGTCTTCGTTCTCCGCCTTCATCGCGTTGTAGTCCTTCTCGCTCACCCCGCAGGCGCCCAGGACGCTCGCCACGCCCGCGATCAGACCCGCGCCCACGACCCGCAACAGAGTGCCCCGAAGTGCCATTGGTGTTCCTTCCTTGCTCGCGGCCGTGCGACCGCCGCCTTCTACCTCGGCCCGTCTCCACGGGCCTCGTCCCGGCGTGCTCCCGCCCGCCCGGGGCGCGCGGACGCCCGTCCGCGGCGACCAACATTATCGGTTGTCCGGCAGTTTTCACCCCAATCGGCCGGGATTCCGCGCAATTGACAAGGAACATCGCGCACTCTCTGCGCACGCTACGGCCACCGGACGGGGACCTCGGCCTTGGTAATCGCGGTAACCAGCGCCCAGAGGGCTGGCTTGAACAACACCGCCAGCACGGCCCCGATGGCGATGTAGGGCCCGAAGGGCAGCACCCTGCGAAGGCGACCACCCGACAGCGTTCCCACGATAGCCCAGAGCAGCCCGACAAAGGCCGCCAGGAAGAACGCGAACACCGCGTCGATCCAGCCGAGACAGGCCCCCACCGCCGCGAGGAGGTGGACATCGCCCAGACCCATGGCGTCCTTGCCGAAGGCCAGGGCACCGAGGATTCGAACGCCCCACACCACCCCACCACCAATCAGGTAGCCGAGAAACACCGCCGAAAGGGCGACCAGCCACAGCGGCGCTGTGACTGCGGGGATTCGCGTGAATGGGTCGAGGGGGCTGGGCGTCCAGGGGCCGGCCAGGGCCTGGGCGATGTACGCGCCGGCGAAGCTCAGCCCGAGCACTGGGGCAAGGAACACCACTTCCTTGAGCACCTCGCGCCGGGCGTGTGGATACTGCACCCAGAGATCGACCGGTGGGTTCGAGGGGTCGAAGGGCGGGTCGGGGGCCGCGGCGAGAGTGACGGCGTTCCCCGGCGCGGCAGGATTCTCAGGGGCTTTCGCGCCCTCGAGCGCGCGCTCGGCGAGGGCCTTGGCTTCCCATTCCTCGTAGTCGGCGAAGCTGCGCCGTATCAGGCCGAAATGGAGGAGCACGTTCGCCACCGCCACGCCGGCCATCGCGCCGATCGAGCCGCCGATCCAGTGCCACCCCCCGCGTTCGGGCGAGGCGATGATCCAGTCCCAGCCGGGGAGCAGGCGGACCTGGCCGACCAGCGACCGCTGGTACCACAGCGAGTACAGGGGATGGACGACGACCGCGAGCGCCGCGGGGACCCACGCGAGCACCAGCGGGATCGTGAACGTCTTGGCGTCCACGATCGTCATCGCCACCAGCGAGCCGACGAGCACCAGCAGCAGGATGAAGGCGGGCCAACTGCCCGAAAACCCTGCCGCGGCGTAGCCGGGCGCGATCTCGGCCAGCCGCACACCGAGCAGCCCGGCGCCGGGAACGTGGACCGGCACGATGTACCACAACGCGTAGACCCCCGCGAAGAGCAGCCCGACCACCGCCTCGACGATCGGGTACTCGGGCGAGATCTTCACCGAGCAGAAGCGGCAGCGCCCGCGGAGCATGAGCCAGCCGAGGACGGGGATATTCTCGCGCCACGTCAGGCGCGTGCCGCACGACGGGCAGGCCGAGGGTGGCGTGACGACGCCGATGCCACGCGGGAGGCGAAACACCAGCACGTTGGTGAGCGAGCCGACGCAGGCGCCGAAGGCAAAGGCAAAGAGAAGGGCGACGAGGTTCGGAATCCAGGCGATCCAGAGGTTCATGGCGTCCACTGCCAGCAGAGCGGGCACGGGGTGGCCCGTCACCATCCCGACGGCTCGCCGTCGTCCGTCTCGCGGGGCACGCCCTCCGAGCCGGATTTGTCGAGCGCTTCGAGCTCGCGGTTGAGCTCCTCGACGCGCTGCTCGGACCTGCGGAGCGTGTCCCGCAGCCGCCGGAGCAGGCCGACTCCCCGCTCATACTCCGCGATCGCCCCTTCGAGGCCCACCTTGCCGCCCTCGATCCGCTCGATGATCGACTCGAGCTGAGTCAGCGTCTCCTCGAAGGTCGGCTCCTTCGCGGCGCGGTCCGGCGTCGTCGGGGGCTTGCGGGTCACGGCACGAGTGTATCGGTCGGGGCTGCAAGGGGCGGTGAGGCGGGCCGAACGATTCGGCGTCTATGCCGATCCGCCGAAGAGCCCCGGGTCGCCGGCCCGGCGATCGGCGCGGCGCCGTGCCGGCGGTGGGCGCGGGGCGGGGCCCGGCCCGCCCCCTTCCACCATCGAGTCGATGGTGCCGTCGGAGACCCGCGTGCTCAGGCGGTCGCCGGGGGCCGCGTCGGTGACGGAGCGGACCAGGCGGCCATCGCGCCCGGTCGTGACGGAGTAGCCGCGCTCGAGCACGCGCAGCGGGCTGACGGCGTTGAGTTGGCGTTCGCGGGCGCCGAGGCGATCGGCGGGCGCGCTCGTGAGCACGCCGCCGGCGCGCCGGAGACGCACCGCCAGGGCGCCCAGGTCGGTCCCGGTCAGCGCCCCGCGGGTGCCGGCGGCGAGCCGGACTCCGGCGCCGCGGACACGCTCGCGCATCCGGGCGAGCACGGCGCTCGGCCGCTGGCGCTCGAGGCCGATCCCGGCCCGCTCGGCGCTGATCGCTGCGTCGTGCACGCGTTCGGCCGCGGACGCGCGGAGCGAGGTGCTGAGCGAGCCGAGGGCGTGCCGGCCCTCGGCGGCCGCCGCGCCCATCGCGGCGCCGAGGCGGCGGCCCGAGGAATGGACCTGGCGGCGGAGCGCCGCACCGTCGGGTGTCAGGCGCACGGCCGCCTGGGTCGGCGTGGCGCAGCGCTCGTCGGCGACGAGTTCGGCGATGGTGACGTCGGTCTCGTGACCGATGGCCGCGACGACGGGCACGCGGCTGGAGAAGATCGCGTCGGCGACCGCGCGTTCGTTGAAAGCCCAGAGGTCTTCCTTGCTGCCCCCGCCGCGCGTCACCAGGATGGCGTCGATGCCGAGGCGCGCGTGGTGGCGGCTGAGCGTGCCGATCGCGCCGGCGATCTCCGCGGCGGCGCCGTCGCCCTGCACGCGCACGTCGGCCAGCAGCACGCCCACGCCGGGGCATCGCTTCTTCATCGTCACCAGGACGTCCTGGAGCGCGGCGGCGCTGCGGCTGGTCACGACGCCGACGCGCCGGGGCAGAAGGGGGAGCGGCCGCTTTCGGGCCGGGTCGAGGTAGCCCAGGGCGCGGAGTTCCTCGACCATGCGCTTGAGAGCGAGGTCGAGCGCGCCCGCGCCGACCGGCTCGATCGACTCGGCGATGAGCGAGACCTTCCCGGCCCTGGCGTAGAACTCGACGCGCCCCCCCACGACGACTTCCTGCCCGTCCTCGGGCCGGAAGCGCGCGCGCGCGGCGGCGGAGGCGAACATGACGCAGCCGATCGCCGCGGCGGCGTCCTTGAGATCGAAGTACCAGTGCGTGCGCTCACGGAAGCCGCTGACCTCGCCGGCGACGCGCACCCTCGCGGGCAGGCCGGCGCGGACAGCGCGGTCCACCAGTTCGGCGAGCGAGGAGACGGACAGCGGGCGCTCGGGCACGGCCCCCGCGGCCTCGCGCGCCCGCCGCACGCTCATCTTCGACGGATCGAACAGGGGCCCGGTCATTTCGCAGGGACATTAGGGCGTGCTCGCGGGGCCCTGAACTCCGTCCCGGACCTTACCGGACGCGCACGAGCTGCCCGTGGGGAGCGTGGGGAGTATTCCCCACACCGGATCAACTCACCCCGCGCCGACGCCGATGAACAGCGTCGAGGAAATCCACCCGGAGGGTCCGCGTTGACGCCGCGCCGTACACCGATTCTCAGCGAGTTTGCGAGCGACCCGGAGATGGCGGAGTTGATCTCGATCTTCGTGAGTGAGCTGCCCGCGCGCGTGGGAGCGCTGATGAGCGACTGGCGCGCCCAGGATTTCAGCGCCGTGGAGCGTGCGGCGCACCAGCTCAAGGGCGCCTCCGCCGGGCACGGGTTCCCGGCGATCGGGCTGGCGGCCAGCCGCGTGGAGTCGGAGCTTCGCGGGCGCAGCGCCGGTCGAATCGCTCAGGAAATTCCGAGGATCACCGAGGCGCTCCGCGACCTGACCGAGTTGTGCGGTAGGGCCAGGGCCTGATCCGTCGAACAGTCCGTTCGTTCCGTGTTCCCGGGGTGACGATGAGCAACCAGCCGACGACTCCCAGCCCCGCCGCGACGACCGCGGACTCGGCGCGTCCGTCTGTGCTGGTCATCGATGACTCGCCGGACGTGCACCGCCTGCTGCGGGCGCGCCTGCGCACCGAGGACCTCGAGATCGTGAGCGCCGCCTCGGGCCCGGAGGGTCTCGCGACGGCGAAGGCCAAGGCACCCTCGATCATCCTCCTCGACCTCGACATGCCGGGCACGGACGGGTTCGAGGTGCTCCGCCAGCTCAAGGAGGACAAGACGGTCATCGACATCCCGGTGATCATCCTCTCCGGTCTGCAGAGTTCGCAGGACAAGGTCACCGCCTTCGACCTCGGCGCGGTGGACTACATCACCAAGCCCTTCGACCTGACCGAGCTGCGGGTGCGGGTGCGGTCGGCGCTGCGGGTGCAGCAGCTGGTGCAGATGCTCGCGCAGAAGGCTCAGATCGACGGGCTGACGGGGCTGTGGAACCGCGCGCACTTCGACCGGCGGTGGGCCGAGGAAGTGTCGCGGGTCGAGCGTCACGGGCGGCCGCTGTCGGTCGCCGTGATCGACATCGACCACTTCAAGAGCGTCAACGACACGTTCGGGCACCCGGCGGGGGACGCGGTGATCCAGGGCCTGTCGCGGATCCTCCAGCGCGAGTGCCGCGCCAGCGACGTCGCCTGCCGCTACGGCGGCGAGGAGTTCGCGCTGATCATGCCCGACACGGCGCCGCAGGACTCCTCGTCGCTGTGCGAGCGCGTCCGCCGCGCGCTCGAAGAGACCTCGTGGTCGCGTCACCCGGAGCGGCGCATCACGGCCTCGTTCGGCGTGGCGGGCTCCACGGGGAACGGCGTGGTGGCGGCCCAGGCCTGGCTCGAAGCGGCGGACAAGAATCTCTACGCCTCGAAGAAGGCCGGGCGCAACCGCGTGACGATCGCGGACATCGGCCCGGCGACGCTCGTGCGCGCCGCGGGCTGAACGCAACCCCGGTGACACCCGGTCAGAACGGGAAGATCAGCCCGACGTACACCAGCGCCTGGTCGCGGGCGGGGTTGTTCGAGTCGCCGAAGATGCGGGCGTTGGAGACGTGGTGCCAGCGCAGGCCGACCTGCAGGCGGAGCCCGTCGTCGGTGAGCTTCCGCGTGAACCCGCCGCCCGCGCGCGGCATCAGGTCGAAGCTCGTGCCCCCGTCGGGGACCTCGTCGGTCGCGCCCAGCACGCCGATCCCCGCGTCGGCGTACACCGTCCAGTCGCCGGTGTTGATGAAGTGCCAGCGGAAGACCATCGAAGCGGAGAGCCCCACGGCATTGTCGCCCGGCTGGTTGAAGTTCCAGAGTCCGAGTTCGGCGGCCAGTTCGACGTCCTGCGCGATGAAGTACGAGAACGAGCCGTGCAGGGCCGAGTCGGTCGAGCCGCCCGAGGCCCAGGAGAGATCCGCGCCGACGGTCCACCAGCACGTGTCGGCGGCGCCGAACACCGCGACCGCGTGCTCCGTCCCGCCGGCCAGCGCCGTGTCACCCGGCTCAACCCCGTCGCCCGAGCCAGGCTGAGGCATCTCGAACCGCGAGGGCGCGAGCAGCGCCGCCCCGCCCTCGTCCGAGGCCCGGGCGGGCGCCGCGGCCGCGGCGGGAACAATGCACAACGCCGTTACCCATCCTCTCCGACCCATGGCCGCTCCTCGCAGGGGTGGGCGAGAGAGTAGCCGATCGCCTAGGCTCACGCGCCGCGCCATGGACAGCCTCAACCCCGCAGACCGAAGCGTTACGGCGCGCCTCGAACGGCTCGAGGAAGTCTCGCTGTTCGCCGAACACCGGCACGACGAACTGCACGCGGCGCTCCTCGATCTCTCGGCGCGCCTCGAGCGGGTCGTCCGCCGGGTGAACGAACTCGCGTCGCGCATGGACAGCATCGCGGGCGCGCCGGAGAACGCGCGCGGCCCGCGCGACGACGGCGACGAAACGGAGCGGGTCCCGGGCCCGCCGCCCGCGGATTGATCCCCGACCTACTTCGCGGCGACCTTGGCGAGGGCGGCGTCCTTCTCGGAATCGCTCATGGCGTTCCATGCCGGAAGGCACCCCGGGCAGCAGAGCGCGACTTTGCCGCCCTTGTGCTCCACGAAGGTGGTGCTCGACATTGTGCTGTCGCCCGGCTCGACCGGGCACGCGCTGTTGATCGCGACCGCGTGCGCCTCGCCGGGCTGGGCCGGCGTGCACTCGGCCTCGGACGTGTGCGAGTTCGCGCACCCGCCCAGCAGCATCGCGGCAAGCAGGATGGATCCGACGGGTCCCGTGTGACGCATGATCGCGTGCTCCCC
>CAZCPB010000216.1:0-7737 GCA_964500365.1 uncultured Phycisphaeraceae bacterium
CTTCTTGAACCCCTCGATCATCGCCGGCGGCGCTGCCGAGCCGCCGATCGCGGTGATTTCGCAGGCCGTCCCGCGTCCGGGCGAGCAGAGCGCGCCGATCGGTCTTCCCAAGGGCGGCGAGACGACCGTGCCCGCGCACCAGGGTGCCGTGCCGCGGGTGGACGAAACCAAGCCGCCCCCGACCGACCTGACCCGGATCGGTGATCCGACCGTGCCCGGCACGGAGAGCCGGACGGCGACGCCACCGCCATCGCCCGGAGCGCCACTGGCGGCATCGTCGTCGAGCGCCGGGGTGCGGGCGATGATCGAGGAGGGGGATCGCAAGGCCGGCGCCGGGGACCCGGTGGCGGCCCGGGCCCTGTACAGCCGCGCGCTCGACGACGACCGGACAACCGAGTCGGACGCGAGCGCCCTGCGGGCCAGGCTGGGGAAGCTCAACGACGACCTGATCTTCTCGGGCAGGTACTTCCCGGGCGAGCCCTTCACCGAGGAGTACGTGGTAGAGTCGGGGGACAACCCGACAAAGATCGTGCGCAAGCGCGGGCTGGTCACCGAGCCGCGCCTGATCGAGAAGACAAACCGCGTGGACGCGACGCGTCTGCGCGTGGGGCAGAAGCTGAAGCTGATCCGGGGACCATTCCACGCGGTGGTCCGAAAGACGGACTTCCGGCTCGACCTGTACGCGGGGTCGCCCGACGACGAATCGGGCTGGGTGTTCATCAAGTCCTACCCCGTCGGGCTGGGCGAGAGCAACTCGACGCCGGTCGGGGAGTTCGTCGTGCGGAGCAGCTCGAAGCTCATCAACCCGCCGTGGACCAACCCGCGGACGGGCGAGCGGTTCCTCGCCGATGACCCGATGAACCCGATCGGGGAGCGATGGATCGGGATCGAGGGCGTCGGCGAGTCGAGCCGGCACACCGGCTTCGGGATCCACGGCACCATCGAGCCCGACTCGATCGGCCGGATGAAGTCGATGGGCTGCGTGCGGATGCAGAGCCCGGACGTCGAGATGATCTACGACCTGCTCACGGAAAAGGTGAGCGTCGTCCGCATCGAACCGTGAAACGGTGATGCAGAATCCCCGCGGTCGCCGGCCGGTAATCCGCGCGCATTCGTCGCGCGGGCTTTGACCCCGCGCGGCGTGGCCAAGTACCCTTGGCCATGCTCACCCTTGACTACGCGAACTGCCTGGCGGCTCGGGTCGGACCTCACGGGCTGGACCCGGCGCTGCTGGCGCCCGGCGGCGCGCTGGCCGAGGCGATGGCCGGGCACTCCCGCCGGCTGGCCTCCACGAGGGGCACGGGGTGGGAGCGGTGGCGCGACCTGCCGTTCCCACCGGCGCGCGACGGGCACGTCCGCGCGGTGCGGGCCGTGGTCGAGCAGTGCCGCGCCAGGTTCGACACGATGGTGGTGCTCGGCATCGGCGGCTCCGCGCTCGGAAACATCGCGCTGCAGTCGGCGTTGAACCCGGCGACGTACAACCTGCTCGAGCGCGGGACGCGGCGCGGGCCCCGCCTGTTCGTGGTGGACAACGTGGACCCGGCGTACTTCGGGGCGGTGCTGGAGTTCTGCCGCGCGCAGCCGGGCGGGCTCGGGAAGACGCTCTTCAACGTCATCAGCAAGTCCGGGGAAACGGCCGAGACGGCGTCCCAGTTCATGGTGATCCGCGATGCGCTGAAGCGCGAGCTTGGCCCGGGCTACGCATCGAACATCGTCGCCATCACGGACCCGTCCAAGGGCACCATGCGGCGGATCTGCGAGCGCGAGGGGTACGTCACGCTGCCCGTGCCCGACGGCGTGGGGGGGCGGTTCAGCGTGCTCTCGCCGGTCGGGCTCTTCTCGGCGGCGATGTGCGGGATCGACATCGAGGGGTTGCTGGCGGGCGCGGCGGAGATGGACGGGCTCTGCGCGCGCGAAGAGCTTGGCCGCAACCCCGCGGCGCTCATCGCGGCGCTGCTCATAGAACTGGGCGCCCGCCACGGCAAGACCGTGCACGTGATGATGCCCTACGCCAACTCGCTGTACCTGCTCGCCGACTGGTTCCGGCAGCTGTGGGCCGAGTCGCTGGGCAAGCGGGTGGACAGGCAGGGGAGCACGGTCTTCGCGGGGTTCACGCCCGTCAAGGCGCTGGGCACCACCGACCAGCACTCGCAGGTGCAGCTCTACCGGGAAGGGCCGAACGACAAGGTCTTCGCGCTGATCGAGGTCGCCGACTTCGGCGGGGCGGACCTCGCCATCCCCGAGGGGCTGGGCGTCGAGGAGACGCGGTACCTCGAGGGCAAGTCGATGGCGGCGCTGCTCAACGCCGAGAAGCGGGCGACCGAGTACGCGCTGGTCGAGAGCCAGCGGCCGAACTTCACGCTGCGGTTCCCGCGGATCGACGCGCACCACGTCGGGCAGTTCATCCAGATGTGGGAGGTCGCGACGGCCTACGCGGGGCTGATGCTCAACATCGACGCGTACGACCAGCCCGCGGTCGAGCTGGGCAAGCAGGCGACGTTCGGCCTGATGGGGCGGTCGGGGTACGAGAGCTTCGCGGAGAAGGTCGCGCGGACGCTCACGCCGACCGCGCACGTGGTCGAGGGGTAGCGGCGCGGCGGCGCTCAGAAGTTGAAGATGGCTTCGAGGATCCGCGGGATGAAGCCCTTGGTCGCGGTGTCCTTCACCTGGCCCTCGTTCTGCTGGATCAGGGTCATGTCGGCGATCTGGCTGGAAAGGACGGTGTTGCTGCTGGTCACGTCCTCCTGCCGGCAGGAGCCGGAGAGGACCATGGTCTGCGTCTCCTCGTCGGTCGCACGGCTCTTGCGCGCTTCGAGGACGAGCACGCCGTTGGGCTTGACGTCGATGATCGTCGCGGAGATGCGCGCCGTGAAGCGGTCGCTGCGGTCGTAGGTCCCCTCGCCCTTGTACTTGTTGTTGCTGGAGACGTCCAGCTCGACGGGCGTGCCGATGCCGTTGCGGAGTTCGAACTCGAGCAACTGCTGGATGCTGGGGAACTGGTTCAGCGCGTTGTTGAGGTCGTAGTCCTTCTTGGTGTCGAGCGTCTGCTTGCTGGACTGCTTGCTGTTCTCGTCCACGATGATGGTGACGATGTCGTAGACGCGGAATTCGCGGGGCTTGGGCGCCTCGACGTACATCATGCTGGCGCCGAGGAGAGGCGACGGCGCGTACGGCGCGCCCACCTCATCGACGGGCCGGGGTTCCTCACGCAGGAAGAGGCTCTGGCCCAGGGCGGGCGCGCCCAGCGCCAGGGTCAGCGCCGCCGCGGCGGTCGATCGGTTCATCGCGAAGACTCCTTGCGCGGCCCCGGAGCGCGGTCGACAGCGCGGTCGCCGAGATTGATGTACCTGACGCGCCGCGTCCGGGAATCGGCGCGGGACTCGGGGGTTTCGGGCTTTCCGGTGTCGGCTGCGCCGGCGCCGTCGGCACGCGCCGGCTCCTCGGGCCCGCCGGGGAGGGCCCCCACCGCCGTGACGGCGCGGCGCGGGCCGTCCACCCGCGCCGTGAAGTGGCGCGAGGCGCCGGGATTCTGGAAGCGGACGACCTCGCCCTCGCGACCGTTCTCGAGCGCGCGGGCGATCGACTTGAGGTTGATCGAGCCCGAGAGGCAATAGACGTCCACGAGGTCGCCCTTCTTGACCAGGAGCGGCGCCTCGGCGTCGGCCTCGGTGATGACGGAGCCGGCGTCGATCCGGCCGCGCGCCACCCGCCCGACGGCTCGCCCGGGTTCGATCGCCCGGACCGTCGGCGAGATCCACCGACGCTCGGTCGTCATGTTCTCGGCGAGGATCGGCTCGCCGCGTCGAAGCGGAACGGTGCATACCGCGACGTCGCGCTCCACGCTCACCCCGACGCGGGCGGTCCCGGAGAGCGCCTGGCCGAGGCCCTCGAACAGGCGGACGGAGACCGTCTGACGCTCGCTGGTTCCGATGAGCTGCACATCGGCCGTCCGCCCGGAGACGGGCGCGCCGAGGAGCGCCGCGTCGGACTCGTCGAACTCGAAGCGGATCTCGGCTCCGTCGGGGGCGTACGCGTCCCGGAGGCGCTGCTCGATCACATCGCGCACGGTCGGCCCCGATGCGGCCTCCGCGCGCTGGCCCGAGGGGTTCGATCCGACCGTGGCGGGCACCGGAGCGGCTCGACGCACGTCGCACGTCGAACCGCGGACCACCAGCCGCCCCCAGTTGACGCCGGGGACCGCGCGGACGGCGCTGCGAACGCTGGCCAGATCGACCGTGAGCCACCCGTCCGGCGACGGCCGCGCGGCGGTGAGCGGGATCTCGACCGAAGCGAGCGCCGCCGCCTGCTCGCCGGACAGCTCGGCGATCAGCCCGAGCGTCACGGGCCCCGCGGCGGGCAGCTCGGCCCATTCGCGCAGCACGACCGAGTCCTGCGCGAGCGCGGCGCGGCACAACGCGCCGGACGTGAGCACGAGGGCGAGCATGAACATGCGGGTCAGCGCCACGGGGAGCTCTCGGCGTTACGACCTTCTCAGCGTCGCGACGTTGCGCAGCGTGTCGTCGGCGGCGCGGATCGATTGGCTGTTCATCTCGAACGCCCGCTGGATGCGGATCATCTCGATCAGCTCGCGGGTCGGGTCCACGTTCGAGCCTTCGAGGAAGCCCTGGCGGAGCGTGCCGAGGTTGTCGTCGCCGGGCCGGCCGCTGGTGGGCGGCCCCGAGGCGATCGTCTCCGTGTAGAGGTTCTCGCCCTCCTGCGAAAGACCGGCGGGGTTGATGAAGACCGACAACTCGATCACGCCCACCTCCTGGGCTTCGACCTGGCCCGGCACGATGACCGAGACGGTGCCGTCCGCGGAGATGGAAATCTTCTCAGCGTCCTCCGGGATCACGATCTGGGGGTCGAGGCGCCGGCCCTGGTCGTTGGCCATGCACAGCTCGCCGTCCTGGTTGATCGCGAGGTTCCCGGCGCGGGTGTACGCGTAGCCGCCGCCGAGGGACTGCTCGACCTGCACGCGGAAGAACCCGTCGCCGTCGATCATGACGTCGAGGCTGCGGCCGGTGTTCTTCGGAGGGCCCTGGTTGAAGTCCAGCTGCGTCCCCGAGACCTTGACGCCCAAGCCGACGAACAGACCCGTCGGCGCCGTGTCGCCGATCGCGTTCTGGACCCCCGGCGGGACCTTCTCGATATAGAGCAGGTCCTGGAAGTTGGCGCGGCTGGCCTTGAAGCCGTCCGTGTTGACGTTGGCGAGGTTGTGAGCGGTGACGTCGAGGGCGGTGTTGAGGGCCGAGAGGCCGGTCGCCGCCGATTGGAGCGCGATGATCGCCATGCGCGAAGACCCCGGTAGACCGCGCCGTCCCGGCTCCGCCGGCACGACGCGTCGGCGCGGTTACGTGACCCGCCCGAGTTGGTTGATGGCGCGGTCCATCAGGCGGTCGGCCTGCTGGATCATGCCGATGTTGGCCTCGACGTCCCTCGAGGCGGCCGTGATCTGGAGCATCGTCTTGATCTCGTCCACGCCCGACGCCTCGACGAACCCCTGCTCGAGCGTGCCCCCGGCCTGGCGACGCTGTGCGACCACGCCGGTCGGGGCGCGGAACAGGGAATGGCCGAGCTTGTCGAGTCGTGCCGTGTCCGTGACGGCGGCAAGCTGGATCTGGGCGACCGCGACCGGGCCCTGGCGGACGGTGCCGTCCGCGTCGATGGTGACGGGGCCGGCGCCGTTCAGGACGATCGGTCGGTTGGCCGTGTCCATGACCGGGTGCCCGTGGGTCGCGGTCACGAGCCGGCCCCGGGCATCGCGGGCGAAGCGGCCGTCGCGGGTGAGCCGCAGCCGATCGCCGGTCGCATCGGACTCGTCGCGCACCACGAAGAAGCCCTCGCCGCGGACCGCGACGTCGAGCGGCCCGCCCGTGCGCTCGAGTGCGCCCTGGCCGAACTGCACGCGGTTTCGCTCCAGGAAGACCCCGCCGCCGAGCCTTTCGAGCAGCGCGTTCGAGGGCATGGCGAACAGCCGGTCCTCGACGCGGGCCGTGTCGCGCTGGCGCGCGGCGGCGAGATCGGGCTTGAAACCGACGGTGTTCGCGTTGGCGAGGTTGTTGGTGAGCACGTCCTGCCGGTAAAGGGCGGTCAGGGCGCCGGAAGCGGAGATTTGCAGTCCGTAGTTCATGATCGCCGGAAGCAACGGGCTCGCCCGCGCGGGGGCGCGGTCGAAGCGACCTATCACAACCCGCGTGCCAACCGGGGCGCTGTGAAACGAACGGCGGTGGCGGGCCGGAGCGCGTCGCCCGCTGCGCCGATTGCGCGGCAGCGCAATCTACGCCCGCGCCAGCGCCGCCGCGATCCCGCGCCCGCCGGCGAGGCTCATGACCAGGCCGTACCCCGATAGGCCGACGATCACGACCATGGCCCCGATGCAGGTGGGCGCGAGCCAGCCCGGCAGGCCGAGAGCAACCGGGAAGTTCGTCAGGACGCCCGCGGCGAAGAAGGCGGCAACGAGCATCAGCAGGCCGAACCGCGACGCGATGAACCAGACCGCGATGCCCGTGCCCAGCGCGAGCAGGGTGAACGGCCAGGTCACCTTCTGGGCCGTGAAGAGCGTGGCGCCGATGACGGCCAGGAAGACGATCGACAGCACGGCGCAGCCGACCAGCCGCTGCACGACGACGTTCTTGATGAGCCGACCCACCACCGCGTCGAACAGGAGGATCAGCAGCGGGACAAGCAGCGCAAGGAAGCACACGGAGAGGAGCACCGCCGCGGACTGCCTGAGGCCCGAAAGCGTCTCGGTGTCGATCGGCTGAGGCTGCATGCGGGGCAGACCGAGCGCCGGCGACACGACCGTGAACAGGCCGATGAGAAGGGGGTAGGCGCAGCCGATCGCCATGCCGATGAGAACATCGCGCCCGACCAGGGGGTCGCGCCAGGCGCCCGACATGAGGCGGCTCCACGACACGATCGTCTCGGGCCGCTGGCGGCGAATCACCGGCTCGATGGCCATGTAAGAAAGCCACGCGAAGGCCGCGGTCACGAGCGCGTCACCGAGCACGCGGGCGAACCTCGGGAGCACCTCGTCGGCGGTGAGGCCGAAGTGCATCCCGAGCAGCTTCTGCACGGCGACGATGACGAGCATCACGAGCGCCAGGCGCATCGCGCCGCGACGGTCGCCGCGTCCGCGCCGGACGTGGTACAGGGCGAACCCCAGCGGGGTCCCGAAGAGCGCGAGCACGAGCAGGATGGCAGTCAGCAGCTGCCCCGCGCTCCCCGGTTCCGGGGCGGGCTCGGGGACGGCGGTCGGTCGAACCTCGAAGAACACGGGCTTGCCGGCGACCGCGCCCGCCTCGATCCTCATGCCCAAATCGGGACGGTCGGCGTACGAACCCTCCCAGGCGGTCCGCTCATCGCAATCCATGGGCGGAGTGGCGCTCGGCGGCACGGGCCGCAGGCCGTCGGACGCGATTCCGGCCTTGGCCAGCAGGACGGAAAAGTCCGCTCTGGATGCGGGCGGGACGGGGGGGACGCCGGGATCCTGCTCAGCCGCTCCCCTCCCGCCATCTGAACTCGCAGCGCTCAATACCGGAATGGCGGTCAGCCCGATCAAACGTCCCTTCACGTCAAGGACAACGCGCCGCATCCCCGCCTGCATCAACGGTGGATCGTCGACGGTGACGCCCGACACCACACCCCTGGGCTGCATCGGCACCACGCTCTCGCGGTACCAGAAGGACAGCGCGGCGGGCTGGCCGGTCCTGAGTCTGTCGAAATCGGAGATGCTCG
>CAZCPB010000217.1:0-7734 GCA_964500365.1 uncultured Phycisphaeraceae bacterium
TCGCGGGGGCGGCCGGCTGGGGGTTGCTGCGCGAGAACCGGGTCATGGCGTGCGGAGTTCCGTGATGGTCGAAGGGATGGTTGATCGGTTGATCGTGGCGACGATCTCGACTTCCGTGCCGGTGGTGGGGTCGCGGCCCCGCGAGGAGACGATGAGGGCGTTGCTGCGCGTGTCCAGGAACCGTGAGATGCGCGAGAGGCGGGCGCGCGTCATGCCGGGCACGTCGAGCAGGTCCACGATCGAGGCGAAGCCGTTGGTGCGCGCCGAGCGCTCGACGACGATCGAGTCGGCCAGGGCGGGGTCGAGCCCCGACAGGTACTCGAGCGTCTCGGCGTCGCAGGTGTTGATGTTGAGACGGCCCGGCGCGGCCTGGGTCGCGTCGCCGATCGAGCACTCGTCGAGGAGCACGGCGAGCTGGTCGGAGTTGAGGGGCGTGGGCGGGACGCTGCTCGACGACGGCGCGAGGCGCGCCAGGTCCGTGCGGATGAAGTCGCCCATCGTCGGGTTCGAACCCGCGGCGTAGTCGATGATGGCGTCGGCCTGCGCGCCGTCGATCCCGAGGCGCTGCGCGACCTGGTCGCTGGTCGCGGTGGTGAGGTCGAGGCGGGCCTGCCCGGAGGCGGCCAGGCCGCCGTCCACGCTCGACGCGGTGAGGATCCCCGACCAGCCCGCGTCGAGCTTGCCGTCGGCGTTGTCGGGCGGCCAGGTCGCTTCGCCGTCGTCCTCGCCGGGGTCGAGCCGGCCGTTGAGATTCCAGTCCTCACCGCGCACCAGTTCGGGCAGCACGCCCGCGACGAGCTCGAGCTCGGCGAGCGAGCGGAAGGGCGCGTTGCGCGCGACGTAGGGGAAGGGGTTGGAGAGGTAGTACGCGTCCTCGGCGCCGAGGGGGCGGGGGTCCTCGTCCCCGTCGATCCAGTCGAGGATCGCGTCGGCGACGTCCTCAGTCATGGAGGGCAGGAGCATCAGGTCCTCCTGCGACAAAAGGTTGATGTTGAGCCTGGAGTGCGCATCGCGGGCGCCGAGGATCTCGCCGCGCGGCTCGGTGAAGGACATGCGGTAGACCGCGCCGCCGGGCAGCGCGCTCTCCGAGGCCGTGTCGATCTCGTCGAAGACGGCGTAGGCGTTGAACTGGTCTGGGTTCTGCGACGCGTACTCGGCGACGGCGATGGCGGTTTCGATCCCGGCCCGCGCGGCCCACCGTGCCCGCACCTCGCCGAGGGCCTCGCGCCCGGAGGACGCCTGCCGGTACGCCGCCGACTCGACGACGGCGAGCATGACGACGGCGAGCCCGACGATCCAGAGGACCAGCAGCGTGGCGAAAGCGCGGGGCCGGGCACGGGTCACGGCGCACCCCCGGTCGTGTCCGCGTCGGCCGCGTCGTCTTCGACGGGCGGCGGCAGGGGCGTGCGGTCGAGCGCGATGAGCCGGCGCGCGACCGCCGACGTGAGCCCGTCGGCGGAGACTGCCGTGACCGTGACGCGGAGGGCGTGGGGGTAGCCGTCGAGGTCGGAATCCCACGTGTCGAACCAGTCGCTCCCGTCGCAGGCCTGGACCGCGAGGGACGTGACGCCCGGGACGACGAGCTGCGCGACGCCGCCGGCGAGTTCGTTGCGGTCCGGCGGCGCATCGGCGCGGCGCCAGAGCGCGGGGGCGCCGGAGGGATCGGCCCCGGGCAGGACCTTGTACTGCACTTCGGCGTCGCCGCCCTCGGCGATGTCGGACCTGCCGCGGACCGGGCGCATCGAGCGGACCCAGAGCAGGAGCGAGTCGCGCTCGACATCGCCGTCGCGCCCGTCGGCGACGCGGACGACGGAGAAGACGAGGTCCTGCTCGCGGGCGACCTGTCGGGCATCGTCGGCGATGCGCGACGCCGCGGCGTGGGCGCGGGCGAAGGCCTCCTGTCGTGCCGCGGCGCGGGACTTGGCGCGGGTGAACTGCGTGAGCGAGGCGGTGGTGGCGCCGGCGACGATGACGCCGACGAGCAGGGCGACGATCAGCTCGACGAGCGTGAAGGCGCGGGCGCGGGGTGTTGTCGCGATGCGCCGCGTCATGGGAGACGCTCCACCTGCTGGTCGGGCCTGCGGATCGGGTCGGGCTCGTCGCCGAGGCGTGGGGCGATCATCGTCGAGGCGCTGGCGGACATCTCGCGCCCGCCGGCGTCCCACAGGATCGTCGCGGTGACCTCGTACGCCCGGCCGGGGATCGGTGCGGCGACGTCGAGGCGGTAGCGGAAGGCGTCGAAGGGCGGGTCGCAGACGCCCTCGAGGCCGAAGCGCGAGGCGTAGCTGTCCGGGCCGCGCATCAGCACGAGGTTGAGCTGTTCGTCGAGGAGCGCGGCGGCGGTCTGGAGCTGCTCGCCGCGGGACTGCGCGGAGATCGATCGCCCCAGGGCGCCGATCATGACGGCGAGGGCGACCCCGAGGATCACCGAGCCGACGATGACGTCGACGAGGACGACGGCGCGTCGGCGGGGGACGCGGGCGGGCGAGGCGCGGCTCACCACGGGTCATCCTCCCGGCCCTCGGCGTCGAGGTCCACGACGGGCATCGTGGGCGGGGCGGATGTGCCGGCCGGCGCGATCTCGGCGCGCAACGAGCCGGCGGGCAGCGCGATGCGCCACGCGCGGTCGGCGTTGACCTGGCGGACGACCAGGTCGAGGCCCGGGCGGCGCGTGCCGTGGCCGAACTCGACCGTCCATCGATCGGGGTCGATCGGCGCGGCGTCGGCCCGGACCGAGGCCAGCTCCGCGTCGTCGAGGACCGCGGCGGGGATGAGCGTGTCCTCGGCCCAGCGTGCGCCCGCGTCCCAGTCCGTCGGTTCGCTCGCCCAGCGGAACTCCATCACGCGAAGGGCGCGGGCTTCGGCGTCGAACGTGAGCGCGACGCGGCTGCCCGTGAGCTCGGCGCGGGTCGCTGCCGCGGACAGCACCTCGCGGACCGCGCGGGCGGAGGCCTCGGCGCGCCGGCCGTCGTCGCGTGCGATGCGCGGAGCGATGGCGGCGGCGGCGATGGCGATGATCACGATGACGACGATGAGTTCGATGAGGGTGAACGCGCGATTGTCCCTTCGCCTTCGCTCGGCGCGCGCTCGGACGCCCGCGGCGCAGGCTCGCTCACCCCCCCGGCCCTGCTCCCTCTGGGAGGGGGGAGTTGGACAACGACAGACTTGCGCAGTTCGATCGCTCACGGCTTGATGATGTCCGCGTTCTCGTCGGTGCCGCCGGGCTGGCCGTCGGCGCCGTAGCTGACGATGTCGAAGTCCACGTTCTTCTCGCCGGGGATCTTGAGGACGAAGGGCTTGCCCCACGGGTCGATCAGGGCGTCGGCGCTCTCGACGTAGGGCTGGTAGTTGCCCTCGGCGATGGTCGAGGGGCGTTCCCAGAGGATGTTGATGGTCGCGCCCGGCTCGGGCTTGCCGTGGTCGGCGATGAAGAGCCGCATGTTGTTGGCGAGCGTGCCGGCGTTGACCTTGGCCACCGACTGCTTGGACTGGCCGATGCGGCCGATGAGGCGCGGCGCGATCACCGCGGCGATGACGCCGAGGATGACGACGATCACGATCACCTCGATGATGGTGAACGCGCGCCGGGCCGCGGGGCCTGTTCGCGCCCGGCCCGAGGGCCGGCTCGGGGATGAATGCGGTTGGATTCGCGGCATGCGTGCGCTCCTTCGGTTCGGCGTCGGGGCCCGTGGCTCGTGGCGGCGTGGACGGATCATCCCAGCGCCTCCTGCATCTCGAGCAGCGGCAGGAGGATCGCCAGCACGACGAAGCCCACCACGCACGCCAGGCCCACGACCAGCACGGGCGGGAGGGCGGTCGTGAAGAGCTTGATGCTCGTTTCGGTCTTGCTCTCGAAGGCGTCGGCGGCCTGGGTGAGCATCTGGTCGAGCCGGCCCGACCGCTCGCCGAGGTTGATGATCTGGACGAGCATGGGCGGGAAGTACCCGCTCTTTTCCATCGGGTCGGCGATGGTCTTGCCCCCCGCGACCTGCTCGACGACCTCGTCCACGACCCGCTCCATCGCGCGGTTGCCGAGCGTGCCCTTGGTGATCTTCAGCGAGAGCAGCACCGGCACGCCCGCGGAGACCAGCGTGCCCAGCGTGCGGGTGAAGCGGCCGACGGCGACGTCGCGCATCAGCCTGCCGAAGAGCGGGAGCCGGAGCACCGTGCGGTCCCACCACAGGCGCGGGCCGGGCTGGCGGTACAGGCGGGCGACGCCGAGCACGGCGACGAGCGCGGCCGGCACGATCAGCCACCAGTAGCCCGCGAAGACCGCCGCGACGCCCTGCACTACGCGGGTCGGCATGGGAAGGGGCACGGTGGTGCTGGCGAGCGGCTTGAGGACCTTGGGGACGATCACGGTCACCACGACGATCACCGCGATCGTGATCAGGACGCCGAGGATCATGGGGTACAGCGTCGCCGCGAGGACGCTGCGGCGGAGCTTGACCTCCTTGTCGAGCAGGTCGGCCGCCTGCATCAGCACCTCGCCGAGCCGGCCGGAGGCCTCGCCCGCGCGGACCATGTTCACGGTCAGCTCGCTGAACGCGCGGCCCTGGGCCTGCATCGCGTCGGCGAGCGACTGGCCGTGCTCGACCTTGTCGATGACGCGCTCGAGCATTTCGCGCTGGCGGGGGGAGTGCCCCTGGCGGGCGATCGTGCGCAGGCCCTGGACCAGCGGCAGGCCGGCCTGCACGGCCGTGGCGAGCTCGCGGATCAGCGCCGCGGCGTCGGCGCGGGAGAGGCCCGACCGTCCCGCCCGTGCCGCGCTCTGAACGAGCGGGAAGGGCGCTCCCGTGGCCGCCTCGGCGACGAGCGCCGCCGCCTCCGCGGCGTGCGAAGCGCGGTTGAGACCCGAGGACGGGAGCGGCGCCCGCTCGACGGCCTCGATCGAAGTGGGCGTCACGCCGCGCGACACCAGCACGCGCACGGCGCTCGCCCGGTCGGGGGCGTCGACGGTGGCGGCGATCGAGCCCGCGCCCACGGCGGTGTAGCGGAACGTGGGCATCAGGGCTCCTCCCCGACGTCCTGCGTCGCGCGGAGGACTTCGCTGACCGTGGTCATCCCCGCCGCGGCCTTGACCAGGCCGTCCCGCCGCATCGGCGTGAAGCTGGCGGGGGCGGTCCGGAGAAGCTCGGCGCTGCTGAGGCGCTGGCCGATGGCGGTGCGCAGCGCGGGCGTCGAGGTGAACAGCTCGTAGAAGCCGATGCGCCGCTTGAAGCCCGAACCGTCGCACTTCTCGCAGCCGCGCCCGCGGAACGCCCGACCGCCGGGGAACATGGCCAGTTCGCTCTCGCCGAGCCGGTGCCGGACTTCCTCGGGCAGCGCCTCGGCGTCGCGGCAGAACTGGCAGACGCGCCGGCCCAGGCGCTGGGCGAGCATCCCCTCGAGCACGCTGGCCAGGAGGAACGGCTCGACGCCCATGTCGATCAGGCGGCCGACGGCGCTCACGGCGTTGTTGGTGTGGAGGGTCGAGAGCACGAGGTGACCGGTCAGCGCCGCGCGGACGGCGATCTCGGCGGTCTCGCCGTCGCGGATCTCGCCGACGAGGATCACGTCGGGGTCCTGGCGCAGGATCGAGCGCAGGCCCGTCGCGAAGGAAAGACCGCGCTTGGGGTTCACCGGGATCTGGTTGACGCCGCCCAGCTCGTACTCGACCGGGTCCTCGATCGTGATGATCTTCTTGGTGGGGTCGCTGATCTTGGTGAGCGCGGCGTAGAGCGTGGTGGTCTTGCCGCTGCCCGTCGGGCCGGTGACCAGGATCATGCCGTGGGGCAGCGCGATGAGGCGGTCCATCTGGGCGCGGTCGGGGGCGCGCATGCCCAGGGTCTCGAGGTCGAGCGTGATCGATTCCTTGTCGAGGATGCGCATCACCACGCTCTCGCCGTAGAGCGTCGGCACCGTCGAGACGCGCAGGTCGATCTTGCGGCCCTCGACCTTCAGCGTGATGTGACCGTCCTGCGGCGTGTAGCGCTCGGCGATGTTCATCGCCGCCATGATCTTGACGCGGCTGGTGATCGCCGACTGCAGGTGCTTCGGGGGCGGGTCCTGCTCGACCAGGACGCCGTCGATCCGGTACTTGACGGAGAGCTTCTTGTCGAAGGGCTCGATGTGGACGTCGCTGGCCCGCGCCCGGATCGCCTCGAGGATGATCAGGTTTACGAGGTTGATGAGCGAGGGGTTCTCGGCCATCCGGTGCAGGTCGCCGGTGTCGATGGCCTCGAGGTTGGCCAGCAGGTCGTCGTCCTCGCCCGGGGCCGCGCCGCCCAGGCGCGCGGCCATCTGCGCCGCGGTCACCGCGTACGCGCTGCGCATGAGCTCGGCGAAGGCCTCGGGGGTAAGCCCGACCCGGTCCACCGGCATCCCCGCGCACACCGACGCCTCGTCGGCGGCCGCGAGGTCGGCCGGGTCGAGCATGGCGAGCCGGAGGCGGGCGCGGTCGATCTGGATCGGGACGGCCCGCAGCCGGACCGCCTGGTCCGGGGTGAGCACGGCCGCGGCCTTCGGGTCGAACTCCGGCGCCCTGTCCAGCAACGCCGGGCCCTGGCCGTTGAGTTGCGCTTCCTGTGCGTCCAGACTCGTCATCCTCGCGGTCCGAGAGATCCCGCCGGCGGGCGGCGCGGCAGGTACAGACTATCACCGTCGGCCCTCGCGGGTCGTTCCCGGCAGAACGAATTGCGCCGAGTTTCATTGCACCGCGGCGTGCAGGAATTCCGCGGATCAGCCGCCGCCGGGCCCGACGATCACCTGGACGTCGGACTGAACGCCCTCGCCGTCGTCGATCTCGACGGCCTGGATGAAGACCGCCCCGCCCTCGCCGTCGCCGTCGAAGTGGATCATCCGGTCGCCGGATTCCTTCTTCGGGAGCCGCTCGCGCTGCTTGTCGTTCAGCGCGGTCTTGACCCGCTCGGAGAACTTCTTGTCGAGGTCTTTGCGGGCCTTCTCGGCGGCCCTGAGTTCCTCGCTCTTGCCCGGGCCGCCCATGAACGGCATGCCCCCGGCCTTGCCCTCGGTCTCGGCCTGCTCGAGCGCCTCGGCCCACTTGCGGTTGGCCTCCTCGAGCTCGCGCTCGTACTGGGCCTGCATCTCCGCGAGCTGTTTTTTCTGGGTGGGGTCGAGGTCGTCGAATCTCAGCGCCGCGCCGAGCATCTTGCTGACGTGCGGCTCGCTGTAGATCCGCCGGAAGGTGCGCTTGCGGACCTCGGCCTCGAAGCGCAGGCGGTTGGCGTCGGACAGGTCGGTGGCCAGGAGACGCTCGAACTTCTTGTTGAGGTCCCGGACCTTGAGCGCCTGCACCCGGGCCTCGTCCATGCTGGCCCGCATCTTCTCCATGTCGAAATTGGCCGGGTTGAAATCGAACTCTTCCTTGGCGGCGCCGTCGGCCTTTTCACGCTCCTGCAGCAGCCGGTCCATGTCGAACTCGTACTGCTCGAGCGCGGGCCCGAGGCGCGCGGCCTCGGACTCGGGGAGCTTGAGCCCGTCCACGATGCCCGTCAGGTCCACCGACGAGCCGCTCACCTGCCCGTGGCTGAGGTACATCTGCCGCCGTCGCAGCCGCTCGACCGCGGGCCAGGATTCCTGCTGGGCGGGCGTGAGCAGCGTCTGAAGATCGTTCAGGAACGCCTTCTGTGCCTCCAATAAGATGAATGTAGAGTTCCGTTTTACCACTGGAAGTAACTCCATGGAGCAATACGGGAAGATTTTTTTCAAAACCTTCTTTGACTTCTGACAATG
>CAZCPB010000218.1:0-7714 GCA_964500365.1 uncultured Phycisphaeraceae bacterium
GGGGGCGGGGGCGGGCGGGGGGGGGGGGGGGGGGGGGGGGGGGGGGGGGGGGGGGCGCCGCGTTCTACTGGGCCAGCGTCGGGGCGAGGTTCAGGTACCAGAGCCTCTCGTCGCGGTCGGTCTCGATGGCGGAAATGTTCGACACGCCCCTGGTGATCGGCTACCTCGGCTTCGATGCGCCCGTGTACCTCAACGGCGAGATCGGGGCTCCGCTTCCCACGTTCCTGCGCCTGGAGGGCGTGCTGTCGTCGCCGAATGAGCTTCGCTCCGCCGAGAACCGCTTCCTGCAACAGACACTGCTGGTGCGCGGCCTGACGACGTGCACGCCCACGAACCCCGCGGACCAGGCCCGCTGGGCGCAGGTCATCCAGCGCGTGGCCGAGAAGTTGCCTGGCTCGGGCTTTGATGATGCCGCGATGAAGGCCGGGCGAGTGCTCGACGACATCCGGGCGAACCCCGCCGGCTCCTCGCCCCAGCGCGAGGCCGACCTGAAGGCCGCGGCGGACGCGTTCGTGAGTGCCGCGGACTCGTACACCGGCAGCGATGCCGATGCGGAGTTCCCCGTGCGCTCGAACCGCCTGACCGACGCGTTCGACATCGCGTTCGAAGCGACCCGTGTCGAAGCCCCGGCGAGGTGAGCCGACATGGCGAAGAAGAAAACCAGATCAAAGAAATCCCGTGCCAAGCGCCCTCCGAAGAAGGCCGCGAAGAAGACGTCGACAAAGGCCCGGGCTCGAAAGCCGCCGGCCGCGCCGCCCCGCGGCCTGGGCTTCGCGGCAGGCGCGAGGCCGGCGCCGGGGCCACCGAAGATCGAGGTCGATTTCCTGCCGCGCGACGGCGATGAGGACGTGTCGGGCAAGAGCGATGGCGATCTCGGGCACACGATCCGGATGAAGACGGAGCGCGGCGACGGCGCGTGGGTCTTCGAGGCGCTCGACACGCAGTTGCGTCGGCGCCGATGGCTGAGGACGGTGGTGCAGAAGTAGGAGAATCTCAAGAGGGCGTGAGTCGGGAGCGAGTCTTGGGAGGGCAAGCATCTCGCCGATCGCGCGGCGACCGCGTCCGGCGCTCCCCCACCTTTCGGCCGCTTCGCCCGCCGCGGGCGCGCGAACGTAGCGAGGGGCGCAGCGAGCCTCCGCGAGCAAGCCCCTCGTGCCGGACCCACGGCGCCACCGCCCCCCGGGCGGACGCTCGCCCGAGGGGCGACGCTCATCCGAGAGTCTGTCGAGGGGCTCGCGAAGCGCTGCGCCCCTCGCGACGTTCGTGCGCCCGAAGCGGGCGGAGGAAAAAGACCGACGACGCGCCGATGCGCCGGGCGGAGTTCGGGCCTGCGGAGCCGGAGCCGAAATCCATGCAGCACGGACCGGCGTCTGAGGCGCACTCGTGGGCCCCGCTCCTACACTCCGCCCCGGAGATTTCACGCATGTCCGACGCGCCCGCGACCAGCCCCGCCCCCGCCTCGACGCACAAGTCGATGGACGACATCATGGCGCTCTGCAAGCGCCGCGGCATCATCTACCAGGCCAGCGACATCTACGGCGGTATCAACGGCTTCTGGGATTATGGGCCGCTGGGCGCGCAGCTCAAGAAGAACCTCCGCGATGCGTGGTGGCAGGACATGATCATGAACCCCTGCTGGGGGCGCGCGGGGCCGGGCGGCAAGCGCGTGAAGATCGTGCCGCTGGAAACCTGCGTCATCCAGCACCCGAAGGTGTGGAACGCCTCCGGTCACGTCGCGGGGTTCAACGACCCGATGGTCGATTGCCGCGAGAGCAAGATGCGCTACCGCGCCGACCACCTGAAGCTGGTGCACGCCACGGGCGAGGGGTCGGGCCGGCTGTACGCGTACGTCTCGGGTGACGACGCGACGTTCGAGCAGGCGCTCAAGAAGCTGGGCAAGTACGTGAGGCGAGACCTGGGCAGGGGCGACACCGAGATCCTCGAGTTCGTGGGGCAGGACTACGCGGGAGTCATGGCGAGGATCGTCGGCCCGCACGCCAAGGAACCGGGGACGCTGACCGAGCCGCGTGCGTTCAACCTGATGTTCAGGACGTACGTCGGCGCCACCGCCTCGGAGGACGACGTCGCGTACCTGCGTCCCGAGACCGCGCAGGGGATCTTCATCCACTTCAAGAACGTGGTGGACACGACGCGCGTCAAGGTGCCCTTCGGGATCGCCAACACGGGCAAGAGCTTCCGCAACGAGGTCACGCCGCGGAACTTCACCTTCCGCTCGCGTGAGTTCGAGCAGATGGAACTCGAGTTCTTCTGCCACCCCGACGAGAGCATGGAGTGGTTCGCGTTCTGGCGCCAGTGGCGGATGGACTGGTGGGAGAGCCTGGGCCTGGCCGGCGAGAACCTGCGGCTCTACGACACGCCGAAGAAGGACCTGGCGCACTACGCGATGGCCGGCAGCGACGTCGAGTACCGTTTCCCGTTCACGGCGCCGGGTTTCGGCGAGCTCGAAGGCGTCGCTCACCGGGGCGACTACGACCTCTCGCAGCACGCGAGCCACTCGGGCGTGAAGCTCGATTACTTCGACAATGAGCGCGGCGAGACGCTGCCGAACGGAGCGAAGAAGGGCGAGCGCTACCTCCCCCACTGCATCGAGCCCGCGGCGGGGCTCGACCGCGGCGTCCTTGCCCTCATCTGCGAGGCCTACACCAGGGACGCCTCGCGGGCATCGCCGGAGTTCCTGAAACTCCACCCGCGCCTGGCGCCCATCAAGGCCGCGGTCTTCCCCTTGGTCAACAAGGACGGCATGCCCGAGGTCGCCGAGAAGCTCCACGCCGAGCTGACCGAGAAGTTCTGGCGCGCGGGCGCCGTCGAGATCGACGAGAAGCAGTCGATCGGGAAGCGCTACGCCCGCATGGACGAGGCCGGGTGCCCCTTCTGCTTCACGGTCGACGGGGACACGCTCAAGGATCAGACCGTGACGGTCCGCGACCGCGACACGGGCGGGCAGCAGCGGATCGCGATCGGGAGCGTCGCGGAGTTCCTGCGCGAACGGCTGGGCGTCTGAGCGGCGGGCCGGCTACCACGGCTCGACCTCGTCGAAGACGATCCGGGGCAGGTCTTCATCCATCGCGTGCGGCTCGGACCTGCCGCGGCACTGCTGGCGCACGAACGCGCCCAGCGTCTTCCGCACGACGTTCTCGTCGAGCTCGTGCGCGATGACCGACATGGAGGCGATGGTGCGCGGCGTCTGGAACCAGCGGGCCCGCTCGAGGCGCGTGTCGCACACGGGCGCGGTCGCGCCGGCCGCGCTCCCCGCGGCCCGCGGCAGGCGCTCGGTCGAGGTCCAGAACGGGTAGGGCACGCGCCAGAGCCAGCGCGGCGGGGCGAGGCGGCGCTCGGTCAGGCGCAGGGCGGGGGTGCCGTCGGGATGGGTCAGGATGGAAACGCCCTTCACGTAGCCGCGGGGCGCCACGATGTACACGAGCGCCACCGCGCCGGCGAGGAAGACCCACCGGCGGCTCCGCCGCCACCACAGCGAGCGGAGGTACGTGCGTGGGACGGCGGGGTCGAACCCCCGCCCGCACTCCGGGCAGCGCCCTGCCGCGCCGGAGAGGTCGTAGGTGCACGCTCGGCAGTACATCGATGAATCCTTCGCGGCGCGGCGCCGGGTGGTTCCGCGGCGCCGTCACGGGGTGCCGCTCGTCGCGTCGCCGGTCGGCGCGCCCGGGTGCTCGAGTCTCGCCTGGAACATCGCCATCACCTTCGGCCACGCCGCCGCGAAGTACGCGCGGGTCTTTCTCCATTCCTCCCCGTGCTCGGGGTGCTCCGCGGCCTTCTCGGCGAAGCCCATGTGCTTGACGCGGACGCGGGTCCGGTTGCCCGACAGCTCATCGAAGTTCACGACTACCCACGTGCGCTCGGCCCGGGCGTTGGGCAGGTGCGGCGGGGCGTTCCAGGAGTACGAGAGCATGGCGCCGGGGTCGAGGGAGAGGACCTTGCAGCCCTCGCTGCCGCGCGATCCCTCGGGGTTGTCGGCGCCGAAGTAGATCTCGAAGGGCCCGCCCACCTCGGCCTCGATCTTCGAGTTCACGCCGAGGAACTTCTTCCACCCCGCGCTGGTCGTGTACATCTTCCACGCCTCCTCGCGCGTCGCCAGGATGACGGCCTGGAGCTCGATCGGCCCGAGCGGGTCCGCGGCGTGCGCGGGGCCCGACGGCGGCGCGGCGGACGAGTCGTACGCCGCCTGCAGCTTCTTCAGGACGTACGCATTGCCGGTCTCGAAGAACGCGCGCATCTTCTGGCTCTCCTCGCCGGCGGTGTAGCCCATCCCCGCCAACCGCACGTGCGTGCGCCCGTCGCCCAGGTCGGTGAACGTCGCGACCGACCACGTGCCCTTGTACGCCTCCATGAAGGGGAAGCCCTTGGGCGGCGTGTGGATCCGGAACGAGATCATCCGCTCCGGCTCGTACGCGAGGATCTCGTTCACGATCGTCCCCTCGTCGCCGAGGACGCCCTGTGGGCTGTAGTGAGCGCGTATCTGGCCGCCGACGCGCAGGTCGATCTCGGCCTTGGCGACGCCGAGGTTCCTGAACCCTTCGCCGGTGGTGAAGACCCGCCACAGTTCCTCCGGCGGCGCGTTGACGGTCGCCTCGTGGACGAGGGGGTCGGTGTTGATGGTGGCCGGCGCGGGGGCCGCGGCGGAGGGCTCGGGGCGGGCGTCGGGCGACTTCTGCGGCGGCTGCGCCGGCGAGAGCATGGTCAGGAGCGAGGCAACGAGAACGTGAGCGAGAGGCATGGGAACTCCGGGTGCGAAGGGCGTCCGTGCGGTGCGGATCGTGACGGGCGTGCGGCGGGATCGCGGCCTATGCCGGCCGCGCCCTCCCATCACGGAATGAGGAAACGAGAAACAGGATCATCGAGAGCGACAGGAACGAGGTCGGGACAATGAACCAGTACACCAGCGAGACGGCCAGGAACGCGGCGCAGCCCGCGGTGTACACGACGGCCAGCCGCCGCACGATCGCCGGCTCGCGCCGGGCGATCGGGAGCAGCACGAGCCCGCCCGCCGCGATCACCACCGACGCGAGCGTGAAGAACCAGCCGAACCCGCGCTCGACCTGCTCCATCGTGCGGTTCACGTCGGGCACCACGAGCGTCCGGGCCAGCCGGTCGAACGTCGCCCAGTCCTCGCCCTCGGGGACCTTGCCGAAGTTCGCGGCGACGGCGTGCGCGACGCCCATGAGAATGAGCACGATGCACGCGCCGATGAACCATCGGAACCGCGGCACGCCCGGTGCGTCATTTGTCATGCGTGAGTCCTCGGCGAGTGTGTGAGGGGTGCGCTCCATAGATCCTGTGGGTCCTGCGGTTCCAAGGAGCCCACAGGACCTATGAAGCGGCTGTTTCGTCTCAACCCTGCGGCGCCGCCTTCCACAGCCCCAGCATGTTCCCCTCCGGATCGCTGATCCACGCGAAGTGGCCCATGCCCGGGACCTCCGTCGGCGGTACGACCTGCTTGCCGCCGAGCTTGGATGCCTGGTCGATCGTCTTCTTCAGGTCGTCCACTTCGGCGTAGAAGACGGTGTAGTTGTGCGGCTCGTGCCCGAGCTGGTTGAGGTGGCCGCCGATCGAATTGGCGCCGGCGGTGTTCATCACCATCTGCACCGACGGCCCGAAGGCCTGGAACTCCCAGCCGAGCAGCCTGGCGTAGAACTCCTTGTTCTTTGCCGCGTCGCGGCAACCGATCTCGAAGTGAACGACTTTCGCTGGCATGATGCGGACTCCTCGTGAAAAGTGGGAACGAGACTCCTCTACCCGGCGCGCTTGCGCCGGCGCGAGGGGGTTGGACGCCTGGGTTTGTTGCCGGTGCGTTCGCGCGGGCGCGAACTCGCGGCTTTCGCGCGGTTTCGAGAGATTGCCGTGGCGGTGCCGCGCGGCGGGCTCGCGGGCCGCGCCGACCCGTTCTCGAGCCGTGCGAGGGCCTCGAGCGAATCGAAGTACGCCCGCAGCTGAGCCACCGACTCGTCGTACGGCGCCAGGCTCGCCCGGGCCCGGGCCTGCATGATCCCGCCCTCCATCACCGTGAGGATGAAGTGGGCCAGCTGCGTGCGGTCCACCGTTCGCGGCAGGCGCTCGCCCGCGGCATCCAGCCACGAGCGCACGTGGTTCGCCCAGTTCTTGAAGTTGGCATCGATCAGCCGGCGGGCCTCGGGGTTGTCGTCGGCCACCTCGAGCGCGAGGTTGCCGATCGGGCAGCCCATGCGGCAACCCAGGAAGACCATCATGTCGCGGTACTGGTCGAGCAGGCCGAAGACCCGCTCGATCGGGTCGGTCTTGCGCGCCTCGGCCGGGCCCATCACCTGCGGCACCAGCTGCGTGAGGGCGTACTGGAGCACGCCGATGAGCAGCGCCTCCTTGCTCGGGAACAGGTGATACATCGACCCCGCGTTGACCCCCGCCTCGCGCAGGATCGTCGCGACGCCGGTCGCGTGGTACCCCTGCTCGTGGAAGAGCCGGAACGCGGTCGCCAGCAGCCGCTCGCGGGTGCTGGCGGGGTCGGCGGCCTCGGGCGGGGGGTTGGGGGGCGGGGCGGTCAGGGGCGTCCTTGAATGATCGTTCAAGGACATTTGAACGATTGTTCAAGGGTGTGTCAAGGGGGATTTTTCACGCCGACGACGAGATTTCGAGTCGTCGCGGTCAGTGCCGACCGCAACCCGCGCAGCGGGTGCCAAGCCGTTAGCCTCGGGTGGAGCGACGCCGTCGCGGCGTCGCGGAACCCGTGGATGAGAGGGAGCACATTTTTCTTTTCTTGTATCCTCGTTGAGCCCGCGCGGCGGGCGACTGCCGGACTCGGGCATTTGCGCCCTCCTTACCGCGTTTTCCCGCAAGCGGATTTCCCCCATGGGCCACACCTACGCCAACCTCGAATATCACATCGTTACGTCCACGAAGAACCGCGAGCCGACGATCGACCCGGAAATCCGGCCGCGCCTGGATTCGTACATCGGCGGGATCGTGCGCGAGCACGGCGGGACGCTCCTCTCGGCGGGCGGGGTCGAGGACCATTCGCACTGGCTCGTCTCCGCGAAGCCCGATGTGGCGCCTTCGAACCTCGTGCGTGCGATCAAGGCCGGATCGTCGGGATGGCTCCGCGAGACGTTTTCAACACAGCGCGACTTCCAATGGCAGGCGGGGTACAGCATCTTCAGCGTCAGCAAGTCGCGCGAGGGTGCGGTCAGAAAGTACATCGACGGGCAGGCCGAGCACCACAGGAAGCAGACGTTCCTGGAGGAGTTGCGGGTGTTGCTCGAGAAGCACGGTGTGCCGTTTGATCCGAGGTTCCTCGGGGCGGATTGACGGCTGCCGCCCGCGGCGCGGGCTTCGGCATTCTCGATGCGCCGGGTTCCACGGGTTGCGCTCGAAGACTCGCTCCACCCGAGGCTAACGGCCAGCGCCCGCTGCGCGGGCTCAAGACACGGAGGGCGGCTCGTCGCCCACGGGTTGCGCTCGAGGACTCGCTTCACCCGAGGCGACCTTGAACCCGCGCAGCGGGTGGCAAGCCGGTAGCCTCGGGCGCGGCGAGTCTTCGAGCAAGCCCGTGGACGCGAGTCTGGCCTATCGCCAAAGCCCGCGCAGCGGGCGGCAGCAGATGACGCAGAGCCTTTGAAGGCGCCGGCGATCGCCCGCGGCGCGGCTTCGGCGTTCTCGATGCGCCGGGTTCCACGGGTTGCGCTCGAAGACTCGCTCCACCCGAGGC
>CAZCPB010000219.1:0-7688 GCA_964500365.1 uncultured Phycisphaeraceae bacterium
ACGCGGACGACACGCTGGCGGCGGGGGCCGGGCTGTGCGATGCGCCGGCGGCGGCGCTGACGGTCCGCGAGGGCGCCGCGCGGGTGCGCGAAGTGATCGAGTGGGGCCTCCGGCTGGACCGCGCGCCGTCGGGCGAACTGGCCCTGGGGCGCGAGGGCGGGCATTCGATGGCGCGGATCGTTCACGCCGACGGGGACGCGACCGGTCGCGAGCTTGCCCGGTGCCTGCTCGAGCGGGCGAGGGCCACGCCAGGCGTCCGTCTCTTCGAGCACTGCTTTGCGCTCGACCTGATCACGCCCTCCGCCGAGCCCGGCGCGCCCGTCATGGGCGCCATCACGCACCACCCGCGCTACGGGCTCCAGGTGATCTGGGCGAAGGCCACGATCCTGGCCAGCGGCGGGGCGGGCGTCCTGTACCGCGAAACCACGAACCCGCCGGTGGCGACCGCCGACGGTCTGGCGATGGCGTACCGCGCGGGGGCTTCGCTGGCGGACATGGCGTTCGTCCAGTTCCACCCCACCACGCTGTACCTGCCCGGCGCGGCGCGGTCGCTCATCAGCGAGGCGGTCCGGGGCGAGGGCGCGCACCTGCTCGACGCCGGCGGGCACCGGTTCATGGTCGATGCGCACCCGCTGGCTGAACTCGCGCCGCGCGACGTGGTCAGCCAGGCGATCGTGCGCCAGCTGGCCAAGCAGGGCGGCAAGCACGTGTGGCTCGACTGCCGTCACCTGACCGGGTTCACCGCGCGTTTCCCGGGGATTGCGGAACTGCTCCGCCGGTTCGACCTCGACCCCTCGACCGACCTGATCCCGGTGCACCCGGCGGCGCATTACACGATCGGGGGCGTGCGGACCGACCTCTGCGGGCGCACCGACGTGCCGGGGCTCTACGCCGCGGGCGAGGCCGCCAGCACGGGCCTGCACGGTGCCAACCGCCTGGCGAGCAACTCGCTGCTCGAGGGGCTCGTGATGGGCGAGATCTCCGGGCGCGTGTGCGCGGAGATGAAGAACGGGCGGGGCGGCCCGGCCCGGCAGGCGCCGATCCCGATCGTGAGCGACATCCGCCCGAGCGACCACGGCGAGCTCGACCTCGAGGACGTGCGTTCGAGCCTGCGCTGGGCGACGTGGAAGAACGTCGGCATCGAGCGGACGGGCGCGAAGCTCCGCGACGTGACGGAGATGCTCGATTTCTGGGCCCGCTACACGCTCGACAAGATCTTCGACGACCCCGCGGGGTGGGAGACGCAGAACATGCTGCTGGTCGGCGCGATCGTGGCGCGGTCCGCGGCGTGGCGGGAGGAATCGCGCGGGGCGCACCTGCGCCTCGACGCGCCGCAGGCCCGCGAGGAGTTCAGGGTGCACGACGCCTGGAGGCGGGGGCGCCCGTCGGTCGAGACGCTGCCGGTGGTGCTGTCGGACGACCCCGCGCCCGCGCTCGCCGGGGCGTGAAGGGCGACGCCGCTCTCCCGGGTCAGCGTTCCACGAACCGCAGCGTCTCGCGGACCGTCGTCCTCAGCCGCTCCGTGCCCACGGCCACCTCCAGCCCCGTCCCCGCGCCGGCGTGCTCGAACTTCACCTGCGCGAAGCAGACGGGCGTGCCGCCCATGAGCGGGCTCACGGCGGAGCTGGTCACGACGCCGACGGCCTCGCCGGGCCGGTCGTCCTGGCGCGGGAGGTGCACGAACGCGGCGCTCTCGGGCTGGAGGGGCTCGCCGGTCGCCGCGTCGATGCGGCGCTCGAGGGCGAGGGACACGAGCACCCGCTTGGGGTGGCCGCGCGAGTGCATCCGCGCGACGATCTCCTGCCCGAGGTAGCAGCCCTTGGTGAGCGAGACGCGGTCGGCGAACACGCCGGTCTCGGCCGGCAGCGAGTCGGGCGTGAAGTCGATGTTGTAGAGGGGGCGGCCGTTCTCGATCCGCGCGATGTTGAAGGCGTGCCAGCCCGCGCGTCGGAGGCGCACGCGCCCCGCCAGCGCCGCCGAGCGCGTGGGCGAGAGCGCCGCGGCGCCGGTCTCGCGGTCGGCGCCGGCGTCGATGAGAGCCCGGAAGACGTCGAGGGCGGCGTCGGACGCGACCGTCAGTTCGAGCCCGATCTCGCCGGTCGCATCGTCGCGGTCCACCACGACTTCGTGCCCGGCGATCGCCACCGTGCACGCGCGGTCTGGCGTGAGGTCGGGCAGTGCGGGGCCGCTGGCGTCGGCGCCGGTCGAGAAGTCCGCGAGGTCGCGGAGCAGGGCGGTGGACGTCGGCCCGTGCAGCGCGAGCCGGTGCGTCTGCCTGGTGATGTCGCGGACCGCGACGTCCTCGGAGATGATGTACGCCGAGAGCCCCGCCAGCGTCCGCTCGACGGCGTGCGCGTCCATGTCGAGCAGCGTGCGAGACGGCAGGTCGATGATGCGCAGGTCCGAGTCGATCCGGCCCTTTCGGTTGAGCCAGAAGGCGCGGCGCACGCTGAACGGCGGGATGCCCTTGAGGTCCTGGGTGACCATCCGGTTGAGGAAGTCGAGGCGGTCGGCGCCCTTCAACTCGAGCACGCCGCGGTGGGGCTGGTCCAGGAGCACGCAGTGCTTGCGGAGCGCGGCGTACTCGAGGTCGAGATCGCCGAAGGTCTCGACGAGGTGGATCGTGTCGCCGGGGTCGCTCGACGGCGGGCCGTACACGCGCAGCGCCGCCTCGGCCTCCTGGTGCAGCTTGAGCAGCGGGCTGGCGCGGGCCATGCCGGGATTGTAACGGACGGCGCGGGCGCACGGGCGGGCCTGCACGCCCCGCCCGCGCACGGTACCCTGTCCGTTCCCGCGGCGGGGATGCCGCGACAAGCGAAAGGACCGATGCGTGAACTTCGATCTGCTGAAGCGGCTGTGCGAGACGCCGGGCGTGCCCGGGCGCGAGGAGCGGGTGCGGGCGCTCATCGAGAAGGAAGTGGACGGCCTCTTCGACGAGGTGCGGACCGATGCGCTCGGGTCATTGATCTGCCGTCGCGGGCCGCGCCCCGGCAAAGGGTCGAAGCCGGGCAAGGGCTCGAAGCCGGGGCGGCGTGCAGGCGCCGAGCGTCCCACCAGGGTGATGCTTCTCTGCCACATGGACGAGATCGGGTTCTATGTGACGGCGATCGACAAGAAGGGGTTCCTGTGGATGAACCCCGCGGGCGGGTTCGACACGCGGAACCTGTTTTCGCGGCGCGTGCTGGTGTGCACCGACTCCGGGGACCTGCGGGGCGTGATGAACCCCGGGGGCAGGCCGGTCCACATCTCGAGCCCCAAGGACCGCGAGAAGATCCCTGAGGTCAAGGAGTTCTTCGTCGACGTCGGCATGACGGCGGACCAGGTCAACAAGAAGATCAAGATCGGCGACTACGTCGTCATGGACGAGCCGTGCATCGAGGTCGGCGCGAAGGTCGTCAGCAAGGCGCTCGACAACCGCGTCGCGTGCTGGCTGGGCGTCGAATCGGTCCGCGCGCTCGAGGCGTCGAAGAGCGGCAACTCGTGCGAGATCTTCGTCGCGTTCACGACGCAGGAAGAGGTCGGTCTGCGCGGGGCGCGGACCAGTTCGCACGCCGTGCAGCCCGACATCGGCCTGGGCATCGACGTCACGCTCGCGTGCGACACGCCGGGCGTGCCCGACGAGGAGACCGTGACGATTCACGGCAAGGGGTTCGGGCTGCACATCAAGGACAGCTCGTTCATCAGCGACCACACGCTGGTGGCCGAGTTCGAGTCCCTCGCCAAGAAGCGCAAGATCCCGTACCAGCGGACCATACTTGCCGCGGGCGGGCAGGACGGGGCCGCGGCGCAGCAGGCGGCGGCGGGGGCGCGGGCCGTCGGCATCACCGTGGGGACGCGCTACATCCACACGGTGACCGAGATGATCGACAAAAAGGACCTGGTGGCGGCGCGGGACGTGCTGGCGGCGTTCCTCGGCTCGGTCGCGTGAGGCCGGCGCGGCTCGCGATCCGCCGCTCCACCATCACGCCCGCATTCTCGACCGCGGGTGATACTTCTCGTGCACGCTCTTGAGTCGTGAGCGGTCCACGTGGGTGTAGATCTGCGTGGTCGAGATGTCGGCGTGTCCGAGCATCTCCTGGACCACGCGGAGGTCGGCCCCGCCGACGAGCATGTGCGTGGCGAAGCTGTGGCGCAGCGTGTGCGGGTGCGCGCCGGGCGCGCCGGCGCGGGAGGCGGCGCGCTTGACGATCTGCCAGACCGCGACGCGCTCGAGCGGCCGGCCGGTGTGCGAGAGGAGGAGCCGCCCCTTGTCGCGCCCGTCCGGCCTGAGCAGGCGCGGGCGGCAGTCCCGCAGGTACTCGCCGATCGCGCGGGCCGCGGGCTTTCCCACCGGGACCAGCCTCTGCTTGTTCCCCTTGCCCGTGACACGGACGACGCCGAGGTTTTCGGTGAAGTCGGTGAGCGACGCGCCGGCCGCTTCGCTGGCTCTGAGCCCGGAGGCGTACATGAGTTCCAGGAGCGCGCGGTCGCGGAGCTCGAGGCGGTGGCGGGCGCCCGCGGCGGGACCTCCGCCGCCGGCGGCTTCGGCGTTTCCCCCCGCGCCCTCGAGCAGGCCGGCGACCTGCCGGGGCGACAGCACGTCGGGGAGCTTTTTCCAGCGGGTCGGCCGGTCGAGCAGGTCGGCCGGGTTCTCCTCGATGTCGTTGCGTGCCCGCAGCCATCGGAAGAAGACCCGGACGGACGCAAGGTGCCGGGTGACCGAGGAGCCGTTGAGCGAGCGTTTCGACTTCAAGTCCGCGAAGTGAGTCGCGAGCATGCGGGCCGTGATCGTTCGGGCATCCGAGGCGCCCGCGGCCGAGACGTCCTCGAGGAGCAGACGCAGGTCGTGCAGGTACGCGGTGAGCGTGTTGCGGCTGAGCCCGCATTCGACGCGGAGGTAGCCGGCGAAGGCCGCTGAGAGCGTCTGCAGGGCGGGGGCGATGGGCCGTCGGGGGCCTGCGGGCCTGCCGCGGCGGCGTCGGGGTCGCGGGTTGGCCGCCTCGACGATCAAGGAAACCGACCATCGGTCGGTGGGGCGGCGGCGGGAGAGATATTCGGCGGCGCGGGAACTGCGCGTCGGCCTCCCGAATGGAAAGAAGGCCCCGGGCCGGCGAGCCCGGGGCCTCGAATTACACGGAGGTCAGGCTCGGATTAGCCGAGGAGCTGCAGGACGGCCTGCGGCTGCGTGTTGGCGATCGAGAGGATGTTGGTCGCGGCCGAGCTGAGGATCTGGCTGCGGGTGAGCGACGCCGTCTCGCTGGCGAAGTCCGCGTCGCGGATCACCGACTGTGCGGCGGTCGTGTTCTCGACCGCGATGCCCAGGCTGCGGATGGTGGCGCCGATCACGTTCTTCTGGAACGCGCCGAGCCTGCCGCGGATCGACGAGACCTGCTTGACGGCCTCCGACACGACCTTCTGGGCTTCGGTCAGGTTGCCGCTGACCAGGTTGAGGCTCTTGCCCTGGCCGAGCTTGTCGAGGGTGCCCAGGGCGCTGGTGCCGAGGTTGCGGATGGCGACGTTGGACAGGCCGAGGCTGACGCGACCGGCGATGTCCACCTTGCTGGAGAGCTGGAAGTCGGCGCCGCCCGAGACGATCGACAGGGCCGAGCCCGAGCCGACGCTGCCGAGCGTCTGCGACGTCGAGTTGGTGAGGGTCATCTCGACGTCGAGGAAGTCGGTGTTGATGCGGGCGGTCTTGCCGTCGCTGGTGGCGGTGATGCCGTTGATGGTGGCCTTGACGTCCTGGCCGTTGTCGGTGATGGTGTTGGTCGCGGCGGCGAAGGAGGAGACGCGGGTGGTGTTGGCGGCGCCGAAGTTCTGCGCCTCGAGGTTGTACACGCCCAGGCCGGTCGAGCTGATGCCGCCGTCGTCGACGACCTTGACCGAGACGAACTTGGACGAGCCGAAGTCGGTGCTGTAGAGCTTGATGCCGGTGCCGGAGGTCGAGGCCTCGATGCCGGTGACGTCCTTGAAGGTGTTGATCTGGCTGACGATGTTGGCCAGGCTGGTGCCCGAGGCGAAGGTGAGCTGGCGGCTGCCCAGGGCGCCGCCGATCTCGAGGACGAACGACGAGGTCGCGCCGCCGAGGTCGAGGTTGGCGCCGCCGTAGGACAGGAACAGGCCGCCCTGCTGGGCCGAGCCGGTGACGAGCACGTCGACGTTGAGGGCGGTCGAGCCGTACTTGGCGGCGTTCACGCGGTAGTCGCTGACGCCCGAGGCCACGCCGGAGACCTTGAAATCGAAGTTGCCGTTGAGGAGCTTGATGCCCTGGAAGTTGGTCGCGCTGGCGATGCGGTCGATGGTCTGGAGGATCGAGTCGACCTGGAGCTGGTTGGCCTGCTTCTCCTCGGCGGAGAGGCCGGCGCTGCTGGCCGTGGCGGTGACCAGGCCCTGGAGCTCGGTCAGGAGGCTCGAGACCTCCTGCAGGCCGGACTCGGCGATGTTGACGACCTGGTCGGCGCGCTCGGAGTTGCCGATGGCGGCGTTGGTCGCCTTGATCTCGGCGCCGAGGTTTTCGCTGGCGATCAGGCCCGCGGGGTCGTCCTTGCCGCGGTTGATCTTGATGCCCGTCGAGAGGCGCTCGAGGGCGGTGCGCAGGTCGAACTGGTTTCGACCCAGCACGCGCTGCGCGATCAGCGAGGTGACGTTCGTGTTGATGCGACTCATGGGGAAGGGACCTCCGTGTGCTTCGATCCGATGGGCGGGGCTTCTTTTCGCCGCCGGTCACTCGCCCGAGGGGAACGTTTCCCCGCGGGGAGGCCCGACGAACGCCGCCGGACCCCGCGCGCCGGACCGGTATCCGTACCGGCCCGACGCAGACCCGGGTGGATCACCCGGAACGTCGTGAGGATCGGATCAGATGGAGGGTCAGTTGAGCGACGGGGTTCTGCCAGCGCCGAGAAAAGTGAAGTTTCCCGGCCCGTGAGGTGATCTCCCGGTCCCGAAAGCAGCAAGCCCCCGGCGTTTGGCCGGGGGCTCTCGGGTTATCGGGTGGAGGAGCTGCGCCCGACGGATCAGCCCAGCAGCTGCAGGACCTGCTGGGACTGCTGGTTGGCCAGGCCCAGGATCGCGGTGCCCGCGCTCGAGAGGATCTGGGCGCGGGTGAGCTGGCTCGTTTCGGACGCGAAGTCGGCGTCGCGGATCACCGAGACGCTCGCGCTCAGGTTCTCGAACGACGACTGGAGCGACCGCACGTTGGTCTCGAGCGTGTTGCGCCCGAACGCGCCGAGGCGCCCGCGGAGGAGCGAGATCTCGTCGATCGCGCTGTTGAGGATGTCCGAGCCGGGCGCGAAGTCGCTGCGGGCGACGCTCGCGGAGATCGAGTTGGCCTGCCCGCTCTTGAGCGAGCTGAGGAACTCGATGGCGCCGTTGATCTGGGTCGCGCCGAGGTTCGACGCGGCGGTCGAGGCGATGCCGAGGTTGACCTGCTGGAGCGCCGTGACGTCCTGGCCGAGCTGGAAGAGGGCGCCGCCGCCCGTGATCGTGAAGCTCGAGTTGGCCGCGGCGGGGTCGGTCGCGAAATCCTCGTGGAGGATGAGACTCATCCCCAGGGCGCTCGAGTTGACCTTGACGTTCAGGCCGTCGCCGTTGGCGAGGTTCCCGTTCACCAGCGCCTGCACGTCCTGGCCGTCGTCGCGGTCGGCGGTGACCAGCGTCCCCGAGCCGGTCAGCGTGGCCCAGTTGAACGACGCCCCGGACACGACGGGCGC
>CAZCPB010000220.1:0-7666 GCA_964500365.1 uncultured Phycisphaeraceae bacterium
GCCTCGGCCTCGCCGCGGCGGCCGCGCACGGCGGCTGCGGCGCGGCCGTCGACGAGCGCCGCCGCGCCCCGCGGCGCCATCGACACGTCGGCACGCGAGACGGTCCGCGTCGCTCCGGCGTCCCCGGACCCCGGTCCGATCGCGCCGCCCGCGCGTCCGTCGGCGTTCACCGACGAGTCGTACCGGCTGCGGGTAGTGGGGACGTTGCTGGACCGCGCGGTTGCCGCGGGCGAGGGCTGAATCACGCGGGATCAGTGATGACCGGGCTCGTCGTGACCCGCGCGGGCGGCATCGCCGTCGGGGGTGATGTCGGGAGCGCCCGGCTGTGGCGAGCCTTCGCGGGCTGTCGGCCGTTCTTCGGTGACGAGGCCGAGAGGGGCCGCGTGCCCGTGGGGCTTGGCGGGCTTGTGAACGAACAGCACGTACGCCCAGACGCACGCGGCGAGGAACAGCGTCCACAGCGCGAACCAGCCCACCGTGTCGCGGACGATGCGGGGCGCCGAGGCGAGGGGCGCGGAGAGCACCGAGACCGTTGCGGTGGTGAGGGGCTTGGTCCACGACGCGGGCCGCGTCGCCGCCGGGGCTGCGTCGGCGGGCCGCGCGGTGCTCGCGACCGAGTGCTGGGCGGGCGGCGCGGCGCGCGGCTCGCGGCTTTCGAGGGCTCGATCTGAGGTGCTGTCGCTCGGTGCCGAGTTGCTCGGCGTGGCCTCAGTCGCCTCGCGGGAAGAACGCTCTGCGGGAGCCTGCCCCACGGCTTCGCGCGGCGAGTTCTCGGAGGCCGGTGAGGCGGGGGGCGAGTTTCCGGGGCGCGCGCCGACCACGTCCCGCGACTCCGTCCCGGCCTGCGGGGGCGGGACCGCGGTGGGCGAAATGGTTTCGCCCTGAATCAGCGACTGGGTCAGCCTGGCCAGGTCGTCGTCGAGCTGGTCGATGTCGTTCTCGGTGGTCGCGGCGTCGCAAGAGGGGGGCGCGGCGGCCTCGCGCGTCGGGACCGGATCGCCGGCGCCCATCGCGCCCGGCGTCCTGGGCGACGCGAGCCCGTCCTCGACGTGCGTGGCGGCGTCCAGGGCTTCCTGGAGCAGCGTACCGACGCGGGTGTCGAGGCTCTCGCTATTCTGGTTGGACTCGGTCGCGCTGGGCATGGGCCGGTATCGCTGATCATCGGAGCGCACCGGCCCCGACTCAAGGACGAACGACGGTTACCGGGCCGGGGATTCGGGTCATCATGGGCGATCACAGGGTCTTCACCGCTTTCGACAGCGTCACGACGGGCGAGCGGGTGATCGTGACGGGCGAGGAAGCCCAGCACGCCGCGAGGGTGAAGCGGTGCGCGCCGGGGGACCCGGTCGAGCTGCTGAACGGGCGGGGGTTGATGGCCACGTGCCGGATCGAGGCGGTCCGCAAGGACCCGAGGTCGAAGGGCTGGGAGCTCGAGCTGCTCGTCGGGCGGGCGGAGTCGGTCGCGCGCCCGCGTGTGCGCCTCGAGGTGTGGTCGGCGGTGCCCAAGGGCGGGCGCCTGGGCGAGATGATCGACCAGCTTTCGCAGGTCGGCGCGTGCGCGTGGGCTCCGCTGCACGCCCAGCGCTCCGTCGCCGAGCCGACCGCGCCGAAGCGGGCGCGGCTGGAGCGCATCGCCGTCGAATCCGCGAAGCAGTGCGGGCGTGCGTGGCTCCTCGAGTTCGGCGCCGGGGGAGATCTCACGGCGGCGCTGAGGGAGGGCTCGGCGATTTTCGCCGACGCCGGGGCGGGGAGCGTGGACGCGGCCCGGCCGGCAGGGGGGAACGGGGGACTTGTGCGCATCCTCGTCGGACCGGAGGGAGGGTGGACCGAGGGCGAGCGGCGCGCCGCGCGCGAGGCGGGCGCGGTGTTCGCGTCGTTCGGGCCTCACGCGATGCGCATCGAGACCGCGGCGGTGGCGGGCGCGGCTATCGTTCTCGACCGGGTTCGCCGGGCCGCGCCGGATCAACGCGAAAGGACCGCGCCATGAATGCACTGACCCGTCGGGAGTTTGTGGCCCTGGGTGTCGCGGCGGCGGCGAGCCCGGCGCTGGCGGGGGTTCTGACGCGGCGCCGCCAGCCCCCGGCCCCCGGCTCGAACCCGAAGGCGGTCGAGGTCGCCAGAAAGGCCGCGGCGTACCTGTTCACGCAGCAGGACGCCAGGAGCGGGGGCTGGGCGGTGAACCCCGCCGGCCCGACGTTCCCGGCGATCACGGGGCTCATCGTCAACGGGCTGCTCGTCGGCGAGGGGTACTCGGCGCAGGACAAGCCGGTCGCCGACGCGGTGAAGTTCATGCTCTCCTACCGCCAGCCCGACGGCGGGATCTACGACAAGGTGCTGCCGAGCTACAACACGTCGATCTGCCTGTCGGCGCTCGCCCGCGTAAACACGCCCGAGGCCCGCGCCGCGATCAGGCCGGCGCAGGACTTTCTGCGCTCGCTGCAGTACGGCGAGGGTGCCGTCGAGCACGAGGGGCTCGCCGACAGCGCGGCCGTGGTGGACAAGAGCCACCCGTATTACGGCGGGTTCGGGTACGGGCGCAGCGGCCGGCCCGATCTCTCCAACACCGCCTTCGTGCTGCAGGGGCTGCACGACTCGGGGGTCGAGTCGAGCGACCCGGCGTTCCAGCGGGCGCTGGTCTTCCTGCAGCGCGTGCAGATGCTCGGCTCGGTCAACGACATGGCGTACGCGAGGGGGTCGAAGCAGGGCGGCTTCATCTACGCGACCAGCGAGGGGCGCGACAAGGTGGGCAGCGGGCAGTCGTACGGGGGCACGGTCGAGGAGACGCTCGACGACGGCACGAACGTGAGCCGGCTGCGCGCCTACGGCTCGATGACCTACGCCGGGTTCAAGAGCTACCTCTACGCCGGGCTGAAGCGCGACGACCCGCGGGTGGTCGCGGCGCACGAATGGATCCGGCGCAACTACACCGTGGACGAGAACCCGAACGTGGGGCTCGAAGGGATGTACTACTACTACGTCACCTTCGCGCGGGCGCTGCACTCCTGGGGCGCATCGCGCCTGAGCGTGATCGGAAAAGACGGGGCCGCGGCGGAACGCGACTGGGCCGCGGACCTGGTCGCCAAGCTCGCCTCGCTCCAGAAGGCCGACGGGAGTTTCACGACGTACAAGGACCGGTGGATGGAGGACAACCCGGTGCTGGTGACGGCGTACTCGCTGCTGGCGCTCCGGCACGCGGGCGCCTGACGGGGGCGTAGGGGTGGGGAGGGCCGTCTCGTTCAAGCGCACGGCGTGACACCCCGCCCCGCGCAGCGCATCTCAGGGAAGCGGGTACCACGAAAAACGTGGACCCAGGCTAGGATTCAGCCGAACAGAATCCTGCGTTCGAGGCCGGTACGGGGGGATCCCCCGTGCTTCGCGGAGGTGCTGAGTGAACAAGTCGCGCCTGGTTTCCGTCGCCGCCCTGACCGGTACCGTCGGGGCGGTGGTGCTCGCGTCCACGACCGCGCTGACGCAGCGGGCGGACGACTACCGGTTCTTCGACCCCCTGATCGATATCCAGCAGGTGCTGAACCAGCGGTACGTCGAGGCGCCCGACACCGAGTCGATGCAGGCGGGCGCGATCAACGGGATGATCGAGGCGCTGAACGACCCGTACACGGTGTACGTGCCGCCCTCGAAGAAGACCGAGTTCACCAAGGACCTGACGGGCGAGTACGTGGGGATCGGGGCGTCGGTGAACATCGTGGACGGGTGGCTCACGATCGTGTCGCCGCTGGAGGACTCGCCGGCGTACAAGGTCGGCCTGATGGCCGACGACAGGGTCGTCGAGATCGACGGCAAGAGCACGCACGAGCTCAGCGTGGACGAGTGCATCAAGCTGCTCAGCGGGACGCCGGGCACGGAGGTGACGCTGACGGTCGAGCGCAAGAGCGAGAAGTTCCCGGTCGTCATCACCCGCAACCACATCAAGACCAAGAGCGTGAAGGGCTTCCACCGCGAGGAGGCGGACGCGAACAAGTGGATGTTCACGATCGACCCGGCGCGCCGGGTGGCGTACCTGCGCCTCACGCAGTTCACGCCCGGGTGCGCGGACGAGCTCGAGGCCGCGCTCGAGTCCGCGGGCGTGCGCGAAGGGCGGCTGGCCGGGCTGGTGCTCGACCTGCGGAACAACCCCGGCGGCCTGCTCTCGGAGGCGATCAAGATCGCCGACCTGTTCCTGCGCGAGGGCGTGATCGTCTCGACCAAGGGGCGCGCGGTCGCGGAGGAGGTGGCGACCGCCAAGGCCGAGGGGACGCTCCCGGACTTCCCGGTAGCGGTGCTGCTCAACGGCCAGAGCGCGTCGGCCAGCGAGGTGCTCTCGGGGGCCCTGGTCGAGAACGACCGCGCGGTCGTGGTGGGCACCCGCAGCTTCGGCAAGGGGCTCGTGCAGAACGTGCTGCCCCTGCCCTCGGGGGGCGAGCTCAAGATCACCGAGCAGAAGTACTACCTGCCGTCGGGCAGGTGCATCCAGCGCGACGACGACAGCGCCGCGTGGGGCGTCGATCCCAGCCCCGGGTACTTCGTCCCGATGACCGACGAAGAGCTGATCGAGATGTACAAGACGCGCCGGGAGATCGAGGTCATGCGGCCCGCAGGCGCCGCGCCCGTCGCCGAGGAGCGGTGGAGCGATCCGGAGTGGATCCTCACCCAGCTCAAGGACAAGCAGCTCGCCGCGGCGGTGAAGGGCGTGCAGGTGCGCGTCGATTCGGGCGAGTGGAAGCCCACCGGCGAGCCCGGCCAGACCGAGCAGGTCGCGGGGGGCGAACTGCTGCGGCTCCGCCAGACCCACGAGCGGCTCACGCGCGAGCTGATCCGCCTTGAGCGGCGCGAGGAAGCGCTGGTCGATTCCGGGGCGGCGGCGCCGGCCAACCCCGAGGACTTCTGGCCCGACTCGGTCGACGTGACGGGCGGCAAGCTCCAGGTCTTCGACAAGGACGGCAACCTGGTGGCGACGCTGTCGATCACCGGCAACACGCTCGAGAAGTGGCTGATCGACGCCGAGGTCAAGCGCACGAACGAGCCCGCCCCGGCGGCCGACCAGTAGGCGGGCCGCCCGTGCCCGCCGGGCCCCGATTCATCCTGGGCATCGAGACCAGCTGCGACGAGACCGCGGCGGCGATCGTCGAGCGTGACGGGCCGGTGCGCTCGAGCGTCGTCGCCTCACAGGATGACGTGCACGCCGAGTACGGCGGCGTCGTGCCCGAACTGGCCAGCCGCGCCCACGCCGAGCGCGTCCTGCCCGTGGTGCGCCGGGCCGTGCGCGACGCCGGGCTTTCGTACCGCGACGTGGGCGCGGTCGCGGTCGGCCACCGGCCCGGGCTGATCGGCGCGCTGCTGGTCGGGGTCTCGGCGGCCAAGGCCCTGGCGTGGTCGCTGGGCGTGCCGCTGGTGGGCGTCGATCACGTGCACGCGCACCTTTATTCGCCCACGCTCACGGAGCCCGGCGCGGAGCCGGCGCGAGTCCCCATGTTCCCCGCGCTCGGGCTGGTGGTCTCCGGGGGGCACACATCGCTGTACCGGCTCGAGTCGTGGACGGCCGTCGCTCGCCTCGGCGCGACCATTGACGACGCGATGGGGGAGGCCTTCGACAAGGCCGCGGCGATCCTGGGGATCCCCTTCCCGGGCGGGCCGAATCTCGACCGGCTGGCGGCGACGCCCGGCGCCGACGACCGGGCCGTGGAGCTGCCGGTGAGCCGCCTGGCGCCCGGGTCGCTCGACTTCTCGTTCTCGGGGCTCAAGACCGCGCTGCTCTACGCCGCGCGGGGCGTCCCGGGCGCGTCAACGCGCGTAGCACACGCGGCGAACGGCATGCCCGAGCCGCGGCGCGCCGATCTCGCGGCATCGTTCCAGCGGGCCGCGGTTCACGCGGCGGTTCTCAAGCTCGGACGCGCCGCGGACGCGCACCCGGGGGCGCGAGCGCTGCTGGTCGGCGGGGGCGTGAGCGCCAACTCGCGGCTGCGGCGGGAGCTCGCCGAGTTCTCCGCGGCCAGGGGCATCGAACTTTTTCTACCCGCCCGCCGCTACTGCGTGGACAACGCGGCGATGATCGCGGGCCTGGCGTTCCCGCTGCTGGACGCGGGGCGGGACGCCGGCCTGGACCTGCGGGCCGTGCCGACCACGGCGTGCTGAGGGGGCCAACGATGTGGAACGAGGCGTGATGCACCCGGCGCAACTGGCCGACGACGACTTGCTGGGCCAGTGCCGCGTGGGCAAGGGGCGATCGTCCGGCCCGGGGGGCCAGCACCGCAACAAGGTCGAGACGAAGGTGATCCTGACACACGAGCCGACGGGGATCCGGGCGCACGCCGGGGAGCGGCGGAGCGCCGTTGAGAACCAGCGGGTCGCGCTCTTCCGGCTGCGCCTGGCGCTGGCGACCGAGGTGCGGCACGGCGTGGCGCCCGGGGAGTGTCGGAGCCCTTTGTGGCTGTCGCGCTGCCGCGCCGGTCGGATCGAGTGCAACCCCGGGCACCGCGACTTCCCGGCGCTCCTGGCCGAGGCGCTCGACGTGCTGGCGGCGTGCGGCCAGGACGCGCGGAAGGCGGGGCTCCGGCTGGTCTGTTCGCCGACGCAGCTCGTGCGGCTCTTGAAGGAGCACCCGCCGGCGCTCGAGCGGTGGAACCGCGAGCGCGAAGCCCGCGGCCTGCACCCGATGCGGTGAGCGAGCAGGGCACACGAAGAGGGTGCGCACCAGGAGTGCGCGCAGAAAGAGAGCCGGCCCGCTACGGAGACCGGCTCTCTCTCCAATCCGCGGGCCGGCGCGGGCCGGCCCGTGGTGATGCCGCTCAGGCCCTGCGACGGCGCGCCGCCGCGAGCCCGCCGAGCCCCAGGGCCGCCAGCGCGCCCGGGGCGGGGATGAGTTCCCAGCCGAAGTTGCCGATGGGACCGGCACCGCCGCCGGAGAAGACGCCGCCGGCGGGGTTGCTGTTGAGGAACGAGCCGGACGTGCTCGTGCGGAAGTACAGGTCGACGCTCGAGCCGACCTCGGGCGGGTCGAAGACGCCCTGCCCGACGTTGTTGAGCTGAGCCGTTCCCGCCCCCGTGAGCCCGCCGTTGTTGTCGAAGAGGATCCCGGCCCAGACCTTGCCGGGGACGGCCGTCGCGGGGATGGTGATGCTGTACAGCGAGACGCTGTTGGGGCCGAACGTGAACGTGGTCGTGGTGAACCCGGCGATCAGGGTGCCGGGCGCGCCGTCGTTGTCGTCGGCGTAGAGGCGGATCCTGGCCCGGGCGGAGGTGTTGGACTCGTTCAGGCTCGCGACGCTGAACGTGAGCTTGGTGAGCGTGTTCGGACCCCCCGCGATGTTGAGGTCGTCGACGACCATCCTCGTCATCACGTTGCCGCTGAGGTTGGTGGCGCCGCCGTTGATGTTCACCGTGCCCTTGAACGTGTCGATGTTCGAGTAGCACGCCAGCGGGCTGGCACGCTCCGAGAAGGTCGGCACGCCGACCTCGAACGACTTCACGAACGTCGGCGTCACGATGATCTCGGCCCCGGCGGTGCCCGCGAGCACCATCAGGACCCCCATACCACAGACCTTGCTGACCATGACTGCTCCCTCCGCTCCGCGGAAGTAACGCGACCCGTCCCGGCGCGCGGCCACGTCCGCCCGGAACGCACGTCCCGGGATCGACCACGCGGCAAGTGCCGGTAACACGCTGGGCACCC